>SVGD01000009.1 GCA_015056485.1 Clostridiales bacterium
GTTCTACATTAAAGGCAAATGGTTTAGAAATTATTGATAAAGTATCAGATATTTCAACAAGATTAATAGCAAATAAAGTTAGTTTAAAATATAAAAGTGAAGAAATATACAACTTAGTAGATAGATTCTATGATAAAATAAAAAAAGAATAAGGGGTACTGTAATGATAGTAATTATTGATTATAATGTAGGAAATGTAAAAAGTGTATTAAATGCATGTAAAAGAATAGGATTAGAAGTAATTATTTCAAGAGATGAAGAAAAAATAAAAAAAGCTAAAGGAATAATATTGCCTGGAGTTGGAAGCTTTGCTGTAGCAATGGAAAATTTGAAAAAATATGGATTAGTTGAGATATTAAATGATAGGAAAGAAAATAATATTCCAATTATAGGAATATGTTTAGGAATGCAAATATTATTTGAAAAAGGTTTTGAAGTTGAAGAATGTAAAGGATTAGGCTATTTAAAAGGAAATGTTGATATGATTAAAACAACAGAAAAATTACCACATATGGGATGGAATCAATTATATTTTAATAGACAAAATCAAATATTAAAAAATATTAAAGAAACAGAGGATGTTTATTTTGTACATTCTTTCATGGCAGATTTTAATACTGAAAATGTTATTGCATATACAGAATATGGTGGAGTGAAAATTCCTGCAATAGTAGGAATGGACAATGTAATAGGATGTCAATTTCACCCTGAAAAGAGTGGAGAAGTTGGAGAAAGAATATTAAGAGCTTGGAAGGAGATTGTAGAATGTTAGTAATACCTGCAATAGATTTAAAAGATGGAGAAGCGGTTAGATTATATAAAGGAGACTATGCTCAAAAAGTAGTATACAGTAAAGAACCAGAAAAATTAGCAAAAGAATTTGAAAATATGGGAGCTAAATTTCTACATGTAGTTGACCTAGATGGAGCTAAGGATGGGGAATGTACGAATTTAGAAACAATTAAAAAAATCAGAGAAAGTATAACTATACCAATGGAAATCGGTGGAGGAATTCGAAATGAAAAAACAGTTAGTTTATACTTAGACGAAATAGGAATAAATAGGGTAATATTAGGAACATCTGCAATAAATAATCCAGATTTCTTAAATGAAATGATTAAAAAGTACGGACCAGAAAAAATAGTTGTTGGTGTTGATGTAAAAGATGGATTTGTTTCAATTTCTGGATGGCTTGAAAAAAGTGAAGTAAATTATTTGGATTTTATAAAAGAATTAGAAAAAATTGGCGTTAAATATATAGTTGCTACAGATATATCTAAAGATGGAACACTATCACGGTCCTAATTTTAATATGTATAAGAACATAAAAAAAGGAGCTAATATTAATATTATTGTTTCAGGTGGAATAAAAGATGCTGAAAATATATTTGAAGTGAAGAAATTAGATTATTATGGGTGTATAGTGGGAAAAGCATATTATGAAAAAAGAATAGATTTAGCGGAGGTAATAAAATGCTTAGAAAAAGAATAATACCTTGTTTAGATATAAAAAATGGTAAAGTAGTAAAAGGAATTAATTTTGTTGGACTAACAGACATTGGTGATCCTGTTGATTATGCTAAAATGTATGAATTACAATGTGCTGATGAAATTGTTTTCTTAGATATAACAGCAAGTTATGAGGAAAGAGCCATAATTAAAGATATAATAGAAAAAGGTGCGAATGAATTAAGGATTCCATTAACTGTTGGTGGAGGAATAAGAACAATAAATGATTTTAGAGAAATTCTAAAAAGTGGAGCAGACAAAGTGTCAATTAATTCTGCAGCAGTAAAAAATCCTGAGCTTATAACAGAAGCTTCTAAAGAATTTGGAGCTCAATGTGTGGTTGTAGCAATCGATGGCAAAAGAGACGAAGAAGGTAATTTTAAAGTATTCGTAAAAGGTGGACGTGAAAATACAGGATTAGATTTAATTGAATGGGCTAAAAAATGTGAAGAACTTGGTGCAGGAGAAATATTATTAACTTCAATGGATGCAGATGGAACTAAAAAGGGATATGATATAGAAATGACAAAAAGAGTTGTTGAGAATGTAAATATTCCTGTAATAGCAAGTGGAGGATGCGGAAGCATACAAGATATAGTTCAAGTTTTTAAAGAAACTAATTGTGATGCTGCTTTAGTAGCTTCATTATTCCATTACAAAGAAGCAACAATAGATGAAGTAAAAGAAGAATTAGAAAAAAATGATATTAGTGTTAGGAGGATTAATGAATGAAACCAGATTTTGAAAAAATGGAATTGATTCCAGCTATAGTACAAGATTTTTATACAAAAGAAGTGCTTATGTTAGCATATGTAAATGAAGAAAGCTATGATTATATGCTAAAAAACAAAGAAACATGTTTTTATTCAAGAAGTAGAAAAGAATTATGGCATAAAGGAGAAACTTCAGGACACTATCAAAAAATAAAAAGTATATCATTAGACTGTGACAAAGATACACTATTAATTCAAGTAGAACAAATAGGAGCGGCTTGTCATACAGGAAGTTATTCATGTTTCTTTAATGAGGTTCAAACATCTGAAGAAGAATACAATAATTTAATAATTGAAGAAGTATATAAAATGATAAAAGACAGAAAAGAAAATCCAAGAGAAGGCTCGTACACAAATTATCTTTTAGAAAAAGGTGTAGATAAAATCTGTAAGAAAATAGGAGAAGAAGCTTCAGAAACAATTATTGCAGCAAAAAATACAGATAAAGAAGAATTGATTGGAGAAATTAGTGATTTAGCATATCACGTGTTAGTACTAATGTTAGATAAGAATATAACAGTTGAAGATATAAAAATGAAATTATCTGAAAGACATAAAATTGAAGGAAACAAAAAACAAGAAAATAAAAAAGGAGCCTATTAATTATGATGTAGGGGTCGACGCCCTCGGCGACTCGCGCTCCGAAGAATTACTTTATGTTTTTTATATATAAACAAACTAAAGCTAAAATATTAATTTTTGAAAATGAAGGTCTCATTTGTCAAAAATTAATTATTTTATCTTTTTTTTTATATTGCAACCATGAAATTCATATGTTAAAATTTATAATTGAAAAAAACAAAATTGGGGAAAAAAATGAAAAAAATATATTTGATATTAACGCATACAGGAACACCACTTGCAAATTTTATAAGATTTTATACAAAAGATGAATTCTCACATGTATCAATTGCTTTAGATAAAGAATTACAAGAGATGTATAGCTTTGGTAGATTAAATCCTTACAATGCCTTTGTAGGCGGATTTGTACATGAATATATTGATAAAGGAACATTTAAAAGATTTAAAAATACTTATGCAAGAATTTATTCTATGGATATAGAGGATGAAAAGTATGATTTACTAGAGAAAAAAATTAGAAATTTTCAAGAAAAAAAAGATGATTATAAGTTTAATGTTATAGGTATGTTTGCAGTAGGATTAAATAAAAAAATTAAATATGATAAAGCATTATATTGTGCAGAGTTTGTAAAATGTATCATGGATGAATCACAAATTGAAAATAATCTGCCAGAAATAGTAAAACCAGAAAACTTTAAAGATTTAGCAGGATTAAAAGAAATATATAGAGGAAAGTTAAAAGAATATAAATATTAACATTTTTTACTTGACAATAATCGATATTTTTTGTATTATTAAATACAGTGAGTAAAAAAAGAAAGGATGATTTTTGTGAAAATTTTATTAAAAAACGCCATGGCTTTTGTTGATAAAAAATTTACAAAATGCGATATTTCTATTGAAGATAATGTAATTAAAAATATTTCTACAATCATTCCTCCTATGGAGGACGATTTTGTAATTGATTTAAAAAGCAATTACCTTTTACCAGGTTTAATAGATGTTCATGTTCATCTAAGGGAACCTGGTTTTATTTATAAAGAAACAGTAGAAACAGGAAGTATGGCAGGAGCAAAAGGAGGATACACATCAATTTGTGCAATGCCTAATTTAAATCCTGTACCAGATTCTATGGAAAATTTAAAAATCGAATTAGAAGCAATAGAAAAAACAGCAAATATAAATGTTTATCCATATGGAGCTATTACTAAAGAGGAAAAAGGAGAAGAACTTTCTGACATGGAAGAAATGTCAAAGTATATAATTGCTTTTTCTGATGATGGTAAAGGTATTCAAGAAGAAAACATGATGCTTGAAGCAATGAATAAAGCTAAAGAATTAAATAAAATTATTGCAGCACATTGTGAAGTAAATGCATTATTAAACAATGGATACATTCATGATGGGGAATATGCTAAAATACATGGACACAGAGGAATTTGTTCAGAAAGCGAATGGAAAGAAATTGAAAGAGATATTGAACTAGCTAAAAAAACAGGAGTTAAATACCATGTATGTCATATTTCTACAAAAGAAAGTGTTGAATTAATCAGAAAAGCAAAAAAAGCTCATGTTGATATAACATGTGAAACAGGTCCACATTATTTAATTCTAGATGATATGATGTTGCAAGAAGATGGAAGATTTAAAATGAATCCTCCAATAAGAAGTAAAGAAGATAGACAGGCTTTAATTGAAGGAATATTAGATGGAACTATTGATATGATTGCAACAGACCATGCGCCACACTCAGAAGAAGAAAAGAGTAAAGGACTAGAAAAAAGTGTTATGGGTATAGTTGGATTAGAAACTGCATTTCCTTTACTATATACATACTTCGTTAAAGAAGGAATTATAAGCTTAGAAAAATTAGTTGAACTTATGAATACTAATCCAAGAGAAAGATTTGAAATTGGAACAGAAATTAAAGTTGGAGAAAAAGCAGATTTAACAGTCTACGATTTAAATGAAAAATATATTATTGATTCAAATAACTTCGCATCAAAAGGAAAAAGCACACCATTTAATGGATATGAAGTATTTGGTAAATGTAAAATGACAATGGTTGGTGGAAAAATAATATTTAACGAAATATAGTTTTTCACTAATGTGAAAAAAGGAGGAAAAATGTATAAAAGAGATTGTTATGAAGTAAAGTCAAATAAAAATATTGCAAATTTAGTGTATGAAATGGTTCTTGAAGGACCTACTACAGATATTACAGCTCCAGGTCAATTTATAAATATTGAAATTGATGGTTTTTATTTAAGAAGACCGATTTCTATATGTGAGTATAATGAAAATACTATAAAAATTATTTATAAAGTTGTAGGAGAAGGAACAGAAGTTTTAGCTAAATTAGAAAGTGGAGCAAAACTTGATGTTTTAACAGGTTTAGGAAATGGATTTAAAACAATTAAGTGTGGAGACAAACCTTTATTAATAGGAGGAGGAGTTGGAACTCCACCAATGTATCAATTATGTAAAAATTTAATTAATGAAGGAAAAGAAGTAACTGTTGTTTTAGGATTTAATTCTAAAGATGATGTTTTTTATGAAGAAGAATTCAAAAAACTAGGAGCAAAAGTATATATTACAACTGCAGATGGTTCTTATGGAACAAAAGGATTTGTAACTGATGTTATAAAAGATTTAAATGATTATACTTATTTTTATGCATGTGGACCAGAACCAATGCTAAAAGCAGTATATGATAATACAAATACAACAGGAGAGTTAAGTTTTGAAGAAAGAATGGGATGTGGATTCGGTGCATGTATGGGATGTAGCTGTAAAACTAAATATGGAAATAAAAGAATATGTGTAGATGGCCCAGTATTAAAGAAGGAGGAAATAATATGGTAGATTTATCAGTTGAGTTAAGTGGATTGAAACTAGATAATCCAATTATTCCAGCAAGTGGAACATTTGGATTTGGTCATGAGTTTGCTAAATTTTATGATATCAATATGTTAGGTTCTATTTCTTTAAAAGGAACAACACAGGAAGAAAGATTTGGTAATCCAACACCAAGAATTGCAGAATGTACAGCAGGTTTAATAAATTCAGTAGGACTTCAAAATCCAGGAATTGATAATGTAATAAAATATCAAATTCCAGAACTTGATAAATATTACAATAAAAAAGTTATTGCAAATATAAGTGGATTTTCACTTGATGAATATAAATATTGCTGTGAAAAAATAGACAAATGTGATAAAGTAGGAATAATAGAAGTAAATATAAGTTGCCCTAATGTTCATAATGGGGGAATGGCTTTTGGAACTGATGCAAAAAATGCTGCAGAAGTTACAAAAGAAATAAAAAAGGTTACAACAAAGCCAATATATATTAAGCTTACACCAAATGTAACAAATATTGTAGAGATTGCAAAAGCATGTGAAGATGCAGGTGCTGATGGTATAAGTATGATAAATACTTTACTAGGAATGAGAATCAATCCAAAAACTAAAAAGCCAATCATTGCAAACAAAATGGGTGGATTTTCAGGGCCAGCAATTTTCCCTGTTGCACTAAGAATGATTTATCAAGTTTATGAAGCAGTAAACATTCCTATTATAGGAATGGGCGGAGTAGCTAGTGCAAAAGATGTAATTGAAATGATGCTTGCAGGTGCTACAGCAGTACAAGTTGGTGCTTCAAATTTGAAAAATCCTTATGCTTGTAAGGAAATTATTGAAGATTTACCTGTACAAATGGAAAAATACAATATTAAAAGTTTAAAAGAAATTATAGGAGGTGCTCACTAATGGGTAAAGATGTTATAATTGCTTGTGATTTTAAAAACAGCATAGAAACATTAAATTTTTTAGATAAGTTTACAGATGAAAAACCATTTTTGAAAATAGGAATGGAGCTATTTTTTGCAGAAGGACCAAGTATTGTTAGAGAAATAAAAAGAAGAGGTCATAAAATTTTCTTAGATTTAAAACTTCATGATATACCAAACACAGTTAAAAGTGCTATGGCATCACTTAGTAAATTAGATGTTGATATGTGTAATTTACATGCAAGTGGAACAATAACAATGATGGAAGCTGCAATAGAAGGATTAACAAGAGAAGATGGGACAAGACCTATTCTTATTGCTGTAACACAGCTTACATCAACAAGTGAAGAAAGAATGAGAAGTGATATTTTAATTGAAAGACCAATAGATGAAGTTGTAATGCATTATGCACAAAATGCAAAAGTTGCAGGATTAGATGGAGTTGTTTGTTCACCATTAGAAGCTGGAAAAGTAAAAGAAGCATGTGGTAAAGAATTTTTAACAGTAACTCCAGGTGTTCGTTTTGCAGATGGTGATGTTGGAGACCAAGTAAGGGTTACAACACCAGCAAAAGCAAAAGAAATCGGTTCAGATTATATAGTTGTGGGAAGACCGATAACAAAAGCTGAAGACCCAGTTGCAGCATATAGACGTTGTGTAGAAGAATTTGTAGGATAATTTTTAAGGAGGAAATAAAATGAAAGAATTAGAAAAAGAAATAGCAAAAGGTTTATTATCTATAGAAGCAATATTTTTAAGACCAGAAGACCCATTTACATGGGCAAGTGGAATAAAAAGCCCAATATATTGTGATAACAGATTAACATTAACAGCACCAGAGGTTAGAATAAAAGTAGAAGAAGGATTAGCTCAAGTTATAAGAGAAAACTATCCAGAAGCAGAAGTTTTAATGGGAACTAGTACAGCTGGAATAGCACATGCTGCAATTACAGGACACATTATGAATTTACCAATGGGATATGTAAGAGCAGGAGCAAAAGATCATGGAAGAAATAATCAAATAGAAGGTTCATTAAAACCAGGACAAAAAGTAGTAGTTGTTGAAGATTTAATTTCAACAGGTGGAAGTGTTATAGAAGTTGTAAATGTATTAAGAGAAGCAGGGGCAGAAGTTTTAGGAATAGTAAGTATATTTACATATGGAATGAAAAAAGGTTTAGACAGATTAAAAGCTGCAAATGTAAAAAATGTAAGTTTATCTAATTTTGATGTAATGGTTGATGTTGCTGCAGAAGAAGGATATATAAAAGCAGAAGATAAAGAAAGATTAATAGCATTTAGAAACAATCCTAGTGATGAAAGTTGGATAAAATAGGAGGAAAAAAGTTGAGACATTTAATGAATATAACAGATTTTTCTGTTGAAGAAATTAATGAACTTATTGAAGTGTCAAAAGATATAATAAATAATGGTTCTAAATATTCAGAAAAATGTAAAGGAAAACAATTAGCAACTTTATTTTTTGAACCAAGTACTAGAACAAGATTAAGTTTTGAATCTGCAATGTTAAGCTTAGGGGGAAGTGTTTTAGGATTTTCTTCAGCAAGTAGTAGTTCAACATCTAAAGGAGAAAGTGTAGGAGATACAATACAAACAGTTAGCTGTTATGCTGATATAATAGCAATGAGACATCCTAAAGAAGGTGCACCAGAAGTTGCTGCACAAACTACAATGGTTCCTATAATCAATGCAGGAGATGGAGGACACAATCATCCAACACAAACTCTTACAGATCTATTAACAATTAGCCAAGAAAAAGGTACATTAGATAATTTAACAATAGGACTTTGTGGAGATTTGAAATTTGGAAGAACAGTACATTCACTTATAACAGCAATGAGCAGATATAAAAATGTAAAATTTATACTTATATCTCCAATAGAATTACAATTACCAGATTATATAATAAAAGATGTTCTTGAAAAAAATAATATTGAATACAAGGTTACTCAAAGTATGGAAGAGTATATGGAAGAACTAGATATTCTATATATGACAAGAGTACAAAAAGAAAGATTTTTCAATGAAGCAGATTATATAAGATTAAAAGATTACTATATTTTAGATTGCAATAAATTAGGAAAAGCAAAAAAAGATTTATGTATTATGCATCCATTACCAAGAGTAAATGAAATTGCAAAAGAGGTTGATTCTGACCCAAGAGCAGCATATTTTAGACAAGTAAAATATGGGAAATATATAAGAATGGCTTTAATCCTAAAATTATTAGAAATTAAATAGAGGTATAAAAATGAATATAGATAGTATAACAAATGGTTATGTAATAGACCATATAGAAGCTGGAAAAAGCATGCAAATATATGAATATTTAAATCTTGGAGATTTAGATTGTTCAGTTGCAATAATAAGAAATGTAAAAAGTAAAAGAACTGAAAAAAAAGATATAATAAAAATAGATGAATTCATTGATATAAATATGGATGTACTAGGATATCTTGCTCCAGATATTACAGTTAATGTAATAAAAAATGGAGAAATTATAGAAAAGAAACATATGGAATTACCTGAAGAATTAAAAAATATAATCAAATGTGAGAATCCAAGATGTATTACTTCTGTTGAACAAGATTTAGATAACATATTTAAATTAACTGATAGAGAAAATAGAGTTTACAGATGTAAATACTGTGAATCAAAAGCAAAAAATAATTAAGACAAAAACGGGGAAGATTGTAGTACACAATTTTCCCCGTTTTGCCAGCTACTAAACCGTTTAGAGGTTTGCTTTGCTGTTTTTATGCTTTTATTGCGAGATTTGCCAGTGCAAGAGCACCTTCAAGGGAATCTGCGCCAGCAACAAAGCCATTGGGATGACAGAACACGGCATCAGAAACTTTTGTAACTTTTTGAAGCTCTTCACCTTTGAGGCCGTGCCATTCCGAAGGTAAGGTTTTTCTCTGTCCAAATCCTTCAAGAACATCAGGAACACATCTTACCTTGTAATCTCCTCTGTTCGAAGGATAGATTACATATAAGATATTAGAAGCCTTTTCATCTGTAGATCTGAAGAGTTCTTCCTGCCAATCAATGTCCTGATCAAGAACCATGATGCCATTATTAGACTCTGAGATTGCGGATATAATTTTTTCTCGAACTTTTGTCTTTGCATGAGCATTTTCGACGAGTCTGTCAAAAACACTTTCAGCGAATGAAACGGCCTGAATGAATGCAAAATCAGCATTTTGATTGTTTTCTTCCCATGTAGGATTGAAATTTTCAATAATTTCTGAAAAACACATATTCTGTACAGGATAGTCAACCTTGGGCATTACGCCGTTATCATATGCATCAACGCCCTGAATTAAATTTCCATCAATGTAGTCAAAGATGAATTTAATATCATAGTCGGATGCATCATTAAATGTGTTGAAAAGAATTTTTAAACCGTATTCTTTCCAAATAAGCCCTGCAGATGCATAAGGTACACCGTTTTCACGTGTACCGTTGCCACCTTTCTGATGATGGTCAAATTTACCACCACCAAGGTCATAGATGAGTGGTTTAACTTCGACAAATCCTTCTTTAGGAACAGCAGAAGTTCTCATAACTGTTGCTGTTCCCAAAAAAGTTTTTGACAAGATAACCGTTGCGAGTACGTCATCGGCGTGAAAACTACCGGAATGCGTAATAAAGTTTGCGTCGTATGGGTTAGTTGTTGTTCTAATAGACATAGTTGTTTTCCCCCTAATTGGTTTTTAGGTAGCTGTTTATAATCAGGAACTCAATTAACTTTTAGTATATATCATTTCAACCAAAGATAATTGACTGATTAAAAACAACTTTATTAAGTTGTCAATGTTCAAAATTAGAACTTTTGAAATTATATCACATTTTACATAATATTTCAATATTCACACAATATATAAGGGTAGTTAATCTAAACTACCCTTACATTTTCATAAAATTTTGGATATAAAGTACTAATCAGATACTTTACTATAAAAGGCTATAGCCCAAATACCAGTGATACCAACTAATATATATATTAATCTAGTAATAAAACTTAAAGATCCAAATAAAGCATCAACTAAATTGAACTCAAATAAGCCCACTAATAACCAATTTAATGCTCCTATTATAACTAATGTAAGAGCAATTGCATTTAAAGTTTTCATTTTTTTACCTCCAATCATTTTATGAGTCATCAATATTTTGTGTAAAATTTTTAGATATATACATAAAATATTGATTTTTCAAATTTTTTCAAATATAATTTAAAAAAATGACTAGGAGAATAAAATGTTAAAGAAAAATGACGAATATATTGTTGAAATAATTGATAATGGATTTCAAGGAGAAGGAATTGCTAAAATCGATGGAATAACAGTTTTCATTAATGAAGCAATTAAAGGAGAAAAAATAAAAATAAAAATTTTGAAAGTTTTGAAAAATTTTGCATATGGAAAAATAATAGAAATACTTGAATCTTCTAAAGCTAGAAAAGCTCCTGATTGCAATACATATTCAAGATGTGGAGGATGTAATTTAAGACATATTGAATACAATGAAACTTTAAAAATTAAAAAAGCAATAGTTGAAAATTGTTTATATAAAGAATTAAAAAAAGAAATAAAAGTAGAAGATGTTATAGGAATGAAAGAGCCTATTTATTATAGAAATAAATTGCAATATCCTGTTGGAGTTACTGGGGACAATAAAATAACAATGGGAGTATATTCAGCAAGAACACATAGTATAATTCCAACACAAAAATGTTTCATTCAAAACGAAGTGTGTCAAGAAATTGCAAATGATATTTTGGAATTTGCAAGAGCTCATAATATTAGTGCGTATAATGAAGAAACTTTAAAAGGAACATTACGACATATAATAATTCGTATAGGAGTAAAAACAGGAGAAGTTTTAGTAACATTAGTTTTAAATGACAACAATCTAAAAGATGAAGAAAAATTAGTAGATTATTTAACTAAAAAGCATCCTAATGTAAAAACAATAGCCAAAAATTTCAACAAAAAGAATACAAATGTAATTTTAGGTGATAAAACAGAAATAATTTATGGACCTGGATTTATATATGATATTTTAGGAGAATACAAATTTAAAATATCACCACTTTCATTTTATCAAGTAAATCCAATTCAAACAGAAATTTTATATAACACAGCAGTACAACATGTAGGGGCGACCATTGGTCGTCCGCAGAATAACAATATAGCATTAGACCTATACTGTGGAATAGGAACAATAGGAATATTTGCGTCAAAGTATTTTAAAAAAGTATATGGTATAGAAATTATAGAGCAGGCAATAGAAAATGCAAAAGAGAACGCTAAAATAAATAATGTAGAAAACATTGAGTTTTATGCAGGAGATGTTGAAAAAGTTTTACCAGAAATAATAAAAAAAGAAAACTTAAAACCAAATATAATATTTGTAGACCCACCAAGAAAAGGATTAGATAAAAATACAATAGAAACAATATTAAATTTAGAACCTAAAAAAGTAATCTATATAAGTTGTAATCCTGCAACATTAGCAAGAGATATAGCAATGTTAGAGGAAAAATATGAATTGAAAGAAGTACAACCAGTAGATATGTTTCCATGGACAAGCCATGTTGAGTGTGTTACGGTGCTATATTTAAAATAAATCCTGTAATGATTGAATTTACAGCATTTGAAAATAATTATATTATGAATAAGAAAATCAATATAAAAGCTAAAAAAGAAAAAATAATAAAATATATAGATAAGGAAGATATAATTAAATGAAAATAATAAGATTAGAAGACAATAATAATGACGTTTTTAAGAAAATATGTGAATGGAATTATGATTGGTGGAATGACAGTAGTTTTGAAGAAGTGGAATGTTATTTTAAACACTCATTATGTAAAAATAATAGATTGCCACAAACATTTATTGCATTAATTAAAGATGAACCAGTAGGAATGTATCAAATTTGTATGTCAGATGATTTATATAGCAGACCAGATATATATCCATGGCTTGCAAATGTGTATGTTAATGAAAAATATAGAGGTAATGGTATATGGAAACAATTAATGAATACGGTCAAAGAGAATGCCAAAAATATAGGTTTAAATGAATTATATTTATATACTAAACACGTAGGACTTTATGAAAAATTTGGATGGAAGTTTATAGAAGAAGTAAATACATTTAAAGATGATTCATCGATTGAAAGATTGTATAAATTAGATATAGAGTGATTAATGTTCCTATGCGACATACCAACCATGTGGTAGTTGTTTCTATACTAGGTATTAAAGAATAGCATTGAAAGGACTAAGATAAGTGTATGGATTTTCAAATTGAAAAAGTAAGTAAAGAAAAATCAGAGGTATTAAAGAATTTATTAGAATATTATCAATACGATTTTAATGTTTATTATAATGAAGATTTAAATGAAAATGGAAGATTTGAATTTATAGATACAGAAATGTATTTTGAAAATGAAGATAGTCAAGCATTATTTATAAAGGTAAAAGAGAAATATGCTGGATTTATATTAATAAGCAATAATACAAAATATACAAAAGAGGCAAAATGTATTGAAGAATTTTGGATTATGCCAAAATATAGAAAAGGAATGTTTGCTTTTAAAATTCTTAAAAAAGTATTTGATGAAATTGATGGAAAAATAGAATTTATTGTGCTTAAACGAAATGAAAGATGGCTTGAAACATTAAAGTATTGGATAGAAAAAAATTATAAAGTATTAAAAGAATACGATATAGAGAAATGGGATGAACAATTCACATTGTTTTTAGTAGATGCAAAAAATAAGTAATAATAAATATTACCATATTGACATCAAGAACAAAAGTTTGGTAAAATACTAACCAAAGGAGATGGTAGAATATGGTAAATAAACTAGAAACGATTTCAAATCTATTTGAAGATAAAGAAATACGAAGTATTTGGGATTCTGAAAAACAAGAATATTATTTTAGTGTAGTAGATATTATTAGTGCTTTAACTGATAGCAAAATTCCAAGGAATTATTGGAGTGACTTAAAAAGAAAGTTAATTAATGAAGGAAGTCAGTTGCACGAAGAAATCGTGCAACTGAAATTAAGGTCAAATAAAGATGGAAAAAGTTATTTAACAGATACATTGGATACAAAAGGAATTTTGAGATTAATAGAATCTGTGCCAAGTCCAAAAGCAGAACCTTTTAAATTATGGTTAGCTCAAATGGGGAAAGAAAGAATAGATGAAGTTTTTGATCCTGAAATTGCAATAAAAAGGGCAATAGATTATTATAGAAATCGTGGATATTCAGATAAATGGATAGAAGCAAGATTAAAAGGGATACTTGATAGAAATAAACTAACTGATATATGGAAAGAAAATGGAATTAAAGAAAATTATGAATTCGCAGTTTTAACAAATGAAATATATGAGGCTTGGTCTGGAATGAAGGCAGCAAAATATAAAGAATATAAAAACATAAGAAAAGAATCTTTAAGAGATAATATGACAGATGTTGAAGTAGCACTTACTGATTTGGGCGAAATTGCAACTCGTGAATTAGCTAAAAAGCATAAACCGTTTGGTTTAAAAGAAAATAAAAAAGTTGCAAAAGCTGGTGGAGAAGTGGCTAAAACAGCACGAGATGATTTGGAAAAGAAATTAGGAGAAACAGTAATAAGCAAAAAGAACTCATTGAATTATAAATATATAGAACAAAAAGTTTTAGAAGAAATGCAGGATGCAAAAGAGGATAATGAAAAAAGCGTAAAAACTTAATAAAGATATTTAAATAGTAATTTGTATGGGAGAATTAAAAATTATCTAGCTTTATGACGAATTTATTAAATTAAATAAAAATACTATGAATAGAAGATGAAAAATAATGAATTATAAAGATTTTGAATTAGAAATGCATAATTTAATTGCAGAAAATTTAAATTTAAGGAAACAAACAAATATAATGTTCATTCCAAGAATTAATAAAATTATGAGAGAAAACCCAATAGAAAGAGAAGTTAGAGTAAGATATAATATTGATAACGTATGGGATAACTTTGTTTATTTAGAAAATAAAATATTATTTTATATTGACAAATATTTAAATCGTTTTCTTGAAGGATTAAATAGGTACGGAAACATTAGGAATCAAAGTAATATTATCCTTCCGGTCAATACTATTTTAGAAGAAGCAATATATTATTTTGATTCATTTACAATTTTTTTTAGTACCTTAATTGAACCTGACCAAAAAAATTTATTAAAGAAGTACTTAGATTCAAGTATATTAGATAGTGTATTTCCTAATAGAAATACTATAAGTCTATATTGGCAAGTATATATGCTAAGAAATAGAATTGCACATTTCACAAGTAATAGATATGATAATACAAATAAAGAATGCATTCAATATTATGGTTTTTCATCAAAAATTCAATCTATTAGCATAAATGATGTTGGCGAAATTCATGCTAATTCTACTTTAATAGATATGTATAAATGTGAACAAGCGCAAGAAGTCGTTAAATTAGCTATTGATAATAAAGGGATTAATCCATTTGATTTATTATTTCCTAATAAATCTCCTAAAGGTTATGGCAAAAAAAGTCCTTTTATAAATTTTATTAATAGTGATATTTACTTTGATTATATTGATTCAGGGATAAAACTAATAAAAGATATTCACAATTTATTAGGAACAATAAACAAATTATTTTTAGATGCTTTTATGGTTGGAGATATAAAACCTGAAGAAACTCTAAATTCAAGAACTGTTATTGTTTTTTATGATAAAGAAATAGAGTATTCTATATATGATGTTTTTTATAATAGTATGAAGTAATAAGTAATGCCTGTAAATAACAAATTACAATTTTTAATACTACTGCGGTCGGTAGATATATTAACAAGACAACAGACAACAAGCTTTAACACTGCAACGGACAAGATACAACTCATGTGGAATGTGTTACGGTGATGTGTAGAAGAATTTAAAAAGATGAAAAAAGCAAAAAAGCCCAATCATGCAGTTGCATGGTTAGGCTTTTTTGCTAGATTCACATGAGACTTAAAAAACGAAACATTAGAAAGAGAGTATACTTAGTGATGATGGTGGTGATGTCCATGATGATTATGTTCTTCAATTGTGCATTCTATTTCATTGCACACATATCCGATTTCTTCAAATTCTATTGTTATGTGGTTTATGCCGTATTCTTTTAATTCTTCTTTGATTTCATTTTTTAGATGTTTAGTATCTTCCGAATCTGTAACAATGTGCATTGTTGCATAATTGTTAAATCCGTCCATACTCCAAACGTGTATATGATGAACATCTTTCACATTTTCAATTTCTTGTAAATGTTCTTTCAGCTCTTCAATGTTAATTCCGTTTGGTGTTTTTACTAAAAACAAATCAAGTATTGATTTAAAAGATTTTATTGCATGTGTTAATATAAAGATTGCCACACCAATAGACATTATTGAATCAATTACATTTATTTTTAAAAATTTAATAAGAATTGATCCTACTAGAACAACAACCCATCCCAATACATCTTCTAACATGTGTAAATTGACTGCTTTTTGATTAAGTGAGTTTCCTTCTTTTGTAAAATATGCTGCTAAAAAGTTTACAATTACACCAAAGATTGCAAAAATTATCATTCCATCATAATTTATTTCTACTGGATTAATAATTCTTTTTACAGCATTAATTATTACTAAAACGGAACCTATTACTAAAATTGTATTTGTTATAAATGCGCCTAATATTGAATAGCGTCTATATCCATAAGTATAATTATTGTCCGGTTTTTTCTTACTTTTCTTTTCTAAAAAATAAGATAAACCTATACTAATAGAATCTCCAAAATCGTGCAAAGCATCTGAGATTATTGCAACACTATTTGTGAATATTCCTCCTATTAGTTCAAAGAGTGAAAATGCCATGTTTAATAAAAATGCGATTAATATATTTTTTTCAGTTTTCATGTGTATTTTCCTTTTGTAGTAATAACTTAGTAGTGTTTTCGGCTGCTATTTAGTAAATAGGTAGTGTTTCGTATTTAAATTCTCCTTTCTAAAGTACTTGATGCGAACATTGTCAACATAATAAAATTACAGAGTTATTATATTATGAATATTTCTATTTGTAAAGTACTCAATATAACTAGTCAAAAAATATATGTTGTGTTATACTACTGTGGTAAGTAAAATTAAAATTAATTAATGTATTATCAAACTCATTTTTTTAAGAAAGGATAGTAGTTCTATGAAATATAAATTTATACATGCCAATGAAACGATGCTAGATTCTATATATAATTTATTTGAAAAAAGAATAGAATGGATGGATAATGTAGGTATAAAACAATGGAATGTAACTAATTATATTGAAACATTTAACAAAAATTATTTAAAACAACAAATATTAGAAAATAATTTATTTGTAATGATAAATAGTGCTAAAAACAAAATTGTTGGAGCAATTGTCCTTCACGAAAAAGATAATAAATGGGAAGATAATGAGGAACATTCAGCATATTATCTACATAATTTGGTAACAGATGTACAAGAAAAAAGAGTTGGAATAGAGATATTAAATGCAGTAGATGAATTAGCGCGAAAGAATAATAAAGAAAAATTAAGACTTGATTGTGCTGAAAATAATGAATTTTTAAATAGTTATTATGAAAAAGCAGGATATTTTTTTGTTGGTAAAATTGAATGGGGGTCATATAAAGGAAATAAAAGGGAAAAAATTATTAATAACAATATTTCTTTAGAGGGACTAAAAATAGATTACAAATTTAATTTTGAAGATTTTAAAGTAATTGAAAATATAGAACATAAATATTTTGAAAATGATAATATAGCACCAGCAGAAGAGTGTGAAAAATGGTATGAGAAGAACGATTTAACTTGTGTGGGTGTAAGAAATTCTGAAAATAAAGTAATTGCAAGTGTAAGTATGCTTCCATTAAAATATGAAGTATACAAACAAATATATGAAAATAAAATGAATGAAGCAGAAATAAAATACAATCAAATAGTAGAATATCAAGATAGTAAATCATATTATATATATTTATCTTCGATTTCAATAGATATAAATTATAGAAACAATTATAAAGTAATTACTGCTTTATTAAAAGGTTGTATAGATTTGTTTGATATGCTTGCAAAAAGAAAAATATTAATTAAAGAAGTTATGGCAGAGGCTAGTACAATACATGGAGAAAAGATATGTAAAAAACTATTAAAAATGGAATATATAAGAAATACTAGTCATGATTCGAAAATATATACTGTAGATGGAATAGAATTTACAAACATAATAAAAAAGCTACAGAAAAAGTTTTAAAATAAACTCAATTAATATAGAAATATTTAAAGGATTAAAGTATACAGAATACTAAAAGTATATTTAAGATTAGAAACTAAACAAGAGGTTGGGGATTATTATGAGAATAGGAATAGATTTAGATGGATGTTTAACTGATGAACATGGATTTATAATAGACTATGGAACTAAATATTTTAGTAATAATAATATTAAATATTGTCTACATAATGATGTATATGATAGTAAAGAAATATTCGAGGTAACGGAGGAACAGTATAATCAATTTTGGAAAGATAATCTTTTTGATTATTCTAAAAATATCTCAATTAGACCTTTTGCTGCAAATGTAATCAATAAACTTAAAGATAATAATGAAATATACATAATAACTGCGCGATATTTGACAACATATGAAAATGAAAATAAAGAAAAAATGCAAAATATTGTTAAGGAATGGCTTAAATTAAATAATGTTTTATACGATGAAGTAATATTTAGTGAAGATAAAGTTAACGTTTGTGAAAATTTGAAAATAGATATCATGATAGAAGATAAACCAGAAAATATATTATTAATATCAAATAAAATACCGGTAATATGTTATAATCATCCATATAATGAAAAACTACATAAGGATAATATTATTAGATGTCATAGTTGGTATGATATATATGCTAAAATTAAAAATTTTGAAATTATAAAGAATAGTATTAAATAAGGAGTAAAATCATATGGACTTAACACCAATGTATATAGTGTCACAACTTTTAGTAATCATATATTATCTGATTTATAGTTGGACATTTCATCTAAAAGATAGTAATAAAATCTTAATATTTGGAATTATTGCAACTATTATTAGTAGTATATCGTATTTATTATTGAATGCATATACTGGAATGGCAATGTGCTTTGTTGCAATAATTAGGAATCTGTTGTTTACAAAAAGCAAAAAGAGTGTATTTAATTTAGTATTGATTTTTATATTAATATTATTTGCTTCAATTTTTACATTTAATAATTATTTTTCTTTATTTAATATAATTGCAACACTATTATATACATATGCTCTTTGGCAAAAGAATACAAAAACATATAAATTATTAGGAATAATTGTAAATGGACTTATGATAATTTATAATATTTATATTAGTTCAATTTTTGGAGTAGTTTTAATAAGTATAGCTTTTGTTAATTCTATTGTAGGGTTTATTAAAGAAAATAAAGAGATTAAAATTAATTAGGAGGTTATAAAATGGATTTTGAAGAATTATATAATGAATCTTTAAATGTAAAAAAGAATGAAAAAACAGTTACAGGAACTGTTATACAAGTATCTAGTAAAGGAGAAATATTTGTTGACTTTCAATATAAAGCAGATGGAATAATTCCAAAATATGAATATTCAGATGATGAAAATAAAAATCCCAAGGATGAGTTTAAACCAGGAGATACAATTACAGCAGATGTTTTAAAATGGAATGATGGATATGGAAATGTTCTTTTATCATATAAAAAATATAAAAGAAGAGAAGATAAGAAAAAAGAAGAAGCTCTAAGAATAAAAAGAATAGAAGAAAGAGAAAAACAAAAACAAGAAAGAATTAAAACTATTGAAGAATTTTGGAATAATATTGAAGTAGGAAAAACATATACAGGAAATATTTCTAAAATTACAGATTATGGTATATTTGTTGATTTAGGTCCTGTAAAAGGTTTAGCACATATATCAGAATTAGTATGGAATAAAAATGAAAAACTTGATGAAAAGTTTGAAATAAATTCTGAAATAGAAGTAAAAGTAAAATCATTTAATAAAGAGGAAGGAAAAATAAGTCTAGAATATCCTATGAAAGGTGAAAATCCTTGGCTTTCTTTAATAGATAAATATAAAACAAATGATATTGTAACTTGTAAGGTTGTAAAGTATGCACCATTTGGAGCATTTTTAGAAATAGAAGAAGGACTAGAAGCATTAGTTCATAATTCAGAAATAACAAGTTTAAGAAGAGTTGTAAAACCAGAAGATGAACTCGAATTAGGACAAATAGTTAATGCAAAAATTATAAATATAGATAAAGAAAAATACAAAATAGGAGTGTCTATAAAAGAGTTAGAAGGTACTTCAGCAGAATATGGATATGAAGAATATATAAGCTCAAAATAAAGAATTAAGGGGATTTAAACATGCCAACAAAACGAAAAAGAAAGAGAAAAAATAGAAAAATAAAATTTAGTGAATTAAATTATGTTGAAAAAAATTATATAAAAAAAGGAAAAGCTGTAATTCCTGTAAGGCTTGAAAAAATATCAGATTTATACATGAAACATGACTATAAACAAATGGAGCTTTCAGATAGTGTATGTGATTATATTGAAGAAATTGCATATATGATACCAATAAATACAGATATTATATTAGAAATTCACTGTCCGGAAATTGATGAAGAACTTCAAACGAAAATAAAGAAAAATATAAAAAATAACTACGGAATGGAAATTGATGATAATGAATATGATTTATCAGTTAATAATAGACGAGCACTGATTTTTACAATTGTAGGTGTGATTTTACTTATTATAAATGTATTAACTGAACATCTTGGTACAATATTTTCAAACTTCCTAAGTGTTGTTTGGTGGGTAGCAATTTGGGATATGGTTGAAATTCTTTTTATAGATAATCAAGAGATTAAAGGAAGAAGATTAAACAATCAACAGTTGTATGATAGTACTATAAAATTTGTGTTTGATGAAAAAGAAAATGAGGAAGAAGTAGTAGAAACTGAGGTTAAAATTTAAGTAATTATAATAGTAAATGGAGTAAATATGGAAATAAATAGAAAAGAAATCGCATTAAAACTTTTTAATGAAAAATATAATTGTGCACAATCGATTTTAATTGCATATAGTGATTTAGTGAATATAGATAGGAAAATGGCATTAAAAATTGCTTCTGGTTTTGGTGGTGGAATAGCTAGATTAGGTAAAACTTGTGGTACAATAAATGCCGCAGTTATGCTTTTAAGTTTAAAGTATGGAGAAGAAGAAAAAGAAGATATAGAAAGTAAAACAAAAACAAGAGAAATTATAAGAAAATTTATGCTTGATTTTGGTAAAATACATAAAAGTATAAGTTGCGCAGATTTATTAACAGAGGAAAATGATAAAACATATGTAATGCATTCTGAAAAATGTGCAAATATAGTAGAGGAAGTTTGTGATTTATTAGACAAGTATTTATTTTTAGAATAAAAAAATTTAAAAAATAAAATAATATTTAAATATATAAAAGAAAAGTCAGTAGCCTCATAAGAAGCTACCGACTTTCTTTTTACATCACAGCTTTTACAGCTGAAGCATATCATCCATGCTGTAAAGACCAGGTGAGGTCTGATTGAGCAGGAATCTTGCTGCCTTAAGCGCGCCGACTGCAAAACCTTCACGCGAATGAGCGGTGTGTTTGATTTCGATGGTGTCACTGTTTCCAAAGAAGAACACAGAATGTTCACCTGTAACATTACCGCCTCTCATTGAAGCAATACCGATTTCATTTTCTTTTCTTTTGCCGGTTCGGCCGTAGATAATTTCTTTATCATCCGTGTGCGCAAGAGCATCCTTAATGGCGTTTGCAAGAAGAAGCGCTGTTCCACTTGGCGCATCTTTCTTCCTGTTATGATGAGTTTCGAGAACTTCAATATCATAGTCAGAAAGATAGGGAGTGATAAGCTGAAGAACCTTTTTAATAAGAGTGATGTTGGCCTCCATATTTGCCGATTTAAAAATCGGAATCAATTTGGATGCCGCATTAATCTCTTCTTCCTGTTCCTTGGTAAAACCGGTTGTTGCAATAACCATTGGAATTTTAACTGATTTTGCATAGTCAAGAAGATTCATTGTGGCTTCAGGTGCAGAGAAGTCGATAATGATATCAGGGGGTGTTTCACCGTCAGAGAGATAACCCATATTATTGAAAATAGGGAAACCCTTATACATTCTGGTAGTATCTGGCTTATCAAGTCCATACTTGACATGAAAGTCATCGCTTTCGCGAATCAGCCGAGTAACAATTTTGCCCATGTAGCCGTTACAGCCAGAGATTAATACGCCTTTAGTCATAAAAAGACCTCCTTAAAAAATGTGATGTGTTATGCGGTACAGATACCACAAAAGTTCAAAGCGTAAATTGAACTATAAAATTATATCACAAACATTATGTAAATGCAAATCAGTAACAATATAATTGCATTACGTGGAAAATTATGTTATTATATTATGTGGAAAAATATTAAGAATTTTTTAAGGGAGAATTTATATATGGGTAATGAAACAAGAAAACAATTTATTAATAGTTTAGATACTGGATTAAAAAGACAAAAAAAGCTTTTGGAAGTTGGTATAGTAGATGATATGGCTGATAAATTAGAGAAAGAAATAAAATCCGAAATTGAATGTATTGTTCGTACATTATCTTTAGAGGATTTTGAAAAAAATCACCAGAATCATTTAATACTTATGATATATTATTTATTGATGCTACATATGATAATTCTCGTACAGATACAATAACAGAAGTTGAACGTTTAATTAAAAAAGAACCTGAACTTAGAGATAAAATCATGATAATAATTGGAACAGATGTTATAGACTGGGGAAGACATAATGACCCATATATAAAAAAACTAGTGTCTAGAGTACAAAAATTACCTAACATTATTTATGGTAAACCAAAAGGTACAAAAGTAGAACTTATGATAAAACATATGCAAAGTATTGGTAAAAAAAAGAATATAGAAGTTCCTAAAAAACTTCCCAAAGGCGTATGTGATGCTCATTTATTGGAACAACTGACATCGAAATTTGAAAAAATCGAAACTAGCATTAATGAACAAAGAGCTATTGGATTAAGTATAATAGAACAATTAGAAGGATTTGAACCTAAAAACGAGGATGAACGTAGAATTATAGCTAGAGCTTTGGAATTAGCTAGGTTAATTAAGGAAAATGGTCATATTATAGTTCAAGTATATTATCAATTAAGTGGGGCATGTAGAATAGCAGAAGCAAATTCTAATCAAGGATTAGAAGATGGAAGTAAAGCAAGTGAGAGTAAAGGTATAGAAGGAAAATAAAATGTTTAAAAAAATATATATTGAAATTACAAATATATGTAATCTTAAATGCAATTTTTGTCCTGAGACTAAAAGAACTAAGAAGTTTATGAGTATAGACAACTTTGAAAAAATTATTGAAAAAGTACATAAACATACAAATTTAGTATGTTTACATGTAAAAGGAGAGCCACTTCTACATAATAATTTAGAAGAATTACTTAAAGTGCTAGAAAAATATAATTTAAAAGCAAATATAACAACTAACGGAACATTATTAAAGGAAAAAATTAAAATAATAAAAGATTCTAAAGCTATAAGACAAATAAATATTTCACTTCATAGTATTACACAAAATGAAAATATAAATAAAGAATATTTACAAGATGTTTTTGAAAGTGTAGAACAATTAAAGGAACAAATTATTTCATATAGATTATGGAATTTAAAATCAATACAAGAAAATGATATTAATGAAAAAATAATAGATGAAATAGAAAATTATTATAATATAGCTCACTTAAAAGAAAAACTTATAACAAGTGATTTTCTAAAAATAAGTAATAATTTATTTATAAATCAAGATATAGAATTTACATGGCCAGATATTAATAAAGAAAACATAATAGAAAAAGGAAGATGTTTAGCATTAAAAGAACAAATTGCAATACTAGTAGATGGTACAGTTGTGCCATGTTGTTTAGATAATAATGGAGATATACCACTTGGAAATATTTTAGAAGAAAGTTTAGAAGATATATTACAAAAGCCTAAAACTATAACTATAAAAAAGAATTTTGAAAATAGCGTAATAACTTGTAAACTTTGTAAAACATGTGGATTTCTACAAAGATTAGAAAACAAAAGGAGAAATTTATGATAAATACAACTCTATGTTATATAAAAAAAGATAATAAATATTTAATGTTGCATAGAACCAAAAAAGAAAATGATATAAATAAAGATAAATGGATTGGGATAGGTGGAAAGTTTGAAGAAGGTGAAAGTCCAGAAGAATGCCTTCTAAGAGAAGTGAAAGAAGAAACAGGATTAACTCTTAATTCATTTAATCTAAGATGTATAATAACATATGAATCTACGAATTATGAAACAGAGTATATGTATGTATTTACGTCAGATGATTTTTCAGGAGAAGTAATAGAATGCAATGAAGGCGAATTACAGTGGGTTGAAAAAAATAAGATTTTTGACTTGAAAATATGGGAAGGAGATAAAATCTTTTTAGAAAAAATACAAAAAACTAACAAATTTTTTACAGCAAAATTTTGTTATGATGGTGATAAATTAGTTAAATATGATTTGAAAGAATATTAAAATCGAAAGATGAAATTTTATGTTAATCAAAAATGTTTGCAAAGAGTAAAATGCTATGATATAATTTTATAGTAAAAATTTCATAATTGGAGGCAACAGAAATGTTAAAGTATTTCATAAGCATTATTCCACTGGTAGGTACTTCGTTAGGAGCTTTTTTGGGAACAAACCGTAGTTTATATAATAAATTACAAAAGCAGGAGAATACCTTGGTGGCTGTTGCCACAGGAATACTCTGCTCAATTGTATTTAATTTATTATTGGAGTCTATAGAGTTTAGGCGGGAGCCTACAGTCTATATAGGCATAGCTATAGGATTTTTGTTTTCAATACTCCTGAGTTTGATTTCTAAAAAGAAAAACTTAAGTGTGAAAAGTAAGGTCTTTTGGGCAATGCTGATTCATAATATTCCTGAAGGAATAGTTGTTGGGATTTCATTAGCCGACAATAAAATCTTGCCATCAACGATCCTAATTGTCTTAAGTATTTCTTTACAGAATATACCGGATGGTTTAGTGGTTTCTATGCCAATGGTTTCTGATAAAGGAAGAATGCAGGCTTTTTTGTATGGTTTCTTTTCAGGGGTAATAGAACCGATATTTGCTTATACAATTATTCTAACGGCAGGAAAGTTTTCACAAGTCCTTATGGCTGAGCCGCTTCTCATTGGATTTTCGTTTTCGATGATTTTAATGATAGCGATTGAGTTATTAAAGGAATGTGAAAGCAAAAAAATTGTTTTGGTCACAGCAATTGCGACCATAATATTCAATTGTATTCTTGGATGAAGCACAAAGAGGCGACAGGTTATGTCGCTTCTTTTGTTGTATATGGGAAAGAACGACACATATTATAACAAATATATGTACTTTTTTATCATAATATGTGATATAATTTATATAAATTTTGGAAAGGATGAGAATATGTTAGCAAGTAGATTAAATAAAGGAGATACAATAGGAATAGTTTCTCCTTCATCACCAGTAACAGAAGACTTGATACCACAATTAAAACAAGGAATACAAGTTTTTAAAGATATGGGGTTTAATGTTGTATTAAGTAAAAATATTTATTCAAATACACTTAGATATTCTGCTACAATAGATGAAAAAGTTGAAGATATACATGAAATGTTTTCAAATAATGAAGTAAAAGCAATTATTTGTTCACAAGGTGGACAAAATTCAAATGCAATTCTTCCTTATTTAAATTATGATTTAATAAAAGAGAACCCTAAAATAATAATGGGCATTAGTGATTCAACAGCATTATTAAATGCAATTTATGCAAAAACTGGATTAGTAACATATCATCAAAATGATATTATTTGGGGAATTGGTAGAGAAATATATGAAAAGGAAATTGCTGATTTGAAATTAAGATTGCTTGAAGGCAAAACAGGAGATATAGAACATTTTACGCAATGGAAATGCTTGAAAGAAGGAAAAGCAGAAGGTGTATTAGTTGGAGGTAACTTATGGACTTTTACAAAATTATTAAAAACACCATACTGTCCTGATTTGAGTAATTGTATATTATTTTTAGAAGAATTTGCATCAGAAACTCCTATAGATGAAATTGATAGCAAAATAAATTTATTAAAACAACATGGTGTTTTTGATAAGATAAAAGGATTATGGCTAGGGTACTATGAAAAGGATAATAATGTTATTAAATTTGAAGATGTTGTATTAAATAATTTAAGTGAATATAATTTTCCAATTATAAAATGTAATGATTTTGGACATAATTGCGAAAATGTACTTATTCCAATAGGTTCTAAAGTTAATTTTGATGCAACAAATTGTAAAATTGAGATTATAGAAAAATTTTTAAAATAAATATATTAATTAAGGAGAATTTAAATGGGTTCATATATAGAAATGAATGATACTTTACAAATAACAAAGGAACAAGGATTTCCAAAAGAACTGGATTGGAAACAACACAAAAAAACACCATATAATGTAGAACAGTTTAAAGATATTATATTTGAATTTAAAAATAAACCTAATGTTAGAAATTATCATATGCCACCAGTTCGTAATTTTTTAGTAGAAAATATTAATGGCAAATGGTTATATTGGGGGTTAGTACATATTTTAGAAGTTAAACATGATTATATAAATAAAACTACATCTGGGAAATTTAAGATAGTTTATATTAATACTCCAGAAGAAATGAAAATTGCACACAGCATTATAGATAGAAATAAGGATACATATTTTGAAATTGATAAGGAACAGTAATTTAGAAGGGATAACAAAAAATATGAATAAATTAGATAAAAGTGCAAGAGCGCTAATGACATGTGATTTAATTAACACTATAGTAAATTTATTTGGAGAAACATTTTTAGTAGCTTATTTTTTACAAGTTTCAAATGAAAATATAATACAAGTATCAATATATTACATAATTGTTTATTCGCTATTTGGAATAGGTAATATATTGCAAGGTAATATATTAAAAAGGAATCCAAAGAATAGAGTTACTACATACAGACTTGGAATAATAGTAATGTCAATATATATATTATTAATAGTTTTATTCAAGGAAAAGATAAGCGATTATTTTATACTTGTTGCTGTATTTTATGGAGTAGCTGGAGCTCTATATTGGGCAGCGCATGATGTTATGAATACGGAGATAGTTGATGAAACAAGACGAAAAAAATATATGACTACTAAAAGAATTATAGGAAAACTAATAAATATAGTATTCCCTATAATATTAGGAACATCAATAGAACTTACGTCTTTTACAAAAATTGCAATATACATTTTTATATTAACTATAATTCAAATAATTATATCTTTTAATGTAGATAAAAATAAATTCAATACTAAATGCTGTGAAGAAAAATATAGTTTAAAAAATTATATTAAAAGTTTATCAAGTGAACAAAAAGTAAAATTAAATAGAATAAATAAGTTAGCTTTTCTATATGGAATGATGATGGATGCAATAAGGGTTTTAGTTGTTATTATAACAATAATGACATTTAAAACATCTATGAATTTAGGAATTTTAACGACTATTTTTTCTATATTTTCAATGATATCACTTTATATATTTAATAAAAAATATTCAAAAAAACATGCAAAAGGATTTTTAAGTTTTGCTTCGATATTAGTAGTATTAGGTGTTTTAGGACTAATATTTAATATTAGTAAAACTAGTTTAATAATTTATAATTTTACTTATAGTATAACAATTTATATTTTGGAAGTTATGTTTAAAATTAAAGAAGATGATATAGTTAAAGAATATAAAATAGAAAAATGGATTGTAGAATATCATACATTTGTTGAAGGATTTATGGAGATTGGAAGAGTAGTAGGATTTTCTTTAATGATAATAGCAGGACTTTTAAATAATATTGTATATTTTAAAATATTACTTTTAATAGTTACAATTTCTATACCAATATATGCGAAAACAATGTATAATATTGAAAAAGAAAATCAATACAATGATAAGTATAAGAAATAAAAGAGGTATTTATATGGATAACAAAGAATTAGAAAAAGAAATATTAAAAATAAAAGAAAGAAATAAAAGAGTTGAATTAGACAAAGCGTGGGAAACAAGTTGGTCAAGAAGAATTTGTATTTGTATACTAACATATATAGTTGTTATTGTATATTCAAATATGATAAAAACATCTAGTAGCATTTGGTTTAGCTCATTGGTACCAGTAATAGGTTTTACTTTGTCAACATTATCTTTAAAAGTGGTAAGAAATATTTGGGAGAAAGGAAGAAAATAGAATAACATATGAAAAATGTAATTCTTATACATGGATACAATGGTATTCCACCAGTATATAAATGGTTGGAAACAGAATTGAATAAAAGAGAGTATAAAGTTATCCTTCCAGAATTTCCAGTAAAAGAGGGAGTAAAATATATAAACTGGAAAAATATTTTTAATGAATATAAAGATGAGATTAATGAAAATTCTGTAGTTATAGCACATTCAATAGGTAATGAATTTTTCATAAAATATATGCATGAAAATACTATAAATATAAACATGTATATTGGTTTAGCAGGATTTTCCAAGTCATTCATATGCGAAGGCAAAGACGACTTAACAAGAGCATTAAAAGAATTTTTAGTTAATGACGTAGAATTGGATTATTTTAAAAATTCAGTAAATAAAAGATATGCAATATATAGTAATGATGACCATATAGTACCTTTTAATATATTAGAAGATTATGCTAGAACAATTAAAGCAAATCCTGTATATATAGAAGGAATAGGACATATGGGAAGAAAAAGTAATGTAGAAAAAATTCCTGAAATTTTAGAAATTATAAAAAGTTACTAATATACACAAGGGAGAAACAAATGGAGAAAAGTGCAAATTATACATGGAAGAATTTTTTAATTGCTGATTTATCAGGAAAAATTATAACAGTATTTAAAGATATATTTTTGGGTATTTACTTTTTAAAAATAACTCAAGGAAATATAGTAAATGTTTCATCATACTATATAACATTCTTTATTGCTTATTTGATATGCATTTTATTGGTGAATAGATTACAAAAAACAAATTTAATAAGAATGTTTAGAATAGGGATAATTTTAAATTTAATGCAATGTGTTATATTATTATTGGCTGGTGAACAAATTGCAAATTACATAGTACCATTTGCTTTATTTTCAAGTATAGGAAATGCCTTTTATTATTACCCTGAACAAATAATAATAAAAAGAATTAATCATGAAAAAGATTTTCAAAATTATATTACTAAAGACCAAATTTTAAAATATACAGTAAATATCATTATACCTATATTATTAGGATATTGTATAAGTAAAAATTCATATGAATTAGCATTTGTTATATTAATATTACTGATATTTATAAGTTTTATTTTTTCATTATTTATAAAAGGATTTGATTTAAAACATGAAAAAATAAATTTGAAAAAATTTTTTAGAAATGTTAAAAATAATGATAATCAGAAATTAGTGAAATTATTAAGCTTAAGAACAGTGTTTAGAGGCTTAAGTTCATTTAGTGTTTTGTCAACACTTATTACAATGCTTACTTTTATAGTAGTATCAACCGAATTATCATTAGGGAGTATTAGTAGTTTTATAACAATTATATCTATTTTAGCAATATACTTAACTAATAAATTTGTAAAAAAAGAACATTTAACAAAAGCTTTTATACCAATGGCGATTATACAAAGCATAATAATCGTAATTCTTACAGTTGGAATGATATATTTTGATACAGAAAATTTATTGCATATTGGTTCAATAACTATAAGTATGGCATTCTTTTTAGTTCTTTTATATAATATAGTAAACGGAATAATTAATCCGATTTTTGAAACATCAAATTCCATAATATATTATGAATGTATGTGTAAACAAAATATAGATATAAAAGATGAGCCCACATATATATTTTGGTTTGAAATTATGATAAATATATCAAGAAGTTTAGGATATTTAATTTTAATATTTGTTTCAAATATAGGATTTAATTTGAATATCATAGCATATTTGATAGTAATATTTACATTAATGTACATAGTCTTTGCATATATTATGAGGAAAATAGTAAAAGAATATTTGATTTAAAACAAAATAATAACAGACCGTCACATTAAAAAGGAGTGAAATTTATGGTTCCAGAGAAATTAAAGGTGGGAGATACAATAGGAGTTATAGCACCTTCAGAACCAATTACAGCTGAATATAAAACATATTTAAAAAATAGTATAAATATATTTGAAAATATGGGATTTAAAATAAAATTATCAAAAAATATATATAAAAATACATATGGGTATTCAGCGACTCCTGAAGAAAAAGCAGAAGATATAAATGCTATGTTTGCTGATAAAGAAGTTAAAGCTATAATATCTGCGGTAGGGGGAGATAATAGTTTTAATTGTTTAGGATTAATCGATTATGATAATATAAAAAATAATCCTAAAATAATTTGTGGATACAGTGATGCTACAATTTATTTAGATGCAATTTATACAAAAACTGGACTAGTTACTTATCATCATGGAGAAATGATTGACTTAGGAAGAAAGGATAAGAAAGATTTTCAACTTAGTCAATTTAAGAAAACACTTATGGAAGGAAGTTTAGGAGAATATGAGAAAAACAATCCATATCAATGTTTGCGAAAAGGTGTGGCTGAAGGTGTGATTGTTGGAGGGAATGTACCTAGCATGGTTACATTACTTAATACTGAATATTTCCCAGAATTAACAGATAAAATTTTATTTTTAGAAGTATATTCTACATCAACAGATTTTGATTTAGCTGATAAATACTTAGGAGTATTAAAGTATCATGGTGTGTTTGACAAAATTAAAGGTTTATGGATAGGTCATTATCATGGAGATACAGAGCAAACTAAAATTGAAGATATATTTATGAGACATTTAAAAGATTATGAGTTTCCAATACTTAAATGCGATGATTTTGGACATGATTGTGAAAATATAGTGATTCCAATAGGTTCTAAAGTAAGGTTAGATGCAACTAATTGCAAATGTGAGTTGTTATAAATTTGTTTTTTAGAAAAGAGGTAAATATAAATGGAAGACCTAATTAATATTCATATAAATGGACAATTGTATGTCTTAAACAAAAAGAAAAAAAACAATTATGATATTGTTTATAGTGAAATAATTGATGATGAGTATTGGAATTTTGCATATATAAAAAATAGTGAAATCAATATTAGGGATGAGATTAAAAATATAATAAATGATATGAAGGAATTGAATCGAACTCCTTTAATTTATATAACATCAAATATACTAAATGAGAATATAGAAAAGCAAATAGAGGAATGTAATTTAAAAAAATCATATACAGATGTATGGATGATAGTAGAAAATGTTGAACAATTTGATAGATATAAAAGCAATATAGATTTTACAGTAAGTGAAGTAAATAAAAACTTACAAGAGCAATTTATACAAACTGTAATGGAAGGATTTTCAGGAGATAATCCAGAAGATCCATATGGAGAATTGTCAGATGGATATAGAATTGCATTAAGAAGGACTTTTGAATATGATAGTGATTATAAAATAATTCATTATCTTGGAATTCATAATGATGAAGCAATTTCAACAGCAACAGCAGTTTGTAAAGAAGATAAAGCAATTATATATAATGTAACTACAAAGAAAAAATATCAGAAACAAGGTGTATGTAAACAAACAATGTCAGAGGTAATTAAAAACTTAAATAATCTAGGAATAAAGACGGTGTGTATTCAAACAGAAGAAGGATATTACACAGAAAGAGCCTATAAAAGTATGGGATTTAAGGAAATAATGAAGGGAAAAGCATATACAGTTGATTTTTAATATAGGAGATATAAAATGGAAAGTTATTTTAAAGATAAAATCGTGTTAGTAACAGGTGGTACTTCTGGGATTGGAAGGGAAATTGCAAAACAATTATTAGAAAAAGGATGCAAAGTAATTATTAATTATGGTCATAACGAAGAGCTTTTCGAAGAAACAAAAAATGAATTTATTGATTACATAGAAAATATAAAATTCATAAAAGCAGATATATCTAACGAAAATGAAGTAATAAAAATGTTCGAACAAATTGATTCTTTAGATTATTTAGTAAATAATGCAGGAACTAACATTGATGGTTTTATAGAACATTTTGAGGTGGATGATTTTAAAAAAGTTGTAAATGTAAATTTAATAGGTAAATTTATTTGTACAAAGTATGCAATTCCATTGTTGAAAAACAGCAAAACACCAAGCATAGTAAACATTGCATCTAGACTAGGAGTTAAATCATGTATTGAAGCAAGTGCTTATTGTGCTGCAGAAGCTGGAATTATAAATTTTACAGAAACATGTGCATTAGAATTTTCTAAATATGGAATAAGAGTAAATGCTATAAGTCCTGGACTAACAAAAACTCCATTGGCATTAAAAGGATGGAGTGAAGAAGAAAGAAAAAGACAGGAAGAGAATAATCCATTAAAAAGATTAGGCGAAACTGCAGATATTGCAAACACAGTATTGTTTTTACTTTCAGATAGAGCAGGTTATATAAATGGACAAAATATTATTATTGATGGGGGAGCAATTTTAAAATAGTTAATGCTATAATGAATAACATAAATAAAATATTGAATAAAGAAAGTTTTTATGTTAAAATATTATAAATTTTAAATATAATTTAATTAGCTAGGTCAGTTTGCTAATTTTTACATAAATTTACATGTAATACAAGTTAGCAAAAAGCTAATTTGTATTGCAAATATTTTTGCAAAGGAAGAATTTTATAATGAAGATTGCAAGATATATTTTTAATGTTCTTACAGTTATATCAGTAATAGCTGCAATTATTGCAGTGATTATAAGTAAAAGTGCTTTGATGATGATTTTTTTAATGGCTACAATAATATTTTTTTCTATATCCGATAAATTTAGACAAAAAGAAACTACAATTAAAATACGTGAATTGGCTTGCAAAGAATATGTTGAAGTCCAATTAAAAGAATCTATGAATCCAATTTGGAATGAAGTACGGAAACATGGCAACTGTTATATGCGTATTGAAGGAAAAAATGCTATAATCAAAGTTGTTATCGGGGAAAAAGAAATAGAAATTCTGCCAATACCTTTATCAGAAATAGATAATTATATTGAAACAGACTAAACATACTGACCATGTTTAGTCAATCTTTTTAGGAGGAATAAATGTTTATAGTAGCACAGATTATAGGTATTTTATTAATAATATTAAATGTTATAAGTATGCAATTAAAAAAGAAGAAAAACATAGTGTTTGTACTTTTATTAATAAATTTACTTACAGCAATAAATCTTATGATGTTAGGTAGTTACACTGGTTCTATAATTTGTTTTTTTGCAGCTATACAGGTAATAATAAACAGCTTTTTTGAAAGAAAAAATAAAGAAATTCCAAAAGTAATTTTAGGTTTTTATTTCATAATATCAATTATATGTGGAGTTATTACATATAAAACTATGTTTGATACTTTACCTATAATTTCTTCAATATTATTTACAATAACAATAATTCAAAAAAAAGAAAAAAATATAAGAAGAATCTATGTATATTGATAATTTGAAAGATGTAAAAGAATATGCAAATGAAATAATTTGTTTCTATTCAGATAATGACCCATATGTTAAATATGAAGCAGAAAAAGAATTTGCAGATACTATTGCTACAGAACAAATTCTAATGCCAGGAGCAAAACATATAAATAGTGAAGCGGGATATGATACATTTGAAGATATTGTAAATTATTTATAATTTAATGTAGGGGTCGGTCTTGACCGACCCGCATGAAAAATAAATTTTATTATATAAATTAAGCTAAAATATTAATTTTTGAAAATGAAAAATCATTTGTCAAAAATTAATTATTTTAGCTTTTAAAATTTTACTGAAAAATATTTTATTTTTCAGTAAATCGATGTAATTTTCATATTATTCTGATTTAGTAGCCGATTATAAGAAAGGTATTTTGCAAAGTCAGTTTATAGCACATACTTCCCACAGCCCACTTCACACCTCAAAAAATCCAGGTACTATTTAAACTAAAATTTACATTTTACACCTTATTTCACTAAAGGTGTTTACATAAATTAAAAACTGTGTTATAATATTGTATTATGTTAAGTAGTAAAGGAGATTAGTATGGAACAAAATCCTAAAAAAAATCAAGAATTTGTTGATGCAAATCAATCTAATACAGGAAAGCTTGATGTGACACAAGACGTAGTTATAAAGGGCGTAGATTTTAATGATATAATAACTGAAATTAAAGATGAATACAAAGACCCAAAAGAAACTAAAAGATATATAATGATGATAAAAAGAATATTAGATAAAGCAATTGAATCATGTGTTAGTGAATTAAGTAGAGAAGAAATATTAAAGCAATATTTAGAGGAATATAGTAGTGATATACAATATAGAAGTAATATATGTGACTTGTTTAGTGATATAATACAATATAGAGGTTATAGAGATATATTAAGAAGTTATAAAAGTAATAGAAATGAATTCAATAAAGCCATCAGAGAGGCTAGACTACTTGAAGAAAAAGATAAAAATAGTGAACTACATTTAAATATTGATGCCTATAAAAATATGGTTGGTACATTAAGAAATTTATTAAGAGGTAATCCAAAGGCTGTTGAATCAACAATAATACCATATGTTCAAAAATTAAAAAATATCAAAGAAGAAGCATTAAAGGATGCCTTAATAAAAATTATTCAAAAACGTGTGAGCTTTCTTAATGGATATGGTATGCTAGAGCCACTTATAGAAGAAACTAATAAAGAACTAGATGAACTAGAATTAGAAAGGTTAAAATATAGATTAAGAAATCCATTAACGCAAAGGGATACAATTCCACAACCAGATGGTAGAATATTACCAATTTTTGACGAAAATGGTAAAAGGATAAAATATGATGAAAATTATATGACTATTTCAGAGGATTCAGAAGATATAGGAGTTCTTGATGCTTATTCAAGAGAAGCTTTACAAAAATATAGTCCAGAATATTTAATGATGCAACTTGCTTTTGTTCAATCAAAATATTGGGAAGAAAGAATAGAAATGTCTAAAGCAATGGCAACAATTGATTCATTAGAGTTATGGGGAACTATTATAGATGGTGATGAAAGTGATATACAAAATTTAGATGATGATACTGTTGATTCAGCACTAATAAAAGATTTATTTTTAAATATTATTCAAAGAAATGGAATAGAAGTTACTCCTAAGATTGCAAGACAATATAAAGCTTTTATAAAACAAAAAGGCTTAGATAAAAAAGGTAATGGTATAAAAACAGATATATTAAAAATGAAAATGGAATCAGATGATTTAAGTTCAACAATAAGTGACATAACAATATTACAATGTTTGATTCTTCAACAGTTAAAAGAAAAAAATCCAGAAGTTGCAAGATGGGGAATTGTAAAACCAAAAAATGGAGAAGCAACAACGTTTAGTTCTGAAAAACAAGGTGTATTTAATGATAAAGAAGAGGCTTCAGATGTAGTTGTAATAGCAATTGACCATAAAGAATCTAGAGGAGAATTAGTTTTAGCATATTCAGAAGATTTATTAAAACATTTCTTTAAAGTGGATAAATTAAATTTTCCTGAATATAAAACAGAAATTGATGATAAATATAGTAGTATAATGGCAAAATTGTATATACCAGTTACTGAATGTTATAAAAGAATTATAAAAGAGGAATATAAAGCGAATCCATATTCTCCTGTAGTAGCAGCTCTAAATGGTAAATCAGTTAAAAAAGCTCCAGGGCAACCAAACGGAGGACAACCTGGAGGAGAAGCAAGATAGAATAATTAAATAAAAAGGAATGAAAAATTGAATTGAACCCTAAATGTTAGATAAAAAAACTCGCATTTAGGGTGTTTTTTTATGATGAATAATAAAATGTCAAAAATATGTAGGGGCAGGTCTTGACCTGCCCAGGGTCGGTCAAGACCGACCCCTACAGTGAAATAAATTTTTTCCACTTTATTCTAATAAAACTATTGTAAATCTTACATAAAACAATATATAATAGGGATGATTAAATTTGACAAATATAACAAGGAACAACAAGGGAAATAAGGAGGATATTATGAAAGAAAAAATGTTACAAAAATTTCAAGAATTATTTGGATCAGAAGGAGAAATAAAAACATACTTTGCACCAGGAAGAGTAAATTTAATTGGTGAACATACAGATTATAATGGAGGACATGTATTTCCATGTGCACTTACAATAGGAACATATGCAGTGGCAAGAAAAAATAATGATAAAACATTAAGATTTTATTCAATGAATTTTGAAAATATTGGAAAAAAAATATCTTCAATAGAAGAATTAAAATATGATAAAAGTGAAGATTGGATAAATTATCCTAAAGCAGTTATTTGGGCAATGAAAGAAAAAGGATATAACATAGATTATGGTATGGATGTTGTTTATTATGGTAATATACCTTATGGGTCTGGATTATCATCTTCAGCATCAATAGAAGTATTAACAGGATTTATATTAAAGGATTTATTTAATTTAGATGTAAATATGACAGACATAGCTTTAATAGGACAATTAGCAGAAAATAAATATGTTGGCGTTAATTGCGGTATAATGGATCAATTTGCTATTGCTAATGGTAGCAAAGATTGTGCTATTTTCTTAGATACTTCAAATTTAAAATATGAATATGCACCAGTAAAATTACCAAATGCAAAAATTGTAATTATGAATACTAACAAAAAAAGAGGTTTAGGAGATTCAAAATACAATGAAAGAAGAGCTGAATGTGAAGAAGCTTTAAGAGAATTACAAACAAAGTTAGATATTAAGTCTTTAGGAGAACTTACAGAAGAAGAATTTGAAGCCAATAAAGATTTAATTAAAAGTGATATAAGACAAAAACGTGCGAAACATGCTGTTTATGAAAACCAAAGAACTTTAAAAGCTGTAAAAGCTTTAGAAAATAATGATATTGAATTATTAGGAAAATTAATGGTAGCTTCACATGATTCTTTAAGAGATGATTATGAAGTGACAGGAAATGAATTAGATACAATAGTTGCAGAAAGTTTAAAACAAGATGGAGTAATTGGAGCTAGAATGACAGGAGCAGGATTTGGAGGATGTGCTGTTAGTATTGTAGAAAATGAAAAAGTTGACAATTTTATTAAAAATGTCGGAAATGAATATAAAAATAAAATAGGTTATGAAGCAGACTTTTATGTTGTAGAAGTTGGAGATGGACCAAAAATATTATAATTGGAAGGAATGACTAAAATGATAAAACCAGAATTATTAGCACCAGCAGGTTCATATACAAAAGCTGTAACTGCATTTACATATGGTGCAGATGCTGTTTATATGGGAACTTCAAAACTTTCTTTAAGGTCAAGAGTTGAAGTTGAAAATGATGAATTAGTAAAAACAATTAAATATGCACATAGTATAGGAAAAAAAGTATATGTAGCTTTAAATATATATGCTAGAGATAATATGTATGAGGATATTAAAGAACAATTACAAATTTTAGAAGAAATTAAAGTTGATGGAGCAATTATTTCAGATGGTGGAATAGTTGAAATGGCAAAAAAATATGCTCCAAATCTACCTATACATATAAGTACACAAGCTAATATAGTTAGCTATCATACAAGTAACTTTTGGTATAAGAATGGTGCTAAAAGAGTTATATTAGCTAGAGAATTAAATAAAAAAGAAATTAAGGAACTTATGCAAAATAAAGAAAAAGATTTAGAAGTTGAAATCTTTGTTCATGGTGCAATATGTTATGCATATTCTGGCAGATGCCATTTAAGTGATTTTTTAGCTTCAAGGGGAGCGAATTTGGGTGATTGTGCACAAAGTTGTAGATGGGCATATAATATGTATATTGAGGAAAAAAATAATCCAGGAAATATGATGCCGGTAGAACAAGATGAGCATGGAACATATATATTATCATCTAAAGATTTATGCCTATTAAAAGAATTACCTGAAATTATAGGAATGGGAGTTAATAGTTTGAAAATAGAAGGTAGACTAAAAACAGAATATTACCTTGCAACAGTTATAAATACTTATAGAAATGCAATTGATGAAGCATATAATAATCCTGAAGAATATGATTACAACAAATTTTTTAATGAATTAGAAAAAACAAAAACAAGAGGTTTAACAACATTTTATTTTAATGATAAAAACAATAAAGATTTTCAGGAATATGAAGGAAAACAATATAATCCTAATTATGAATTTGGAGGAAAAATTCTAGAAAAAGAAGATGATAAAACTATAATTGAAATTAGAAATAGACTACAAATTGGAGATGTTTTAGAATTAATAGTTCCAGGAGAAATTGAATCAAAAATATTTACTATAGATAAGCTATGGGATTACGAAACAAATGAGGAAATAGAATTTGTTAATCCAGGTAGAGAAGGACAAAAAGTAAAGATGTATATACCTGTTGAAAACAAAGAAGGATGGATTTTAAGAAGAAAAAAATAAAGGAATAAATATATAATGAAAAGATTTAAAAGCATAATGTTTTTAGTAATATTATTATCTTTGTTTGTTTTAGTTGGATGTTCAAATAATGCAATAGTAGAAACTTCAGCGCAAATGGATATAGATGAATATGAAAATGAAAATAGTGTGGAAGAAGATTTTGAACAAGATAATGAAGTTATTCGAGTTGTTTTAAATAGTGGATGGGAAGAAAGATTAAGAAAAAAAAGTATGATTAATGATTTAACTCAAATTATGAATGATTCAAATAACAGTAATGAAGAAGAACAAGAAGATGATAATGTCAGAGAAGAAATAAATTCCGATGCAAATAATAATGAAGATGATGAAGAACAAATTAATGAAGAAATTAATTATCCATATTACATAAAAATAAATTATCAAGCCAATGTTTTAAATATATATACAAAAGATGAAAATGGTGAATATACTGTTCCATATAAGGCAATGTTATGTTCAACAGGGGCAGCGACGCCAAGGTCTGGTGTATATAGTATAATATATAAATATAGATGGTTAGAAATGATAGGAGGAGTTTATGCACAATATTGCAGTCAAGTTGTGGGGAATATATTAATTCATTCTGTACCATATTCAAGAGTATATGATAATTCTTCATTACAATATTGGTCATATGATAAATTAGGGCAAAGTGTTTCTGCTGGATGTATTAGGTTAACTGTGGGAAATGCAAAATGGATTTATGAAAACTGTCCAAATGGTACTCCTGTTGAGTTTTACGCAAGTAGTGACCCGGGACCATTAGGAAAACCAGAAGAAATGAAAATATCATCATTTACAGAATATAGAAATTGGGACCCAACTGACCCAACTGAAGGGAATCCATGGACTAATTATTTTGAGCAAACAACAGGAAGTATAATAGAATGATAAAAAGGGAGAAAAAAACAATGGAGGAAAATTTACTGATACCAGAGGTTCAAGATGGAACTGAAGAAGTTGCAGAAGTTTCATTAAGACCAAAGATTTTAAGAGAATATATTGGACAAGAAAAAGTAAAAGAAAACATGAAAGTATATATAGAAGCAGCAAAAAAAAGAAATGAACCACTAGATCATGTTTTACTATATGGACCACCGGGATTAGGAAAAACTACTTTAGCAAATATAATTTCAAATGAGATGAATTCTAATATAAGAATAACCTCAGGACCAGCTATAGAAAAGCCAGGAGATTTAGCTGCATTACTTACAAATTTATCTGAAAACGATATTTTATTTATTGATGAGATTCATAGATTAAATAGAAGTGTTGAAGAAATTTTATATCCTGCATTAGAAGATTATAATTTGGATATTATTATTGGAAAAGGACCAAGTGCAAGGTCTATAAGATTGGACTTGCCTAAATTCACATTAATTGGTGCAACAACAAGAGCTGGATCTTTAACAACGCCTTTAAGAGACAGATTTGGTATTGTACATAGATTAGAATTATACACAGTAGAAGAACTCAATACAATAATAAAAAGGTCTGCAGAAATTTTAAATATTGGTATAGAGGAAAAAGGTGCTCTAGAAATTGCTAAACGTTCAAGAGGAACTCCTAGAATTGCAAATAGATTATTAAAAAGAGTTAGAGATTATGCGTTAGTTTTAGGAAATGGTAATATTACTTTTGAAATAGCTAGAATTGCACTAGAAAAATTAGAGATAGATGACTTAGGATTAGATAATATTGATGTAAAAATATTAAAAACTATAATTTTAAATTATGCGGGAGGACCAGTTGGAATAGAAACCTTAGCATCAACAATAGGTGAGGAAGTTGAAACTATAGAAGATGTTTATGAACCATACTTAATGCAAATAGGATTTATTACTAGAACACCAAGAGGAAGAATGGTTACACCTAATGCATATAAACATTTAGGCATTGACATTAATGAATAGTGAAGAAATTTCTAAAAAGAAAGAGGATTAAGATGAAAAAAATATCAATAATAGTACCTTCATATAATGAAGAAGAGGCTTTACCTAAATTATATGAAAGATTAACAAATACATTAAGCAATATAAGTAATTATGAATTTGAAATTCTTTTTGTGAATGATGGTAGTAAAGACTCCACATTAAATATTATAAAAGATTTTAGAAAACACGATAATAGAATTTCATATGTGAATTTTTCAAGAAATTTTGGAAAAGAGATTGCTATTATGGCAGGATTAGATTATGCAATAGGAGATGCTGTTATCTTAATTGATGCAGATTTACAAGACCCACCAGAGATTATTCCTGAATTAATTAAATATTGGGAAGAAGGCTATGATGATGTATATGCAAAAAGAAAAAGTAGAAAAGGGGAAACTTTTTTTAAGAAATTCACATCAAAATTATATTATAAAATTCTTCAAAAATTAACAAGAGTAGAAATACAAAAGGATACAGGTGACTTCAGATTATTAGATAGAAGATGTGTAAATGCATTAAGAAAAATGAGAGAGACTCAAAGATGTTCAAAGAGCATGTTTAGTTGGATTGGATACAATAAAAAAGAAGTTTTATATGATAGAGACCCAAGAATAGCAGGAAAAACAAAATGGAATTATAAAAAACTTGTTGATTTGGCAATAGATGGAATAACAGCATTTACTACATCGCCATTAAGGATATCAACATATATAAGTTTGCCAACTTTCTTTGTATGCATAGTATATTTTATTTATGTAATAATTAAAGCTGTAAAATTACATATGGCTATACAAGCATTTCAAGCCATAATATTATTAAATTTATTTTTCTTTGGAATAATAATTTTATTGATTGGTATTATAGGAGAGTACTTAGGTAGAATTTTTAATGAAACTAAAAATAGACCGTTATATTTTGTTGATGAATATAATGGAGAAAAGGAAAAAAATATATGAAACTATTGTTACATACTTGTTGTGCGCCATGTAGTGTGTATTGCATAGACAGTTTAAGGAAAGAAAACATAGAACCAACAATATATTGGTATAATCCTAATATACACCCATATCAAGAATATAAAGCTAGAAGAGATTGCTTAAAAGAGTATACAAACGATATACATGTAGAAGCCATTTTTGAAGATAATTATGGATTAAGAGAATTTTGTAAAAATATAATTAATGATATAGATAATAGATGTAGTGATTATTGCTATAGAGTTCGTTTAGAACAGACTGCAAAATATGCAAAAGAAAATGGATATGACAGTTTTTCAACAACATTATTAGTAAGTCCTTATCAAAATCATGAAATGTTAAAACAAATAGGTGAAGAACTAGCAAAAAAATATGGAATAGAATTTGTATATAGAGATTTTAGAGTAGGATTTAGAGAAGGACAAGCTAAAGCTAGAGAATTAGGACTATATATGCAAAAATATTGTGGATGTGTATTTTCAGAGGAAGATAGGTATTTACGAAGCAAAAAGAAATAATTCTTTATACAAAGGAGTAAAACATTGAAAGATGATTTAAAAGAAAAAATAAATAGACTTAAAGAAATACGGAAGAGTTAGAGGATTTTTAATTGATGTTAAAATATTAGGAGAAGTTATTGAGATTGAACTTTCTAATCTAGATAGTTATCAAAAATTTAAAACCTTGGATATTATTGGACAACATCAAGTTGAAAAAGGTAATGTTAATGGGGTTAAATGTGAATATTTAAGAGATGAAGGTAAGAAAATTACATTTCGAAGTAATAAAAGCATGGTGAATAATGTATTAGATGATTTTAGTAAATTGATGATGCTACATTGCTATGAATTAGAAGATATAGGATTTGATATATTTGCATCGGAAAATTATTATGGTAAAGTACTTATCTCATCGTCAGTAATACGTTCAATGTATTTATTAGAAAAAGCAGGATGTTTTGAATATGATATAGATAATGGGGAAGTATTAATAGAAATTAATGGTATGGAAACAATAAAAAGAACTGACGGAAATGTGCTAATTACTTTGGAAGATATTAATAATAATCCTAATCTTTCAAATGTTTTTGCAGAAATGGGACCCCCACAGGATTTAACTGATAAAATTCATAATGATGATGATGCAAGAAAGGCTGCAAAAACATTTTCTGAAGGTAGAAAATCTTTAGAAGACTTAATTTATTATTGTATTATTAATAACATAAAAACTTTTGCATCATGTGCAGGTCATGAAGAGAATACATTTGAAAATCAGGATGGATATATTTCATTTAATATAGATGATGAAAGAACTAGAAACTTTATAAAATATTTAAATTCCAAATTTAGTTATGATGAATATAGTGTAAGCATAAGTGAAACTGGAGATTCAAGAACTCTAGTAGAGGCAATGTACTGCAACTATTGGAATGCAGATGCTTTATATACTGGAATTTTGGAAGTTTTACAAGAATATATAACAAATAAAGATGTTAGAGATGAATCAAATGAAGAAAATGCTTTGAATAAAAAAATTGATGATATGTTATTAGCTAAAGAGAATGAAAACAGTGAGGATTTAATTATAGAAGATATGGTAGAAAGCGCAACTACACAAACACAAGAATCTATATATTCAGAAGAAACTGATAAATCTAAACAAATTACTGAGAAGAGCAAAATCATGTTAAAAGTAAAACAAATTTTTAATACTGTTAAAGAAATATTTAATCGTAATAAACAAAAACAAATTGCAGAGCCTATGGATATTGTGGAACCTGGAGATGGAGATAAAGATGATATAACAAGTATTGCATATTATAAAGCTTGCTTAAGAAATAATCGTGCTGAGATTAATAGATTAACAAAATATGTAAATGAATATACTGAAAAGTTTAATCGTATAAAAAAAGATTATTTGCCAGGACAGAAGGAGTTTGAAGATGCAAAAGATGAAATGTATCGTTGGATGGTTGCTTTAGACATGCACAAATCAGAAACTGAATTTATTAGACCTAATACTCAAGAAGATATAGATTATAGAAAAAAGATAGTTGTTGATTATCCAAATGAGTTAAAGGAAGCTTTATCACCTAATTTTGATTTAAGGTTTCATTCAACATCTATTGGTTTTACAAAACAGATTATACAAAGTGGAGAAATAAGTTCTACACCAGATAGATATGATGGATATATAAAAAATTCAGATGGAAAAGATGTAATATCAGTTTCCGACAGAAATGATTTATCCAGAACAATTCATAGTTATGCTAATTTGAACTTATATACTCAAGCATTACCTGCTGGATGTATATTTGCACTTTTACCTAAAGATAAAGAAGATGCATCACGTTATACTCAAGGTGTAATGTCTAGAGTAGATTTTACAAAAAATCCAGAGCAATTATTTGGAATATGTACAACACCAGAAAATATTCAAAAAGTAAAAATGTGGATGAGTGAGGCAGGACTTAATCCAGATATTGTTTATACCTATGAAGAATTTTTAAATGTTGTAAGATTAAGGTCAGATATAGAAGAACAAAAATTACCTCTTAGAGATAAGATTCATATTGATAATGTTCCTGCAATTAATGAGTCGTTTTATACAAATACAGATAATCATAATATTAGTAATGAGGGACATGAAGAACATGACGCAAAATAAAGCGAAAATAATGTTTACATAAATATTGTTTTCGCTTTATTTTTGTGATATAATATTGTAAGTTATTGTGAGGTGAAAAAATGCAAAATAATGAAAAATTAAAGTTTGCGAAGGAATATAAAAACAAATTGCTCCAACATGGAAATCCTAAGGTATTATTTATAGACAATCCAGACAGATTATCTTTTTTGCAATTACAGGCTTTATCATTTGAAATTTTAAATAAAGTTAATAACTTAGATATTTCATTGGGGTATGAACCATATGACACTGGAATGGAACCACCACCACAAATTTCAAATTCAGAAAGAGAAGATTTATTTGTAGATTTTTTGGATTGGTATGAAATTTTACAAACACTAAATCATGATGTATTTAATTTTGTTATTAAAAATTACCCTGTAAATAAATGTCCTAGAATATTATGTGTTGGAGATGGTGAAAACTGTCATTTAGGAAGAAAACTTGCAATGAAAGGATATCAAGTAGTAAGTGTTGACCCTGTAGCCAGAAAAGAATTTTCAAGTAATAGAAATAAAAACAACCAAGAAAGAAAAGTTAATGGAAATCTTCATATTGTTCAAGGAGAATTTTTTGATATTTCCACAGACATGATAAACTGGGCAAATTTAATTGTTGGAAGTAAAATTCCTTGTTGTGCTGAAAGCTTAATTGGATTAAATAAGCCAGCAGTATTTAATATAAGTGGAAATGCTGAAGTTCACAATATGAGATTTAAAGGAAAAAGAATAACTTCTTCTAAACAACTTACATTTGAAATAATGAAATGCAAGGGAGTAAGAGTTGAAAGAACAATAGAAGAATTTTCTGGAAGAGAAAGATTATTATTTATTTGTAATGAAAGAGAATATGGGGAAGTTGGAGAAAGAGACTAACATTAACAAGAAAAGAAATGTCTACCTGTAAAAAAATACTAACATTTAAATGTTAGTATTTTTTTATGGAAATATTTAAATTAATATGATATAGTATACAAGTAAAAATAAAATGGAGAGAACAAATGAATAAAAAGTATTTATTAAAAGATATATTATTTTTTATATTTTTAATAATTATAGCTTGTAGTTCTATATTACCAAAAGCTGTAAATAATTTAGATGAATTATGGAATTTTAATTTTGCAAGAAATTTTGCAAATGATAAATTACCATACAAAGATTTTAATATGGTACAAACACCATTATTATCTTTTGTTGCTGGAATGATTTTAAAAGTTTTTGGAACAGAACTGCTTGTGATGAGAATCTTAGCAATTATTTTAAGTATATCAATCTTTTTCATAATATACAAAATACTAATGAATCTTAAAATCAGTCGAAAAATAATATATGTATTTTTATTAGCACTAATGCTATTATGCAAGAATTATTTATGTATTGATTATAACTTTGCAGTATTATTTATTATACTATTAACAACTTTTTTAGAGTTGAAATATATAGAAAAAAATAGTTTTAAAAAAGATTTTTTTATTGGATTATTAGTTCGGAATATCGATTTTAACAAAACAAACAACGGGAATTTTTTTTAGTTTAATTTTTATATTCTATCGTTTATTAAATATATATGAAAAGAGACAATGGAAAGAGGAATTGAAGTGTATATTTTTTAGAACATTAGGAGTAATAACACCGGTAGCTATATTTGGAATTTATTTAATAAGTAATAATATTTGGTATGAATTTATTGACTATACGATTCTTGGAATAAAAACATTTTCGAATAAAATATCATATGTGAATTTAGTAAAAGGAAATTATGGTATTATAATCAGTATATTAAGTATAATAGTTCCAATATTTATAGTTTATATGTACATAAAAACTGTAGTTTTAAAATTAAAAACGAAAGATGATAAGATATTATTTGTACTTTTTGCTTATAGTGTTGCTTCACTAATAGTAATTTATCCAATATCAGATTCAATACATTTTTTAATCGGAATAATACCATCATTAGTAGCTATAGTCTTTGTTATAACAACAAAAGTTTTTACTAAAATATCGATTAAAATACTAAATTATTTATATTATATGTTATTAATGCTTTTAATGCTTTTAAATCTTACAAGTACTATAGAATTATATAATTATTTTAAAAATATAAGTAAATATAGTTACGTACAAAACTTTAAGTATATTAGTGTGACAACCTATAATTCGTTAAAAGAAATCGATGAATTTATTATAAATAATGAAAAACAAGGAAAAGAAGTTTATATTTTAGATGCAAATGCAGCATTATATATGATTCCTTTAAACAAGTATAATAAGGATTATGATATGTTTAATAAAGGTAATTTAGGAGCTAGACGGTGAAGAAGGACAAATTGAAAAACTAAAAAATATAAAAGAGAATGTTATAATATTAATTAGAAATGAAAAATATTCAAGGAATTGGCAGAATCCTGAAAAAGTACGAGAATATATAATTAATGACTGGGAAAAGACTGGTGAAGTAGGAATTTTTGACACATATGAAAAATAAGGGGAGTAAACATTATGAAAGAAATACTATATTTAATATCGGTAGTTATATTTATTATTATAATAACAATAATAAAGAAATCACAAGATAAAATGAATTTTACAAAATTTTTTACAGTTATGATTATATCTTTTCTTTGTTATAATAGTTTTATATGTCTAATTTTAAATATTTTTTCTATTAGTATAACAATAGAAAATTTAGCTATTATTAATTTTTTAATATCTGCAATATTAGCAAGTGTTATATTAAAAAATAAAGAAATACAAAAATTTTATATAAATAAAAAAGATATAATTGCAATTATAGTTATTGTTATTGTAACTTTAACTAGTGCATATTTGAATTTTGGTATTGATTTAAACATAAAATATTTAACGACAGATTCAGCAGTTCATTTTAAAGCGGCAAGAGAATTTTATCAAAATGATTTGTTATTAAATAAAACAGAAGGAACTAGCATTTCAAAGCAATTTATGATAGGAGCTTATACAAATACAGGAATATTATTTAAAGTGTTAGAACCTTTTGTGGGAGAAATCAATCTATACAAAGTATTTATTTCTTTTGATATATTTTTATTTTTATTATTAGGATTAATCATGTATAGTGCAGTAGAAAAAATTATAAAAGGAAAAAAAGAATTTTTTCTATCAATTATTGCAATAGGCTTATTTATGATAGGATATCCATTAAATACACTAATATTTGGATATGTATATTTGCAATTAGGTTTAACCATTATTGGAGCAATAATTATAATTTATCAAAATTATTTAGAAGAAAAAAATAATTTTCCATATATAATGTTATTTTTATTTAATTTTGGACTTTTCTTTACATATTGTATTTTTGTACCAGTTATATATTTTTCAGAAGGATTATATTTTTTAATAAAGGAGTATCAAGAAAAGAAAAAATTCACATTTAAAAATATTGTAAAAATATTTATTATTTTGGTAATACCATTTATATTAGGTTTATTATATTTTGCAATTCCTCATATTTCTAATAGTAATAATCAAACAGAAAGTTTTTTTCTTACAATTGAAGGATATATATATAGGAATTGTTGGTCAAACTTTATTTTTGTAATGCCTCTTTCAATTTTAAGCTTATTTAAAAAGGAAAAAAGTAATTTATTTTATAAAATTATTTTAACCGTTTTAATTATATATATGATAATTTTCTTTGTTGTTGTTTATAAATTTCAGTTATCAACCTATTACTATTATAAAACTAATTTTGTATTATGGTTTGTTATTTGGTATGGAGCAATTTATTCAATAAACAAATTTAAAGATGATGAAAAAACAAAAAAAATATTAATGATATATTGCAGCATATATTTAATTTTTACTATAATTGCAATAAAACTTAAATATGTTCCAATAACTAAGGAGACTTTTGATAGTGATGAAAATTTAACTAATGCATTTGATATATATTGTATAAATAGAACCATAATTAGTTATGTTGAAATAGATTATACAAAAGAAGAAATAAAAATTTTAGATTACGTACACAGGAATATAGATATACAAAAAAACAAAGTTTTGATAATAGGTAATCCAAGACAAGAATTCTGGTTTGATGGAATATTTGAGTATAAAAATAGAAATAACTTAGAAACAATTATACCTAAAGAACACATCGAGAATTGGAATGATGATAAGAATTTTGAATATTTAATAATTTTTAATAGAAGTTATTATTATGACAATTATAAGGAAGATATAATTTATAAAGATAAAATTTTTGAGAATGAAGCAGGCGCAATTTATAAACAATAATAAATAATATAGGAGATATAAGATATGGATAAATTATTAGTTATTGATGGTAATAGTATAATAAATAGGGCATTTTATGGAATTATGGGAAATAAAATGCTCATGTTAGAAGATGGGACATATACAAATGCAGTATATGGATTTTTATCTATACTTTTTAAGGAATTAGAAGATTTAAAACCAAATTATTTAGCAATTGCATTCGATTTAAAAGCACCAACTAAAAGACATATTTTATATTCAGAGTATAAGGCAACAAGACATGGAATGCCAAATGAATTAGCTGCTCAAATGCCAATTTTAAAAGATGTTTTGAGAAGTATGAATATAGAAATAATTGAAAAAGAAGGTTTTGAAGCAGATGATATTTTAGGAACTTTAGCAAAATGGGGAAAAGAAAATTCTTTAGAAGTTACAATATTGACTGGAGATAGAGATAGCTTTCAACTTATAGAAGAAAATATAAAAGTAAGAATTCCTAGAACAAAAGCAGGAAAAACTGAAACAGAAGATTATACAGTTGAAAAAATAAAAGAAGAATATGGTTTAGAACCATTGGATTTAATAGAAGTAAAAGGGTTAATGGGTGATAGTTCTGACAATATCCCAGGTGTGCCGGGAGTTGGTGAAAAGACAGCACTTTCTTTAATTCAAAAATATAAAACAATAGATAATGTTTATGAAAATATTGAAGAACAAAAAGGAAAACTAAAAGAAAAACTAGCAGAAAATAAAGAATTAGCATATTTATCAAGAACATTAGGAACAATTGATATAAATGCACCTATTGAAAAAAAATTGGAAAAAATCCAAATACAAGAATGGAACAAAGAAGAAGTATTAAATATATTTAAAAAATTAAAATTCAATAGATTTATAGAGAGATTTAAATTAACAGATAGTTTGGAAAATAATTTTGTTAATAATAATGAAAAAAAATATAATGTAGAGGTTGAAGTTATTAGCGACTCGAAAAAAATAGAAGATATAAAACAAAAAATATATTCAAACAAAATTATGTATTACTATCTTGAAGAGGAAAAATTAATTGTATATATTGAAAAAGATAATTTGAGTTATTGTATAAATAATTTAAATGAATTAAAGGATATTTTTGAAAATAGAGATATATTAAAATGCAGTTATAAACAAAAAGAACAATTTATAACATTATGGAAAAAGGGGATAGAACCACAAAATCTGATGTTTGATATTTCAATTGCAGGATATTTATTAAATTCAAACATAAACAAATATACCATTGAATATTTAGCAAATGAATATTTAAGTATTGATATAAATGAAGAATTGACAAAATTAGGAGTAGAAGAAAAGCAAGATGCTCAAATAACATTATTTGCTTCTGAGAATAAAGAAAACAAATATGAAAAAGAAGGTTTATATTCAGTTATAATAAATAACTTATATCATGTTTTAAATAAAAAATTACAAGAAACAGAAAGTATAGAATTGTTTAATAGAATTGAAATGCCATTAGTAGAAGTTTTAGCAAGTATGCAGTATGAAGGAATTTATATAGATAAAGATGAATTAATTGATTTTGGAAAAGAGCTTCAAGATAAATTAAATGTATTAACAAATGAAATTCATGAATTAGCTGATGAAGACTTTAATATAAATTCAACAAAACAATTAGGAGAAATTCTTTTTGAAAAATTAAAATTAACTCATGGAAAGAAAACAAAAACAGGTTATTCAACAGATGTAGATACTTTAGAAAAATTAAAGTACACACATCCAATAATTGAAAAATTATTAGAATATAGACAACTTGCAAAATTAAATTCAACATATGTAGAAGGATTAATTCCATTTATAGATGAAAAGACTAAAAGAATACATTCTAAATTTCATCAAACAGTAACTGCAACAGGAAGAATAAGTAGTACAGACCCTAACTTACAAAATATACCTACAAGATTTGAATTAGGTCAAAAATTAAGAAAAGTATTTAAACCTGAAACTGGAAAAGTTTTTATAGATGCAGATTATTCACAAATAGAATTAAGAATATTGGCACACATTTCAGAAGATGAAAATATGATAAAGGCATTTAAAAACAATGAAGATATACATCAGCAAGCTGCTTCAATGGTATTGAATATTCCATTAGAAGAAGTTACAAAAGAGCAACGTTCAAAAGCTAAAGCAGTAAATTTTGGAATTGTATATGGAATAAGTGAATTTGGACTTGCAGGTCAAATAGGAGTTTCAAGGAAACAAGCAAAAGAATATATAGAACAATACTTACAAAAATATAGTGGAATAAAAGCTTTTATGGATAATATAGCAGAAGAAGCAAAACAAAAAGGTTATGTAGAAACTTTATATCATAGAAGAAGATATATACCGGAATTGAACTCTAATAATTATATGGTTCGTCAGTTTGGAGCAAGAGCAGCAATGAATACTCCGATACAGGGAACTGCAGCCGATATAATGAAAATTGCAATGATAAATGTTTATAATAAATTAAAAGAAGAGAATTTAAAATCAAAGATACTTGTACAAGTTCATGATGAATTACTTATAGAAGCATACGAAGATGAAAAAGAAAAAGTAAAAGAAATATTGAAAAAAGAAATGGAAAATGCTATAACATTAAATGTACCATTAAGAGTTGATTTATCAGAAGGGCATACATGGTACGAGTCAAAATAAAATAACTAAGGAGGAATTTAAAATGTCAATTTTAGTAACAGGAGGGGCTGGATATATAGGAAGCCATACAGTAGTTGAATTATTAGAAAAAGGAGAAGAATTAGTAATTGTAGATAATTTCGTGAATAGTAAACCAGAGGTGCTAGATAAGTTAAGAAAAATTACTAATAAAGATTTTAAATTTTATGAAGTTGATTTATTAGATGAAGAAAATTTAGAAAAGGTTTTTCAAGAAAATGATATAGAATCTGTTATTCATTTTGCAGGATTAAAAGCAGTTGGAGAGTCTGTACAAAAACCTATAGAATATTATTATAATAATATAACAGGAACACTTGTATTATTAAAGCTTATGAAAAAATATGATTGTAAAAGAATAGTTTTTAGTTCATCTGCAACAGTATATGGAGACCCTGAAATTGTTCCAATAACAGAAAACTGCAAAGTTGGAAATACCACTAATCCTTATGGAACTTCTAAATTATTCATAGAAAGAATTTTACAAGATGTATGTGTTTCAGATAAAGAATTTAGTGTAGCTCTTTTAAGATACTTTAATCCAATAGGTGCTCATAAAAGTGGATTATTAGGCGAAGACCCTAATGATATACCAAACAATCTTATGCCATATATTTTAGGTGTTGCTAAAGGTAAATACGAAATTTTAAATGTTTTTGGAAATGATTATCCAACAAAAGATGGAACAGGTGTAAGAGATTATATACATGTTGTTGATTTAGCAAAAGGTCATTTGAAAGCACTAGATAAAATTAGAAAAGAAGCGGGAACACAAATTTATAATTTAGGAACTGGAAATGGATATTCAGTACTTGAATTAGTTGAAACATTTAAAAGAGTAAATAACATAGAAGTTAAATATAGAATTACTGATAGAAGACCAGGAGATATAGCTGTATGTTTTGCAGACCCAAGTAAAGCAAAAGAAGAATTAGGATGGGTTGCAGAATATGGAGTAGAAGAAATGTGCAAAGACAGTTGGAATTTTGCTATAAACAATTAAAATATAAATTTATATTGTAGGGGAGACCATTGGTCGTCCGTTCTCCAAAGGAATACCATAAAAAATATTATGATTATATTAATATTTAATTGATTAAAAAAGGAAGCGAAAGATATGAAAAAAATAAAAGAAATATTAAATCATTTTTTTATAGATGGATTAACAGGAATGGCATGGGGATTATTTTCAACATTAATAATAGGATTAATAATAACACAAATAGCAAGCTTTATACCTGGAAGAATAGGAACGTTATTAAATATCATAGGAAAAATTGCACAAAGTTTAACGGGGGCTGGAATAGGAGTAGGAGTTGCTGTAAAATTTAAATCAGGACCATTTACAACAGTATCTGCAGGTATTGCAGGATTAGTTGGAGCTTTTGCTTCAAAAATTATAGCAGGAGATTTATATGCATCTTCAGGAGCTGTTGTTCTTTCAGGGCCTGGAGAACCTTTAGGAGCATTTATAGCAGCTATAGTTGCTATTGAAATAGGAAATTTAATAGCAGGAAAGACAAGTATGGATATTATTCTTGTGCCAAGTGCAAGTATAATAGCTGGTTCATTTATAGGACTTCTAATAGGACCACCAATATCGGAAGCTATGCTTGCTTTAGGAAGCTTTATAAATTGGGCAGTTGAACAACAACCAATAATAATGGGAATAATAGTTTCAGTTGTTATGGGAATGATTTTAACTTTACCAATAAGCTCAGCAGCAATATCGATAATATTAAACTTAAGTGGACTTGCAGCAGGAGCGGCAACAGTAGGATGCTGTGCAAATATGATAGGATTTGCAGTTGCAAGCTTTAGAGATAATAAAATAAGTGGATTAGTTTCACAAGGATTAGGAACATCAATGTTACAAGTTCCAAATATATTAAAAAAACCAATTATATGGTTACCTGCAATAGTGGCAAGTGCAATATTAGGACCAATTTCAACTACATTATTTAAAATGACTAATAATGCATCACGGAGCTGGAATGGGAACATCTGGATTAGTTGGACCATTAATGACATATCAAGATATGGCAGGAACAGAAGAACCATTAATTTTAATAATAAAAATAATAACAATACAATTTATATTACCAGCATTAATTGCATGGTATACAACAGTTTGGTTAAGAAAAAAGAATTTAATAAAAAATGGGGATATGAGATTGGAAAATTAACGAATACAAAATTTGTAAAACAAATTTTGATGTAGGGGCAGACCATTGGTCGTCCGCACCAAAAAGGAATACCCTAGAAAATAGTAAATAATAAATGAAAGAATTTGCTGTTGTCAGCAAATTCTTTTTTATTTATAGACATTTATCATTGATAAACATTTTAATTTATATTGTAGGGGGCGCTGTCCTCAGCGACCCGCATATATTTTCTTATTTTTAACGGGTCGCCGAGGGCGGCGACCCCTACAAATATATATAGGATTATAATTGCAATATAAATTCCAAATGCAAAATACAAAATTAATTTTGTTTTAACATTTCATGTTTTAAATCCCATAATTTTTGAGATAAATCTACATAGTATTTATGCGGATTTTTTATTCTTTTAGTTTCTTCCCATAAAGTATCTAATTCTTTTTTAGAATATTCGCATATTTCTTTTAAAGATGGTGTAGAATAAAGTAATTTTCCATCTTTAAATATAGTTTCTTGTAAAGGTCGTATATAATAATTTGATAAGGTTTTCTTTTTCCATGGATTTTCAGGGTCAAATATTGTGTAAGAATCTTCAGGAATAATTTCATCTGCTAAACAAATTACATCAGCTAAAGCTTTGTTTGTTGTTTTATCAAAAAATCTATAAGTCTTTTTAAATCCAGGATTCGTAATTTTAGAAATGTTTTCTGAAATTTTTATTTTTGGAATTAATTTTCCATTCTTTTCAATTGCTGATAATTTATATACTCCGCCGAAAACAGGGTCACTTTTAGCTGTTATTAAATTTTCGCCAACACCAAAAGAATCAAAACAAGCACCTTCGTCTAAAAGAGATGTTATTAAATATTCATCTAAAGAATTACTTGCACAAATTTTACAATCTTCAAAACCTGCTTCATCTAAAATTTTTCTGATTTTTTTAGAAAGGTAAGCTAAGTCACCACTATCGATTCTAACACCTTTGGGTCTAAAACCACGAGGTACAACAACTTCATTAAATACTTTTATAGCATTAACAATACCTGAATTTAAAACATCGTAAGTGTCTATTAATAATAAACAGTCATCTGGGTAAGTTTCTGCATATGCTTTGAATGCCTCATATTCAGAATCGAAGCTTTGTACAAAACTGTGAGCCATAGTACCACTTGCTAAACAACCAAATTCTTTTGCTGTAAAAGTACAAGAAGTGCCTTGACAGCCTCCAATGATAGCTGCTCTTGAACCATAAACAGCAGCATCAATATTATGTGAGCGTCTTGCACCAAATTCCATTATAGGTCTACCCTTAGCACTTGAAACAATTCTACTTGCTTTTGTTGCAATTAGAGATTGATGATTTATTAAAAGAAGTAACATAGTTTCTAAAATTTGTGCTTGTATAATTGGAGCTTTAACAGTAATTAATGGCTCCATTGGAAAAACAGGAGTTCCTTCAGGTACAGCCCAAATACTACCAGTAAATTTAAAATTTAATAAATAATTTAAAAAATCTTCTGAAAATTTATTCGTACTCTTTAAATATTCAATGTCATCCTGAGCAAATTCTAAGTTTTTAACATAATCTATAATTTGTTCTAATCCAGCAAAAATAACGTAACCACCATTATCAGGATTTTTTCTGTAAAAAACATCAAAGTAGGCAATAGTATCTTGCATGTTTTTAACAAAATATCCATTTGACATTGTTATTTCATAAAAGTCAGTAACTAATTCTAATTTTCTATTATCCATAATAGCCTCCATAATAATATAAAATTTAAATATAATTATATCATAGGTTGTCAATATGCGAAAAAAATTTTGCACCCCGTACTTATACGGGGTGCGGATAAGAGGCATTTGATTGATTACAGCACAACACTAACATAGTGATATGATGTGCCGTGCGCATATTCCGGTGAACTGTAACGTCGTACAGTACCAGAATTGCAGGGGTTTAAACCTGCAATTGTTTTATCATCGAGCTCATGTTTAGCATGAGATGTCGATGAATTCTTACAGAATGTAAGTGAAACTCTTTTGCTTTGCTGAAATTCGCACTCATCGTAGATGGCGCGAAGAGTTTCCTCTGATGCATTCTGCAAGAATGCAAGTGAAAAATTCCCCAAGGGGGTATTGGGGGGCGCTATAACAAGCGCCTGGTGAATAAGGGGTGCGCGAGAAGGAAGAAAATCCTTTGCAGGAACTTCTCTCCATTTTTTTGCAGCATATGTCATGTGGACACACACTCCTTCCTGAAAAATATTATGCCTCTTATAACTTGGTGATTGCCATAGTCTATTTAATTATAACACAAATAATAAAAAAAAACAATATTATGTAAATAAAAAAGAATCCCTACCAAGACAAACACAGTTGTGTGAATTGTCAAGGCAGGGAAGAGGATTAGTTTGCGCAGAAGACAACCACGCAGATTGCCTGAGGAATTTCTCTCAGTTCATCCTCTGTAGTTGCAAGAGCATGAATTTCCCAGCGGAATTTTGTGAAGTCGAAACATCTCATTTCCTCATCGGTTAAAGCACGAGAATCGTCGCCATCTTTTACTGCAAATGAGAGAAGAAGCTCGTCACGCTCCGCATTCTTTTCAGCAAATGCCCAAAGGGAATTCAGTTCATTTAACGTGGTGTTTGCGAAGAATGCGTGTGCAAATCTCTCTTTGATAGAGTCGTTAAGGTTTTCTCCTTTACGACCTATACAGTAGCTGGGATGAATCTGGCCAGCATGAGTAGAGAGAGTCTCTGCGATGTGTCTGCGGTCATAACGTTTTTCCATCATGTATACCTCTTTTCTTAATGTTACTTAAGCAAACTAGCTTAAATACATATCAATTATATCATATTTTTCAAAAATATTCAAATTTTTCCCACTTCACACCTCACACCTCATACATCTAACCATAATTTTATCATTAAAACATTGAAATTTACCAATATTTACAATATAATATAAGCATATTTAAAATTAAAAGGTCAGGTAAATAAATGGAAGAAAATAATAAAAAATCTTTTAGAGAAAAATTATTAAATTTTAAACA
>SVGD01000010.1 GCA_015056485.1 Clostridiales bacterium
TTTTTCCCAATAACTGAATAAAACACATTATTTACATTATCATCTTGTATAATTTTTGAATTAACTAATCCATCAATTATTGGTTTTACATATTTATTATCTATGTCCATATTAATTTGTTTTTCATAAACTATAATTAAAACAAATGTCAATTTGTCTTTAAACATATTTCCATATTCTCTACACGATTCTGATACATTCAGCATAATGTTTTTATATGCAAAATTACTTACATTTTTATATTTAGGTAATACCTCTGGAATATTAATCTTAAGTATTCCATTTTTTACCTCTGATTTGTAATTGTTGTTTATATACTCTATTTTTGCTGTAGAAAATCTATTGTTAATTTTTACATTTTCAAATAAATTATATCTTGTTCTTTCTAAACATCTTAAAAATGTTTCTTTATGTTTTTCATTAATAACATTTTTATTATTTAAAATAAAATCTATTTTAGATTTAAGTTCTTGTAATTCTTCTAAAAATAAATCTTCCTGCACTTTAATTCCCTCCTATTAAAATTTAGAGAGACCATATTAATGATCTCTCCTCTACTTTTTCTTATTATTGATTATCATAAGCCTCTGATATTAATTCTAATAATTGTTCTCTTGTTCCATTATTGGTTGGATATGCAAAATTTCTCTTTTTATTATTTCCGTTTACTTTTCTAATAGGCATTAAGATATATCTTCCATTCTTACCTTGCAAAAGTTTTATACCATCAATTATTAATTTATCATCAATACAAATACTTGCATAACACAAAAAATCCCCTTTATCAATTTTTTTAATTCTAACATCACTTATTTCTAACATATTTAATTTCCTCCTTTTTAATCATCAATACCTGTTTTAGGTAATAAATCTTTATCTATATCAACTTTTTTATAAACTATTGTATGTGCATCATCTTCAGCTTTTAGCTCTGTTTCTACATATGTTGCTGTGACATAAGTATCATTTACAAATATTTTATTATTTGCTAAGCCTTCATTTACTTTAGCATTTACTTTTGGATTCTCAACTTCTTGAAAACCTTCTTTAACTTCTCCAAATATAAATCTAAATTCTTTTACATATTCACCTTCTGGTAAATTTAAAGACTCACTTGATACATCTATCGAATAATTCTCTTTTGTAGAATACTCTTCTGAAATAGTTTTCCAGTTTGTATTTCTATTTGTAATATATTGAACTTTATATGTTAGCTCTTCATTCCATGTACCTGTTTCTATACTTTGGATTCTAACTTGTCTAGGAAGTTTATCTCCCCATATAAAGTTTGAAACAGCTGTATTTGAAAAGTTTCCAACATTATTAAATTCATATTGAATTACTTCTCCTGCTTCAGCTTGAGTTGGCCCTTCTTTTTCTACATCAACTACTAAATTTACATTATCATTTTCTACAACTAATTCTATAACTTGTCCATTTTCTTCAAACATAAATGGAATTAACTCATCTGATATAACATAATAGTCGTCTGTAGAAATTTCTTTTAAATAAAATTGTTTACCTGTTTCTAAATATTTGTATATGAATTCTTCAGATGCTTTTACATTTAATGTACTAACATATTCTTTGTTTTCATTTAATAATTCAAAAGTAGCATTTATTGCAGTTCCTGCTTCTTTATCAGTGTATTGATTATATTCTTTACTTACTTTTTTAATTTTTAATATATTTTCATATACTTCTACTGGTACATCATCTTCATCTTCTGTTGATTCTTCTAGATATGTACCACTAACTTTTACATTGTTCACAAACTCTGTTTTGTCTGCTAATCCTTCAATAACCATAGTTTCAACTTTCATAGCTGTTGTATTTTGGAAAGCTACTCCTACTGTTCCAAAGTTTAAACTATATGATGTCACATATTCATCACTTGCTAATTCTAAATTAGTAAAATCTACAACATTATTTACTTTTGTACTTAAATTACTTTGTAATACAATATTAGTTCTTTTATTTGTATTGTATGTTAATGAATATTTTAAGTCATGATTGTATGTTCCTGTTTCAACTTTTCTTATTCTAACTTCTTTAGGTAAGTCATCTACAAGTGTGAAATTATCTAACTTTACATTAGATAAATTTTTGATATTGTCTATTGTATAATTTACGATTTCATTTCCTTGAGCTTCTGTTTTATCAGCATTTTTGTCAACACTTACTTCAATATCAACTGGTGTATTTTTTACATTAACTACTACTTTTTGTCCATCTGTTGTTATATCAACTTCATAAGTATTTCCTTCTTTGTTTATTAAGTAATAATCTGGTGAAATTAATTCAGTTATTATATATGTGTCAAGTGGTAAGCCTGTTAGTAAAATTCTACCCTGAGCATCTGTTATAGCTGTTGTTTCATAACCTGTTTTTGTTCCTTTAACATGAAATTTTGCTCCAGCAAGTCCTGTATTTGCTTCTAATCCTGTAATTTCGCTATATGCACTTGATAGTTTATTAATTTCAATTTTTCCATCTGGATTATATTCTAAATTAAATTTAGCTGTAGATAATCTGTATGGATCTGTCACTAATGCATAGTTTTGTACTGAATTACTATTTGCATTTCCATATAATACTGGATATGCTTCACAATAACCATCAATTGTAGCTTGTAAATTTACTTTTTCAGTTATATTGCTTCTTGGTATTAATATTTTAAAATATTCACCTTTTTGAAAAGTTGTTTTTTTATTATTGTTTGTATCTGCTAAAAATGTTCCTTTAGGTGCAGTTTTTGTATTTAATATAATACTTGCATCATTTATATTTACATCTGAATCAATATAAAATGTTTGTGAAATGTAATTTGAATCTTTGTTATCAACTCCAGCGTTATTTACCTTTGATATTGTTATAACTGGATCTACATATGTTTGTGTACCATTTCTTCCAATATCAACAAGTCTTTTAATAGCACTTACCATAGCATGTCCTTTTTCATCTACAGCTGAATAGTTGTCAGCACTTTCCCCATCAATTATTCTATATATTGCTTGTTTAGTACATATGTATGCTTGATAATCATTTTCTAATCCCATTTGTGCAGCTGTTTTATATGGATAACCATTAACTAAAACTCTCCATATACCTTCACTTTTAGAAAGTTTTGTAAACTCTTCAACAGAAACACTGTAGTCCCCAATCTCTGCCCCTGGCAGTTCTCTGTTAACACAATATGCAGGATAATATTTTCCATTTTCATGATATGCTAAATACTTTGTAGTAATCTTCATTCTAACACCATCTCTAGTATAGTATAAATGTTCTTCATTACAATCTCCTAAATTTGTTATTGTAATTGTATCACCAGCATTAATTGCAAATACTTGTGATAAGTTTGTTAAAACAATAATTAATAATAATACTACACTAACTATTTTTTTATTATTTTTAATTTTCATTTTAAATTACTCCTTCCATAAAAAAAGAAAGGCATCAGTTGCCTTTGCTTTTTATAATTATTTTTTAATATTGTGATACTTTTATGTAATATCTTGTTTGTTGTAATACTCCATTAATTTTATAATCAATAGCATAAACAAGAAATGTACATGAGTATGTATTCTGAACTACTCCTTTAACCTCTGAAAAATTATATGGTGAAAAATAATTTGTTCTATTCATTGCTTCTTCTTTACTTGAAAATTCACTTACTCTATATAGTTTATCTCCATTTTCATCAAATAAATCTGGATTTCCTTTTGCAGCTTCGTGAATATCATTTTTTAGTCTTTGAGTTTCACTATAATTATATACATATTCATATTTTGTTTCTTGAACTATTGGATTTTCTTTAACCTCTTCTTTGGTTTCTTCCACTTTTGGTTCTGTTTTTTCTTCTACTATAACCTCTTGTTTAATTTCTACTTTTTCATTGTTTTCTTTTACAACTTCTTCTTTTTTCTCCTCTACTTTATTTTCTACTATTTTACTATTGCTTTCAGTAGGTTTATTAATAGTTTTATTAGATTCCTTGTTGTTATTTACTTTTATTTCTTCTTTTGGAGTAGATGAACTTTTTTCAATTTCTATATCCTCTTTAACATTATTAATTAACTCATTAACAAATGAATTTTCATTAATAACATCTTCCTTAGCAATACTTTCTCCAATTGTATTATCTTCGTAAACAACGTTTTCTACATCTAATAAAATATTTTTCTCATCTTCTGGCATAGACTTATCCAATTGTTTGTAATTCCCCAATCCAACAATTAAACTTACTATGCAAACTATAGTAATAACAATAACTTTTAACATAAAAATCCCTCCTTATTTTTAAATAAGTATAAAAAAAGATATTTATAAAAATAAAGCTGAGAAAAAATTTTTTAAATAACTTCTCTTGCTTGAACACAATAACGTAAGTCTGGTTCACCAGTTATACAAGTCATAAGAGTAATAATATTTTCAGTTGATTCTTCAGTTATAGACCAATCAGTACTACTTATTTCCTTAGTACTAAATACCTGATACCTCCTCTCTCCTACTTTTGTTGTATATATAATTTCATCTCCTTCAACTAATTGATTAATATCTTGAAAATAATGAACTACATTATTTCCACGATTATGACTAGCAAGAGCAACATTACCATCCCAAATACTTGTATTTTCGAAATGTCCTATGTAAGATGCTAAAACTTCATCTGATGTTCCTTCCATAATTTCAGCATCAACATTTATTTTAGGAATTTGTAATGTTCCAATTAAATTATCAGGTTCATAGTCTGTAGCCTCAGTACCTTCTACTGACTCTGAATTAACTACGATATTATTATCAATGTTTCCATTAGCTACTTCATTTGTAGCTTCATTTATTACTTCATTTGTCGCAATATTATTTCCTTCTATAACATTGCTTTGCTCGATATTATTAAGAGCTAAATTATTATCTTGTTTACTATTTTTCAATTTAATATTTATTATTAGTGTAGTCACAAGTAGTGCAATTGTCAATACAATTAATGTTATTCCTATAATTTTAATTAATTTTTCTTGTTTCATAAATACTCCTTTCATTTTCTTTTTTTAATTTTCTTAATTTTGATATCAAATACCTTTTTATACATCTTAGATACATCTTTAAATGTTCTTGGTTTATCTATAATACTTTTCAATTCGCTTGGATAAAAATTCCCAAAAATCAAGTCATATATACCAGTTTCTAATGTTATTTTTATTAAGTCACTTTCTTGTTTTTCGTTTTTAAATATTACTATTACTCTAATATTTAAACTTCTTAATCTAAACAGATACTCCCTTAAATCTCTTTCAATAGCACTAGCAGATATAATAACAGTTTGATTTTCAAATTTATTATCTTCAATTATAAAATCAGAATAAGATACTACCATTGAACCTTTTATCTCTTCTTCAAGTATTTTGTCTATCTCATGATTTCCTGTATATATAATTATCATTATAAAAAATCATCCTCCTTTTCCAAAACTGTTTCTGGATCTATAAGTTTTCCTTTTTCCCTAACTGTAAAATGAAGATGACAACCTGTCGTAGCACCGATTTGTTGGATTACCTGCTGAATCTGTATAAGGATTATTAGGTACTCCATATACGTTTTTTGGTCCAACTGTGCCAATAACATCTCCTTTTTTTACTTCATCTCCAACTTCAACTTTAAACTCAGGAGAACAGTGTCCATAACTAACTGTGTATGTATCATTTTTAATTGTGATTGTATATCCTGAAGCTCCACCCCAGCCTGTTTTAATTACTGTACCCTTAATAGATGCAATAAGCTTTGTTCCTTCTGGAGCTGCAATATCTATACCACTATGAAACGTTGAAGCACCGAGCTGTCGGAGCATCTCTATATCCAAAATCTGAAGTTATTGTTTTATGACCTTTAACTGGCCATTTTAAATCTCCAGTAGAACCTGTTATAAAGTCCCATGCACTTTTTACAAATTCCTTTATATCTTCAAAACAGTCTTCAACCTTATAATAGGCAAGTTCAAGTTTTATTGATTCTTCATCTTCGTTTTCAATCTTCCAATTAAAAATATCTACAAAATATCCTATTAAGACTAATAGAATAGTTAAGAATATTATTAATGGCATAAAAGGTTTTAAAATAAACATTGCTAATGTTCCAACTGCTTTTAAAGCCTTATTCTTTTTTCTTTTTTTACTCATTAGCATCATCTTCTTTTATTTTGTTAAAAACATTGTGTGTTGCAGTCAAATCACTATCTTGGTTTTTGTTAATTTTAAACTTATCATTTTTATTATTATACTTATTAAAATTACTACTACTTGTTGGACTTTCACTTACCTTTGTACCATCTGCCATATATCTACCTAGTTTTAATACATCTTTACTTACGTTATATGCTCTTGTAATACCAGTTTTAAAATTGTTTTTGTTTATTACGCTACTATTTAGATTTTCAGTTTTTAAAGTACTATCATTTGTTTTATTTATAGTACTTGTATTTAAAGAAGATGTTTGCATATTAGATGTACTCATATTAGTTGTTCCCATATTAGTCACTTTTCTAGCAGTATTCATTATTCCACCTGCAATATTTGAACCTCCATTTGTATCGTTGCTTTTAAATTGATAAGCAATACTTTTTACTGTATGCCCAAGTGCTGCACCCATACCAATTCCTCTCATAGCTAACTCTTCGTTGTTTACACCAGCAATTCTTGAAACTAAGTTTTGCATTGTATTTTGAAGAGCATCTCCTAAAGGAAGTATCATCATAGCCCATAATAAACTTACAGCCCAACCACTTGTTGTTGAAACAAATGCTAAATAAATCAAAAATAAAAAGCAGTATATAAACTGCATAAATACATTTATAAATATTTGTCCAAACCATATTGCAGCACCTATTGTCTTTTTATTTATAATCCACATTACTGAAATTACTGGAGTAAATACTGTAAAAACAAGTATAGTAAATTGTCTTATTATAAACTTAATATTAAGCTTTACAAAAAGATAAGCAAACATTGCAATTACAATAGCTGTTGCGATTGCATTACCTGTGCTTATCTGACTTAAATATTGTCTTCCTATACACGAGTCTAAAGAACCTAGTGTAGTTGAATTTAGAAGTATTGATGTTAATGCATTATTTAAAAATAATAAAAACTTAACAAATATAGGTGCTAAGGCAATTGAACATCCTCCAAAAAATAGTCTTAACAGATTATCCTTTGCTTCATCTCTTTTATCTCTACTAAAACCAGCTATAATAATTTTATAACTATTTACTATAACTGCTATTATCATTATAGGCCCTGCTACTAAAGTCATTCGTAAATACCATCTTCTAATATTAGACCATTGACCTTGTGTAAAAGGAGATAAAGCACCTTCTCCTACTCCAAATATTAGTTGATCATAATCTTTAAATCCTACTCCAAAATCCTCTGATGTTGTTATATCAAAAACTGCATCAGCTATACCTGCAATCATTTTTGCAACAATCTCTTCAAAAAAGCCTCCTTCTTCTTGTTCAACTACTTCAACACATGTCATATCTTCTGCTGCTTCTTCGTCTTCAGCAAAACACACATTAGAAAGACTAAAAAAAACAAGCATTACTATAAAAATACTTGCCATAATTTTTTTAAATTTCAATCTATTCACCAGCCTTTCTTTTAAGTCGTTATAAAATGTCTTTCAAAATCTGTCATCTCAATATTAACAGCTGTCACTTTACCTGCTAAATTTAATATTCCTTCACCAGTTCCGAGCTTTAAGCAAGAATTCCTTTGTTCCATCTGATAATTTAAAGAAATCACATATTTTATCAACACTTCCTGAGCTTTGCTTCATAAGTAATGTTCTTGCACAACTACTTATAACTGCTTTTCCTTGAGTACTTAAAATAAATTCATCCAAATTTTGTGTTCCGAATTACTAATGATACGTGTCTCTTTCTTGCTCTACGAGCCAAGTATTCTAAGAAGTTTGCTGTTTCCTCATACTTTAAAAAATGCCATGCTTCATCTATTACAACACTTTTTTTACTATTATCTTTTGATAGCATAAATTTTTCAGTTATCCACGATGTTAAAACTAAACTTGCATAGAATTTTGTGACTTCATCATTTATTTCAGACAAATCAAAATCAATTATTAAATCCTTAGCATTTAAAGTACTTTGACAATCAAACATTCCTAAACTATTACCTGCTAAAAAAGGTTTTAAAATATTTGCTAAATCACTACTATTTTCTTTTGTAGATAATATTCTATGAAAATCAGATAGTGTCGGCATTTTCTTTCGAATTTTTTCTAATGTAATCTTACCATTTATTTTTCCACCTTCTTTTTTGTATAATGAGTTCTTATCTCTTGTTATTCCAACTTCTTTATAAGTTTCAATTACTGCTAACTCTACATCTGATAGTTCTTTTGCATTTAATGGTCTATCCATATAATTCCTCATAATTCCAGAAAGTAAAGCTCTTATTTCAGCAACTTTATTTAAAAGACCTGTTTCTCTATCATTCTCTTCAACATCTAAATCAAAAAGATTAATACCTGCTGGAACTCCTTGTGTTATTTTAATTACTCTACCATTCATCTTTTCAGTTATTCCAACATACTCACCTTCCAAGTCAAGAATTCCTTGTCTAATGTTAAGTAAAGCACCTCTTCCTGAAAGTATCTTTTGAAATACTGATTTACCTGCACCACTCATTCCTAATACTGCTATATGTGGATTAGGAAGTTCTTTATCAAAAACATCTAAATATACTGGAAGGCCTGTGAAATAGTTTCTTCCAATTACTACTCCTGTACGAGAACTTAATCCAGAACTAGATATTGGAAACATTGTTGCAAATCCACTTGCTGTCATATTTCTTTCATAATCTTGAATTGAACCATTATTTATTGGTAGATTATCTTTAAGTCCTTCCAACTGTCTAAATGATAAGGTTCTTATCTTAGCAGATATTTTTGAAAACTCACTTTTTAGTATAGATGTTCTTTCATCTAAATCCTCCAAACTTTCTGCATTAAGTCTTAATAGAATTGTCACATAAAACAATCTATCATTTGTTGTCTGAATTTTTCTTCTCATATCTTCAAAATCTGTTATTGATTCTTCAAGTGCTGGAAGAAGTCTTATATTCCCTTGATTTTCAAATGTATTATATTCTGATTGAAGAACTGTCACTTTATGTGTTAATTGCCTTATAACTGTATCTTCATCAGAACATTCATTAAGTATTGAAATATTTATATCTCCCATCTTATTGAATATATCATCGAGCCATCCTAAATATATTTTGTTAGGATAAACTGTTAGTATAAAAGTTCTACTATATCTACTATCACCTAAATATATATAATCTCTAGTTTCTTGTACAGCATCAGGTATAATTAATGACATTACGTTTTGAACATTATCAAAAAAGTTTTTTACTGGTTTTACTTTCTTTTTTTCTTTTATTTTAACCTTCTTCTCTTTGTTTTTCATTTTTACCGATAACATATAAGTCCAGCCCTCCTCTTTGAATTATTGTGTTTACTACATCATCTGTATTCTTATTCAATTCTCTATGTAATAACTCTATAATTTGAGTTTCATTTAATAACTTTGATTGTATTTTTATATTTAATAAATTGAATCTTAATCCTTCGTAGCAATTCTTTAGTTCTCTTTCAACTTTTTCTATATCACCATACATACTAACTAATAAATAATTTTTCCTAACATATAGGTTCTTTTCACTCATAAATTCCTCTAAGTATTCAATAATCTTTTGTCCATATAGATACATCTTTTCATTTTTATTATTCTCAATGTTTTTATAGATGTTCTCTATTACAGCAGTTGTATCAACTTTTTGTGTTGTACTAAAAAATTGTGATGAGTACTTAAATGATTTAGATATATTAGTTAAAACTACATCTATATTTCTTTGTTCATTTTCGTTTAGTAAGTTATAATCAATATTTCCAAGTTCTATAATTATTGAGTGCTTATTATTACAGGTAAGTATGGAATTTTTAATACTTTGAATACCCCATATAGCTGTTATATTTTTTATGTTTTTACTTTTTTCACTTAATTCTTTTATATCCTTCTTAGTATTTTTATTCTTAACATACATTAGGCTTATAAAAAAGACTATTAAGCTAACTATTACTAAAACTATTGTAATTATCATAAATACCTACCTTTCATAAATATAAATTTTCTTTCTAAAAAAGTATTTTAAAATATTAATAAAATACTTATCAGCGTTTATTTCTTCAATTTTTAAAAACGCACATAATGCAAATATTGAAATAAATATAGCCGTTAAAACTACTTTTATAGATATTAATAAATTAGGTATAAAAACTATTCCAAGCGAGAATATAGCAAGTATTAAATAAATGCCTTGCCTTAAAGAAGCATATCCTCCAAATACTTTCTCTTCGTGCCTGAAGTTGTATGGTACTTTATATACTTGCATTACATCTCCTCCTAACTTATTAAACTACCACTGCCATTAGTTGCAATAGACAATATAATACCACTTACGATAAGTGATAAACCAAGTAAAAGAGTTCCTGCAACAACCCATGCTAAACTTCCTATACTCTCTGATCTCTTATTAGCATTGTTTGCATTTACAATCATTTTTAAAGAAATAATAACAATGCTTGTAAATACTAAAATTCCACCAATAGGCATTGCTAATTTTATAATTGCATTTTTTACATTCTCTGTTGCTTGACTTACTTCAGCTGTACTAATACTACTTGCAAAGCATCTACTAAAAGAAGATGTAGTCATTAATGCTACTGGTAATATCCAGATTTTTTGTTTTAATTTAGTCAAAAACCTTTTAAGTTTTAATCTATATTTTTTTAAATTTATTTTTTTCATATTCAAATTCCTCCAATTAAAATTTGCTTTTTGTAAAGTTTATTATTATAGGAATTGCTAGTAATATCGTTTGCATTGTTGCAGCTATTATAAAGCTCTTAATTCCAAACTTTATTGCTTTTTCACTTCTGATTCTAGCTCCTATAAACCAAATAACTAAACTTATAAATATTGATATAGCAATTATGATTACTGCAAATATAAAAGCATTTTGAAACATTGAGTCAAATGATAAATTAGCTCCAATGTTTATATCATTAACATCATAAAGTTCTATCATAAACTACCTCCATTTAAGTAAAAAAAATAAAGGCTATATGCCTTTTTCTAACTCTTTAATTACACTTATGTAAAAATATTCATAAAAGTTTTTAATTTCATTTTCTAGTCCTAAGTTCTTTTTCTGAACATCTTTGCAATTCTCATAAATATATATCAACTTTTCCCTTGTTAATTTATGAATTAAAGCCTTTCTGCTACTTAAAAACAATTCTTTTAGGCAGTAAATAATATGCTTTAATTTCATTTGATTTTCTTCTGTAATCATTTTTATTTGATCTTTAGTATAATTAAACTCTAACTTATTTAGCAAGTCTTTAAATTCATTTAATTGCTTTTCTGGAAAGTCTTTTAAATTTTCACCTGTATTATTTATAATATAATTAAATAATCTATCTATCCTAATATTTATATTATTATCTTCTACAATTTTGTAGATAGGGTATATACTATTTTGTAGAGAGGGGTATCTACAATTTTGTAGATAGGTATTAACTATAAATATCCTTCTCTCTATTATTTGTCCCCTTTTATCTCTAATAATATCAACTTTTATATATCCTTTTTTCTCAAGATTTGATATCCATCTTGAAACTGTATTATTAGCAACTTCAAATAATTCTGCAAAATATCCATTTTTAGCAAAGCAATATCCTTCTTTATTTGTAAGAGCTGTTATTTCTCCATACATTAATTTTTCTATTGCTTTTAAGCTATTATCATATCTTATATTTGCAGGTATGATTGCATAATAGTTAGGTTTATTTTCATCATTCAGGTTCACATTCCACATCACCTCCTTAGATATTTTAAAAAAACAAAGTTTTCTAAAATTAAAAAACCTTGTTTTTTCAATACTTTCAGGAGTTTGAAAATTGGAAATACGGGGGTAAAATCTCCGAGGATGTGAAAATAAAACCAACCATTTACCTTTATAATCAGAAAGTTTAACATTTCCCATTGTAGTTGTGGCTTCAAACTCTGGAGCATATTCACCAATTTTTACGATTCCATTCATCATTATTTCATAATTATTCATAAAATAAACTCCTCTCATATTTTTTATTATTATATGAAAAGAGTTTGTTGTTTGTGATTGTATAGTCACCCCTAACTCCCATTTACGCCTAAATAATAAGCATATATATAATCTCTTCCATTAATGTATTCTGATAATTCATTTGAGATTTTTTCCTTTTTAACAAAATCCATTCCTTAAATTATAGTAAAATTTCTGTTTAATAAAAAAGAAAGGCCCTCGCAGGTTATGCGAAGGCTTTTTCTTTCTTATTTTTTGTTGTTACGAACCGTTACAACAACGGCAACAATTGCAACAACAACTGCCACAACGGCAAGATACGGGATACCCTGCATAAAAATTTCTCCGGCGCCCATAAAGAACTCGTCCACCGGGAAGTGGCTCTCATAGTGATTTTCGTAAAGACCCTCCCACCAGAAATCAAATATCATATCTCTGGAGAACATTAACGAGTATACTGCCGACATAAACATGCTGGGGATTAAGGCAAGAGCCTCAAATTTTGCGATTGTAATTGCCATTTTTTTCATGATGTTGCACATCCCTTTCATATAGAATTACATTAATTATATCACATATTTATATGAATTTCAACTTTTGCTATTTTTAGTATTATAATCTGTTTCCTTCATATACAATTTTTATCTTTAACATTATGGTTAATAGGTATAAAAGACAACTCAATCCCTTCACAATCGATTTTGTGCCTTTTTTATTCCATTTTAGACTAACTTATCAACATCGAATTTTATCAGCAATATCAAGCGTTTTCATATGTTCATCCAAAGATTAGGACTTTACGGGGGTAAAATCTCCGAGGATGTGAAAACAAAACTAACCATTTACCTTTATAATCAGAAAGTTTAACATTTCCCATTGTTGTTGTAGCTTCAAATTCTGGAGCATATTCACCAATTGTTACGATTCCATTCATCATTATTTCATAATTATTCATAAAATAAACTCCTCTCATATTTTTTACTATTATATGAAAAGAGTTTGTTGTTTGTGATTTTACAGATTTTTTTAATCGCATCTTGAAATTGTTCTTTGACATGAAAGGTGAATTGCGTTCACTCGGGTTGCCTAAGGACGCCAGCCCCTACATCTAAAATTAAATATTATTGTAGGGGTCGACATCCTCGGCGACCCGTAACACATCAATGATAAATTAGAACTTTCCTGTTGCATAAAAAAAGAACTAAATGTTGCAACCCATTTAGTTCGAGAGCTATCTGACTTCATTCGATAACTTAAATTAAATATAGTATACACTAATGATTCAAAAATGTAAAACATTTTTGTAGAGTTTGCATACTATATAATTATTATATGTGATTTGTTTATAAGTATACTAATATTTTAAATATTTTTTTAATTCATTTTTAAATTCATCTTCGGATAGTTTACTTAATTCTTTGTCAAACCCTAATGGTGAATGAGTTATTTCTTTCCCCATCCATTCTTCTTTTATATATACATCTCTTTCTTCTATTGAATTTAATGTAACTTCCGCTCTATATAATCCTATATATTTTCCTAAATATTTCTTTATAGAAATTCTATTATCCTCTAAAAATAAATAACTATCTCTGATTATTTCTGAATATGAAACTTTTTTTAATTCTAAAAATTCCTTTTCAGATATTTTTATTTTTTCTATAACATTATTATTATCATCCAATATTTCTTTTTCAAATCTATTATTCTTGCTTTGAACTCTTAAATTATCATTAATATAGTATCTTTCATATCTTATTGGATTACTTAAATTTAAATTATTTAAAGAATTAATAATAAATCTTTTAGTTAATTTTCTCATTTATTCTCCTATATTATTTGTAAAAATTTATATGTTTTATAATATCATAAAGTTATATATTAAGCAATTATTATAAAAGAGCTGTGGCATGGAATCTTTTCCATACCACAGCTCTTTTTGTAAAATGTCAATAACACGGGCTGCATTCTGAGCATTCACTGCAACCGTATGCACATCCGCCTTCCTGTTTAACCTCATCCAGAGTACACCTGTAACCTCCGTTTTGTTTGTTTCTTTCCTGACAGCTTCTGCAACGACATCTTGATTTGCAGTAACAAAGTTTGCCTTCCTTAACTCGCTGTTTGCATGCCTCTATGCCTGCTTCACTGTTTTCAGTGGGCTGAGTATAGCGTGCTTCTTCTTCGTGGAGCTGTTGCATTTTTTCTTCTGCTTTTCTTTTTTGCTCCATTTTCTGAAGTTTCTTTTTGCTGGGTCTTCTTGAGTCGGGTTTTCTAGGTTTAGACATTTTTTAGTCCTCCTTAAATTTTTTATAAAACTGTCTGACTCTTTTGCAAAAATAAGGACATTTGCTAAAAATTTTTGCTTATATATATTATCACATTTTTATGTTGATTGCAAGTTGGATATTCTATAACAAAATGTGAAATAGAAAAACACCTGGTAAGAACTAACTATAGTTTCTTACCAAGTGTTTTTTAATCAAATAAAACTACTACTTACTTTACCGTTGCTTCCAATATAGTAGCTGTTCCGGAAATGTTGCAGATTCCGACATAATGTTCTGCTGCCGGCAGAATAAAGGCTTCACCTGCATTAACCGTATATGAGCCGAATTCGCTTTCAATTGTCACCTTGCCTTTTAAAATGACGCATGCTTTAAAACTTGATTTGCTTGTGCCTGTGTTGCAAGATCCCTCAAGTTCGCGAATTCTCATGTCGAAATATTTGCTGCTCAAAATTGTACGAACGTTTTTTTCGTTTTCAAAATCACTTGAGTTATAAGTAAAATCATTGGGAAATTCGCCGAAATTAATAACGTCAAGAGCTTCTTTTATATGAAGCTCTCTGGGATTGCCGTCTTTATCAACTCGGTTATGGTCGAAAACCCGGAATGTAATGTCTGATGACTGCTGAACTTCACATACAACGACACCTTCCAATAATGCATGGACCATGCCTGAAGGTATGTAAAAAATGTCACCTTCTTTTACAGGAACAATTTTCAGATTATCCTCGATACGGTTTTCTGTAATTGCCTTTTCGAAATCGTCTTTTGTTGTACCGGGCTTCAAACCATATACAATCTTCGCATCCGGTTTGGCAGAAACAATGTACCATGCTTCTGTCTTACCAAAGGAATCATAATTTTCCTTAGCGTAATTATCATCCGGATGAACCTGTACCGACAATTTATCGCTGGCATCAATCCATTTGATTAACAACGGAAACTCATCATATTTCATGCAGTTTGTGCCGAAAATTTCTTTTGAACCATCCGCTTTGTACAACTCAGCCAAGCTCTTAAAAACAAGATTTCCGGGTATTGTAATTGCTGTCTCGCCGTTTTTGTGCGCTGATACAATCCACATCTCCGATGTTTTTTCATAAGGCAATTCAATACCGAAGATTTCGCCGAGTTTTTTGCCTCCCCAAATTGCTGTTTTGAAAATGGGTTTACAGATAATAACGTTTTTCATAGTTTTCTCTCCTTGTTGTTTAATTATTTTGTTAAAACTATTTTTGCTTACATTTTTACACTTCCTTTTATAAGTTTATTTTTATTATAAGAGCAATGCTCATAATTTTAGTAGTTTTATTCAATTTTCAATGTACTAATACTTCTAAATATTATACAACTTAATAAGTATATCATATTTACATAATTTTTTCAATGTTTAATTATAATATGCTTTTTATGCTGAGTTTTTCTTTAAGTTTTAATCTTGAAAAAAAGTGTCTTGTATGTTACAATTTGCTATACAAAAAACATACATTTCATATTTTCATTCAATGGCGCAATTTATATTTTCAACTTAGGAGGAATTGAAAAATGTTAACAGTGAGAATTATGCTTGTAATTTGTTGTATAAAATTCGTAATTTTAGCATTTATTTTCCGCAAAAAAGGCAAATCTAAAAAAATGTTTTGGGTAGGCTTAGGAATCGCTTTATTTTGGCTTATTTTATTTGCTATAACATTCTTTGTACATATTTAAACAAGTATGACATATCACTATGCCCCGACAACTGTGTCGGGGCTAAATTTATTATCTTTAATAATAAAGAAGAGGCGCCATACTTTCGTACGACGCCTCCCCCGATATTAAACTTGTAATTAGGATTCCTTATCTCCAAGAACTTCCTGAATCAGTTTTGCCTTTTCCTCTTCAGTAAGAGAATCCCAGGTTTCCTGATTCATTTCAGGATCTACTTCAACGATTTGATTAAACTTGCTATCCAAAGGAGATGTTCCTTTATCAAGCTCATTTCTGTTTTCCTGCTCTTCTGAAATTGTTATACCATACGCAGTGTTGTCAAAACTTATAATATCAACTGTACCATTTTTGTCGTCAATATAGTTAATAACAACATTATCGCCGTCTCTGGTAACCGCCAGTTCATCTGAAGTAAGGTATGATGCTGTAAAAATTTTATCATCTTCATTTTCTATAATAATATAGTAATAAGTTGAACCTTCTTCTACAACAGACGATATTCTTGCAACTTTACCTTCCAGTGTGTAACCATATGTTTCATCTGATGAGATTACATCATTCTTACCACTGTTTGCAACAGCCTGAATATAAGCTTTGCTTGTCTTCTGAAGCGTATCACCGTTTGCAACAATGCCATAAAGCTCAATATTAACCATTGCATATGATTTAATGAGCCCTTCTGCATCCTTAAGTGCCATTACATACGTAGGTATGCCGTTTACATTTAAGGGTAACGGTTCATTTGCTGTATAACCGAAATCAGATACTTTACCTTCAGCTGATTTCTTAGCTGCATCTTCTGTTGCACCACTCATCTTGCACATTTTTGCCGATTTATCCCTTGTATTAACCATAATAAATCCTACACAAGATTCGTCGCTACCAACACTTGTCATTCCGGTAAAATAATAGCAATTGCCTTCTGAATACACAGTTAACATATCATCTGTTTTTTTAATTTTATCTTTATTTGATAAATTTAAAATACCATGAACAAGTTCGCCCCAGTTTGTTATCTGGTTCTCGATAAAAGATTCGGGCTGTACAATATCCACCCATTCCGGAATCTCATCCATAGAATAAAACTCTGTTTTACCGCTCTGTGCATCAACAACGATTACACCTGTAGCTTCAGGTTCACCCCATACTGTAATGTTACGGTATGTCGTAACAACCCAATAAGGCATTCCTGTATCATCAAGTTCAAGGGTGTAATCTGTCATAGCCTGATCACGATATCCCTGATTTCTGATATGTCTTTTAAGGTCTTTACTGAAATAAGCATCCGGTGAATAAACTATTTCAATTTCATCGTCGCCAACTGATGTGACGTACTTAACCTTATTCGGGTTTGTAGCAGATACTGTTATATAACCAGGAGTTGAGTCGAATGTCATCCACTTAAAGATATCTTTATGTTTTAAATATGTAACATACATGATTTCTCCATTTACTTCCTGAATAACAGAACCTCCTAATTCAGCTCTTGAACCGAGAGCCAAATCTTCACCAATTCGCTTATCTGCCTGCTTTCTTGCTAAGTCATAATCAACAATAGGAATCTGTGAATCGTCGATTTCTTTAATCATGTCTTTGTATCCAAGTTCAACGACTTCTCCAAGCTGATTATATTTCTTCTCTGCATTGAAAAGAGATGACCCAACAAAGGGTCCACCGATTGAAAAAGCAAAAATAACTGCCGCCACAACTACAACAGGTTGCCAGAGTATTTTTTCTTTATCAAAATTCGATGCCCAAAGGCAAATATTTGCTACGATGATCAGTACGGCAAGTGCAATAAAGAAAAAACCGCCGTAATATGCCAGGGACAATGTGGGTAATGCAAGATAATACATTAAACCCACAAAAATTGCAGAACATACGCTTGTAACTGACTTACCAATATAACCCATTTTCATTCTCCTTTTGTAAAAAATTTTTAGTAATCAAGTTTTGGTAAGATTAAATTACTTTCGTTTAATACCTCCTTTAAAGTAATTTAAATAAAATTTACTTTGTACTGAATATATTTGTACAGTATCAATTATATCATGTTATGTAAAGTTTTTCAACAAAAACACAGAATGTTTCGGCAGATACATTTGCAGAAACATTCTGTGTTTTTATCGGGTTTATTTTTTTAACATTTCTTCTTTCATAATCTGGAAAGCTTCTGAATCAAGATTGAGCATGCCTCTAATTTCTGACCCCTTTGCATCTAAAACATTAGAAATAATCTCATTTTCTGTTTCATCCAGTGGATTCTCGGAAATTTTTTTAATGTCAATACTTGCAGTACCTGAAAAATTAAAATTTTCAAATCCAGGTTTTCCAAGTTTCCATAAAAAATATTCATAGTCGTTAATTCTGTCGATTCTTTCCCATTTACCTTTTTTTGAAGACTCTTTTATCTCATATTTCACAGGAGATGCAGGAAATTTATATTCACCGTTTTTATAAACCCAAACTTGAGCTAATCTTATATTTCCTTGTTTATCTTTTATTCCAATAATATAAGACTTCTTAAACTCAGGTTTGTCTTCATTATAATCTTTCAAAAAACCTTTAATATATCCATTTGCATCAATATTATATTTTCCTATGAATAAAACAGGTTCATTTTTGTCATTAAAATGCATTTTTAATTTAACCCGAAAATTTTTCATACCTATAACCTCCAAAAATTTTTTTACTATGCTGACCTTAAATCTTGCGATTCCATAGTTGTAAAAACAAGGAAATATGTGGTTTTTACTTTGAAATCTTATCATATTTACATAAATTAGTCAACCTGTGTAGTAAGAGTATATGGTAAAGTAAATCTTTGAATTCCAATTTTTCCTATATAATAAAAGAATCCCCAATTTAAACTTGGGGATTCTTTTATATTACATAGCATTCTTAAATAATTGTATAAAGTCTTCTTTTGATACTTCTCTTGGATTTCCAGGTTTACATGGGTCTTCCATTGCTTTTTCTGCAAGCATTTCTAAATCTTCTTCTTTTACTCCATAATCTTTTATAGTTTGAGTAATTCCTACTTTTTTACTAAGTTCTGAAATCATCCATACAAAAGTATTTATTACATCTTGGTCATTTAAGTGTGCAGCATCAGGTCTTCCTATATTTACTAAAATTTCTCTAAATCTATTTGCACAAACTTCACCATTAAATCTCATAACTGTTGGAAGTAATAATGTATTTGCAATTCCATGTGGAGTATCATATACTGCTCCTAATTGATGTGCCATCGAATGAACAATACCTAATCCCACATTTGAAAATCCCATACCTGCAATATATTGAGCAATTCCCATTTTTTCTATAGCTTCTTCATCTTTTTCATTAACTGCTGCTGGCAAATATTCAAATATCATTTGAATTGCTTTCATATGAAACATATCTGAAATCTCATTTGCACCTTTTGTAATATATCCTTCAACTGCATGAGTTAAAGCATCCATTCCAGTTGCCGCTGCTAATGATTTTGGCATTGATGCCATAAGTTCTGAATCTACAATCGCAACTATTGGAATATCATTAGGGTCAACACAAACCATTTTTATTTGTCTATCTTCATCTGTTATTACATAGTTTATTGTAACTTCAGCAGCTGTTCCTGCTGTTGTTGGAAGTGCTATTATTGGCATTCCTTTATTAACTGTATTTGATAATCCGTTTAAAGATTTAATATCTGCTCTATCTGGATTAGTCATAACTATTGATATTCCTTTAGCTGTATCTATACTTGAACCACCACCAACTGCAACAATAACATCTGCTTCAGCCTCTTTACAAGCATTAACACCATCTGTTACATTTTTTATTGTTGGATTTGGTTTAATATCATCATATAAAGAATATGCAATATTTGCATTTCTTAATATTTCTTCTACTTTTCCTGTAACTCCAGCCTCTACTAAAGCTTTATCACTTACTAAAAATACCTTTTTAAAATTTCTTTTTGTAATTTCATCAACTAGATTTTCTCTTGATTTTTTTCCAAAATATGAAGTCTCATTTAAAACAAATTTAATTGACATTATATTTTCCTCCTTTGTTTTTTTATTATAACCGAATTATATCAATAATATATTTTTATAACAATAGGAGTGATAAAAATATATTATTTTAGTTCCATCATAGCATACTCAAAATTATTATCTAATTTAAATTCATATATTGTTTTAAAACCAATTTTCTTATGTAATCTAAACGAAGGTGTATTAGATAAATTTATACAACTAAATACTGAGTATCCTTTAAACTTTTTTCGTATATATTCTAATATACAAGTTGCCACTCCTTCTCTTAAATGATTTACATCAGTAACTATTTCCCATATATATGCAACTTTATTAGGCATATTTTTTATATTGTTAGGATATTCTTCTAATTCGCAAAAGTCCTTTCCAAAATATAATACTGCATATCCATAAACTTTCTCTTGTTCTTTATAAACAATTTTTAACATTTCTTTATCTTTAATTGACCTTTGATTGCATTCATAACTAATGTAGCCTTTATTATTTTCATTCCAAATTCTCTGAATATCATCTAAACAATCATTTTCTATTATCACTATTTTTCACTCCTATAATTTTTGCATTCTTCTATAAACTTGCTAAAAATCATTTTTGTTGTTTTTGTATCGAGCATTAATTCCGGATGCCATTTTACTCCCATAACAAATCTTTTGTTTTTTACTTCTATACTTTCAACAAGTCCATCTTCCGAATAAGAAGAAATTGTTGCAAATGGTTCTACTTTTTCTTTTGGAGCTATCATTGAATGAATACTATTTACCTCTATACTCTCTTCTTGAACCAAATTATATAATTCAGTATCTTTTTGTATGTTAACTTTATGTCTAAAATTAACATCATACTTATCATGACTTTTAGTCTCGTCTAAAATTACTTCTGTTCCTAAAGCTCTTAATATATTATTAAATCCTGCACATATTCCAAATACTGGTATGTCTAATTCAATAGCTTTTTTTGCTATTTCAATTTCATATTTACAACTCGCTATTCCTCCTTGTAAAATAATTCCGTCGCATTTTGGAATAACTTCATATAAATCGTTTTTTTCTTCTTCTGTTAATTCTTTCGGATCACAAATATCATTATCATTAAAATTCATTGTTCTATCTGTTGGTAATATACAAATAGGTATACCACCATTTTCTACAACTAAATATCTTATTTCATCAATTATATCTATTCTATGCCAAATGTCATATTGTAATTTGTTGTCAGTTGTTTTTCCTACTATTCCTATAATTGGTTTACCCATTTTTTTTCTCCTAATTTAATATTTTACTTCATCAATCACATTACCTTCTATATCTTTTAAAACTATATTATTTTCATCAATTATTAAATAACTATTTTTTGTATTTTCTTTTGGTAATGAAATTGAACCTGAATTTATACATAATGCATTATCTTTTTTCTTTATAAATCCTGTATGGAAATGTCCATATACTAAAACATCAACATCCTCTGGGATATTATCAATATTATATTTATGTCCATGTGTAAAGAAAAAGTTTTTATCATTAATAGTTAATTTTATAGAATCTTCAAATTTGAACTCCGAAATCATTTCATCTACTTCTGAATCACAATTTCCTTTTACACATAATATTTGTTCTTTTAAATTGTTAAATATATTTGCAACTTCTGCTGGATTATAATTTTTTGTTAAAGGATTTCTTGGCCCATGATAATATAAATCTCCTAAAAGAATTATTTTATCTGTTTCTTCTATTTTATAAATTTCATTAATTTTTTCAGCATAATACTGTGAACCATGTATATCTGACACAACTAAAAATTTCATATTATTCCTCCTTATTTTATAAAACTGTAAAATTGGGACGGAGAAGAAAATCATCTTTACATATTCAAAAATGATTTTTTTCTCCGTCCCAAAAGTGTTATTATTCGTAATCGTAAATGTCTATCCATCTATTTAGGAAATCTTGTTCTTCATCAATTTCCTTTGCTTTTTGTATTCCTGCAACTATTGGAATCCATCTTTGAATGTGATTTTTTTCAATAGTACTTTCTTTTGCAAATAAATCTAAATATTTATCTGCTAATTCAACTTTTTCTTGCATTGAAAAAATTAAAAATGTTTTAGCAGCATCTGCTGATGCATTTCCTTGTGTTGCATGTGACCAGTCAATTATATATAAGCTTCCATCTTCTTTTACAATAACATTACTTGGATTGAAATCACCATGACATAGTTTTACATGGTTTTTCATTCCTTCTAATCTGTGTAATAATTCAAATTTTATATTTTCTTCAAGATTAGTTGATTCTGTTAATTTTCTTTTATATTTATCTTTTATTCTGCTTAATAATGGAACTGTTTTTGATAATACTTCTAATTGTAATTTTACAAACATTTCTAAATATTCGTCTTCTTTATCAGGATTTTGTTGCATTAATACATCTAATGGTGTTCCATCAATATGTTCTGAAACTAATGCCCATCTATTATTTATTTTTGATACTTCAATAAGTTTAGGAATATTTAAATCTGTGCTTTCCTCAACTCTTGATTGTATTAAAGCTTCATTTAAAATAGCTGCTTTAGAATAATTTTCAATAAATAATTTTATTGTTTTACCATCTTCTTTATATACTGATTTTGATTTTCTTTTTGCAATTTCATTATTTAATTTATATTCCATTATTGTTCACCTCCATAATATGCGTTTAAATACATTTGTTTAATTTCGCTCATTAATGGATATCTTGGATTTGCACCTGTACATTGGTCATCAAATGCTTGCTCTGTCATTTCATCTAATCTATCTAAGAAATCTTTTTCATCGATTCCGTAATCTTTTATTGTTTTCTTAATTCCAATTTGCTCTTTTAATTCATCAATTTTATTAATTAAGTTTTCTAATTTTTCTTCATCTGTATTTCCACCTAAGCCTAAACATTCAGCTACTTCTGCATATCTTCTTAATGTGTGTGGATGATCATATTGTGGGAATGTTCCCATTTTTGCTGGAACTTCTTCACTGTTAAATCTTAAAACTTCATCTATCATTAAAGCATTTGCAACTCCGTGTGGTAAATGATGGAATGCTCCTAATTTATGAGCCATAGAGTGACAAACTCCTAAGAATGCATTAGCAAAAGCCATACCTGCCATTGTTGCTGCATTAGCCATTTTCTCTCTAGCTTCTGGGTCATTTGCACCATTGTTATATGCTCTTGGTAAATATTCAAATATAATTCTTAAAGATTCTTTAGCTAATCCATCTGTATAATCTGTTGCCATCATTGAAGCATAAGCTTCTAATGCGTGTGTTACAGCATCTATACCAGAAGCAGATGTTAATCCTTTTGGAGCATTCATCATCATGTTTGCATCTACTATCGCCATTTTAGGTAATAATTCATAATCAGCTAAAGGATATTTTGTTCCTGTTGTTTCATCTGTTATAACTGCGAAAGGTGTTACTTCTGAACCTGTTCCTGCTGATGTTGGAACAGCTATAAAGTAAGCTTTTTCTCCCATTTTAGGGAATGTATATACTCTTTTTCTTATATCCATAAATCTCATTGCCATATCCATGAAATCTACTTCTGGGTGTTCATACATAACCCACATAATTTTACCAGCATCCATTGCAGAACCTCCACCTACTGCAATAATACAATCTGGTTTAAAGCTTTCCATCATTTTTGCACCTTCTTTTGCACATGCAAGTGTTGGGTCTGGAGCAACATTGAAGAAAGTTTCATGAACTATTCCCATTTCATCTAATTTATCTGTTATACCTTTTGTATAACCATTTTCATAAAGGAAAGTATCTGTTACTATAAATACTCTTTTCTTATTTAATACATTTTTTAATTCATCTAAAGCTACTGGTAAACAACCTCTTTTTACATATACCTTTTCAGGTGCTCTAAACCAAAGCATATTTTCTCTCCTCTCTGCTACTGTTTTTATATTTAATAAATGTTTTATTCCTACGTTTTCTGAAACTGAGTTTCCACCCCAAGAACCACAACCTAATGTTAATGATGGAGTTAATTTAAAGTTATAAATATCTCCTATACCACCTTGAGATGATGGAGTATTTATTACAACTCTACATGTTTTCATTTTATTATAGAATTTTTCCATTTTTTCTTTTTCTGTAGCAGTATTTATATAAAGTGATGATGTATGTCCTAATCCTCCGTCTAAAATTAATTGATGAGCTTTTTCTACTGCTTCATTAAAATCTTTTGCTCTATACATTCCTAATACTGGAGATAATTTTTCATGTGCAAACTCTTCAGTAAGTTCTACACTTTCTACTTCTCCTATTAAGATTTTTGCACTTTCAGGAACTTCTACTCCTGCAAGAGCTGCTATAGTATAAGCTTTTTGTCCTACTATTTTTGCATTTAATGAACCATTTATAATTATTGTTTTTCTAACTTTTTCTGTTTCTTCTTCATTTAATATATAGCATCCTCTTTTTACAAATTCCTCTTTTACTTTGTCATAAATACTATCAAGAATAATTACAGATTGTTCTGATGCACAAATCATTCCATTATCAAATGTTTTTGAATGTATAATAGAGTTAACTGCTAAAATAATGTCTGCACTTTCGTCAATTATAGCTGGTGTATTTCCTGCACCAACTCCTAATGCTGGTTTTCCACTTGAATATGCAGATTTAACCATTCCAGGTCCACCTGTTGCTAAAATTGTATGTGCTGATTGCATTAAGAAATTTGTAAGTTCTAATGATGGAACATCAATCCATGCAATTATATCTTCTGGAGCTCCAGCTTTTACAGCTGCTTCTAATACAATTTTTGCTGCTGCTATTGTTGAATTTTTTGCTCTAGGATGTGGACTTATTATTATTCCATTTCTAGTTTTTAATGAAATTAATGTTTTGAAAATTGCTGTTGATGTTGGATTTGTTGTTGGTATAACTGCAGCTATAACCCCTATAGGTTCAGCTATTTTTTTAATTCCAAAACTTGTGTCTTCTTCAATTACACCACATGTTTTTGCATCTCTATATGTGTTATATATATATTCTGATGCATAATGATTTTTAATTACTTTGTCTTCTACTATTCCCATTCCAGTTTCTTCAACTGCCATTTTTGCAAGTGGAATTCTTGCTTGGTTTGCTGCCATTGCTGCGGCTTTAAATATTTCGTCTACTTGTTCTTGAGTGTACTCTGCAAATTTTGCTTGAGCTTTTTTCACTCTTTCAAAAGCATTTTTTAATGTTTCAATACTGTCTACTATGTCATACTCTTTACTCATTTTTTGTTTTCCCCCTATCAAATTTTATAATTTATATATATTTTTTAAATAAAGTCTAAATTTTATGTATGTTTTAATATTTAAATATATCTATCGTAAACGATGTAATTATAGCATTGCATAAATTTAAATTCAAGCAGATATTATAAAAATTTTATATTCATATATATTTTTCTAATCTGTAGAGGCGAACTCTGTTCGCCCGCCTTCGAAGCACGGGAGAACACAGTTCTCCCCTACATGATTTTCAAAACACAAATAATGCAAAAAGAACGCCAAGAGGCGCTCTTTCCTTATGTTATCACTAAATCCTTATAAATAGATATAGGAGATTCTTAGTAATTAAGAATCTCCATACCAGCGATTTTAACTCAAATATTGGCAACTATTTATTCATTTCTATTGCCGCATCGATTTCTTTAATAAACATATCGGTGTATTTAATTATATCTTTTTTCACCTCAGTCAAAGTTTTAATAAGTCCTTCTTGTGTTTCATCCACACTTGCTTTTTTTTCTGGCGCTTTTTTGGAAAAATTTTTTCCAATGTACAACATCTTTATGCAAACCGATGCTGCATCAATTTTAGTTTTTAATGCTTGTTTGATTTGATTTCTTTCTTTTTTGTTCATAAATCAAAAACACTCCATTTTAACTTAAAATCATAAAATTAATGGGTTTTAGAAAAATCGCTTAAAACTAAAACGGTTTAATATTATGTACACATATTTTATCATATATCTTATAATCATGCAAATTTTTCTCCATACTACAATAAAACACATATTTTTATACTGCAAAAAGAGCGCCAAGAGGCGCTCTTTCCTTATGTTATCACTTCACCAGTCCCAAATAAGGATTTTTTTATTTTTACAGTATCACCGACTTCAAGCTCTTTCCATTGTTCATATTTAAGGCTTAATTCTTTTTTCTTACCTTTTTCATTAACATAAGCAATGTAATAATACTCCGTTCTGCTACTTTCTCTTTCATCAGAATTGAGATTTAATTCTCCCCAATATGGGTTCTTGTCTGCTCCTGATGTTTTCACTGAACGTTCATATACCCATCGTTCGATTTCGTAATAGTACTTAGTCTTATAAATAGGTTCATCTCTGTAAACAGCTTCTGTATAATCTTCAGTTTCATAGTAGGTTTCATATATCGGTCTTTGGTCTATAATTTCTTCAAAATAGCCATTTCCAAGGTCTTGATATCCTACAACATAATCTTCATATCCCACAAGCCGTTCTTTTTTTACTTCTTTGCTATAAGTCTCGTAATGGTCAAAAACCTCTTCATAACCTGCAATCTCTTGCTGAGTATAAAGGATTCGACCACCTGATGGAACTGACCAATCACTTTCTTCGACTGTTTTATATCGCTCAATTGAAATTGAACGTTCCCACCTTATGTCATTAATAGTTATATTTTCTTCTCTTGGAATGAAAATTAAACATATTGCTCCAATTACGACAGAAAGTATAAGAGGAATAATTATAAACCATTTCCAATTCTTTGAGAAAAAGTTTTCTTCCTGCCTTTTAGAATTACTGCTATAATAAGAATTTTTGACATAATTGTAAGTAGGTGTTTCTTGAACTTCACGGTCTTCTGAATGTGATTGTTTCTTTGCTTCCATTTTTGCAATGTTTGAGAAATAATCAGGATTTTCTGCTGTCCTCTCTGCACCGCAAGATTCGCAATGAGTGTTTTTATCTGAATTTAAAGAGCCACAGTATTCACACAACCAATCAGGATTCCGTGAAATTTCCGCTGATTTCTCTTCATTCAAATAATTAAATTTTTCTCTGTCGCTAGGCAAGTAAAATCGTGTATCCTCATCACGGGGTTTACCGCAGTTTGGACACTCTCTTATACTGCCTTTAATGGCCTTGGTATCACAATACTTACAATCCCAAAGACCTTCAATAATTCTGCCCAATGTTGTCATTCCCTTCTTAATTTAATTAATCGGTTTGCTGTTTTATTTCTGGTTCTATGAAAAGTGATAGCATAATTTTATCACATATTATGTTATTTTGCAAAGTTTAAGCATATGTGCATATTAAAAAGAAAAAAAAGATGTTACTATTAATTTAATAATGGTAACATCGCAACTACTTCTTTATTTTTAATTATATTTTTTGCTATTATTTCTACATTTATTTGTAGTACACTAACAAGGTTACTTCTTAACATAAAATGCAAACTAACTATTCAGCATACAGTTAACCCTTTACTTTATCCATTTTTTTTAGAAAACTATGAATCATTGTTTTAATATCTTTTATATTACTTATTATCTATTAAAGAATAATTTAATCTTACTGATAATTCTTTTTATAAATGATTTTTTGTATGCTAATGCTGACGTAGTTTCATTTGCTACTATTGTTTTCTCAACTACCTTTGATTTGTTTCCAAATATATTATCAGGATTATACTTTTCTCTTAATTCTTTTTGATATTTTACCTCATTTTCATTTAGTATTTTTTCTAATTCAATTCTCTCTATATCATTACATATATAATCTTTGTATAATACCGTTAATATTTCTTTTGTTATTGGTAATAAATCTTGTTCATCAATTGGTAACGACCTATCTATATTCCATTTATAATCTTTTGATTTATTAGCTTCAAAGTAACTAATGAATTTATTTGGTATTCTAGCTTTTAAGTTTGGTTCAATATATTTTAGGATTTCACTTATTTGATAAAGCGAATTTGAATATTCCATATTTTCCATCTTATTCCCCTTTTCCTTCCGGTTTATCTTTAGTTTCTATTGTTTTAGGATTTAACCATCTAGTTGTTGCATTTTGTAATGAAACTGCTCTCTTCTCTACAGGTGCTTTTCTTTGTCCTTTTGCAATAGCACCTAAAGCTTTTTTAGCTTCTTCAGCTTCTTTATCAGCTAAATATCGTCCTTCTTCTACTGTTCGTCTCTGGCGATATAATGCTAATTCTTCAACTAAATATGTTTCAACATCTTCCTTACTATGGCTTCTAGCATATTCTGTATATTCTTGTGATTGAACTATTGGTACTAACGCCCTAATTTCGTCACCTGTCAAACGACATAATTTGTGCATGCAAAGAGAGTCTAAGTTTTCTCTTCCTTTTGAGGTATCAAGAATTTCTAAATAAAATTTAGGTACTACTTCTCCGTTTAAAATTAGTTTCTAAATCTCTTATTTGAACATTCCAAAATTCTACTGAATATTTACCACCTTTACCATAACAAACACTTTCATCTAGTCCTTCTTCTGCTAAATATTCTCTATATTCTTTTTGAAATTGTTTTTTCATTTCATCACGACTATCTACTAATTGTTTTGATAATAAATCTTCATTGGTTAATCGATCTAATATAACAAAAGATAAACCTCTATCTTTAAACAAGAAACTATAATCACTTGAAATAGCAATATTTCCTTTTTGCATTTCAATATATAGTTTTCTAATCAGCTCACTACTTTGAAAATTAGTTGATATTAAGTCAAAATGACCGACGAGCATTCCATATAGAAATTACTTCTGGCGAATCAATAGTTTGATCCAATTTTCTTAAAATTGCTTCTACAGCTTGTCTGTCATCATTATTTATATGTCTAGACATTATTGCACGGCGTTCATCTTCTGTTTTTTGCATTAGGCTCACATATTTTCTTAAATCATTTGTCAACCAAACAGTTCCATCACTAAATTCCATTAGTTTAATTGTTGCTGGGCTTTCAACAATTTCTCCATCAAAAGGATTATCTTTATTTTTATTTTCTCCTTTTTCAGTTTTTTTCAATTCTATTCCCCTATATTTTGATTCATGTTCTGCATAAAATCCATAACCGCGCATTGAATCCTATTAAAATTCCATCTCTATATAAGATTTCTTGTGAATGGCTAGCATATCTACTCATACATTTCCTCCGACATTTATAAATTCTAGTATTTTTCCATATAATTATAGCATAACAATTATTTCTTTACAATAAATATTAATTAATTCCTAAAAATGCTATATTTTATAAGTACTATATACCTTCCTATATTCATTTTTTTGTAAAATCTTTCCATTTTGTAATGTGATGATTTTATCACATAGTTTAGTAGTTTCTAATCTATGTGCAATTATTATACTAATTTTATTTTTTGTCACTTGTTCAATTGCATTTTTCACAAGCATTTCTGTATTAAAACTTAAATTTGAAGTTACTTCATCCAGAATTATTACATCTGGATTTATAGCCATTATTCTTGCGAAATTGATTAATTGCTTTTCTCCACTAGATAGTATATCAGGATTATCAAAAATATTTGTATTATACCCATTTTCTAAGCTTATAATTTTGTCATGTAATTTTAATTTTTTAAAAATATTTTCAACCTCTACTTCAGTAATATTTTCATTCACATACTTTATATTATCAATTATTGTTTCCGGCAAAATTTGAACATCTTGCATTATATATCCTATATTTTTTCTTATTGATTCAATGCTAAAATTTTTATAATTATAGCCATTGATTAATATCCTTCCACTTGTTGGTTCATAGAATCTACACAGTAAATTTGTAACTGTACTTTTACCGCTTCCAGTTTTTCCAACTAATGCAATTTTTTCATTTGAATTAATCTTTAAATTAAAATTCTTTATAGTCTTTTGATTATTATCATATGAAAAATCAACATCTTCAAATTCTATATATTTTATGTTTTCTAATTTTTCTCCCTTATGGACATCTTCTATCTCATCTATCTCTAAAAATTTTAACACTTTAGAGTATGCAATAAATGCTTGATTGAAATCTGTTATGTGTCTTATAAACCAATTAAACTCATACTTAAGTGCTCCACTGTAATCAATTAATAGCATAATTTCTGCATAAGTTGCTAATCCTTTAATTACATCATTTCCTGACCAAAATATTATTACTGGTATGGCAAATGATGTTATAAAAGCAAAAATGCTATTATATTTTCCAATGACTTTTTCTACATTCTTATTTTTATCAACAAATTTTTCTAATTTTTCATCTAATTCTTTTATTTTAACATCTATAATTTCTAATGTTTTTATTGTTAGAAAACCTTGTATTCCTTCATTTATTAAATTATAAATATCAATGTTTAATTCTCTAATTTGATGTAAATCTTTTATTGTTTTTCTGTTAAAATATATAGTTACTAAATATCCTATTACATATAATCCTACAAGCATTATAGTAACTTTTAAATCTATAAACATTAAAAACATTGCTATTATAAAAAATCTTGTAACTCCCATAAAATACATTTCTACTATAATATCTGGAAACAATCCTCCTGCATTATTAACATCATTTTGCATGAATTGAAGTATTGTTCCTGTTGAATTATTATCATAAAATTTAAGATTCACTTTTTGTAATTTATTAAATACTTTTTCTCTCAATTCTCCTTGCATTATTCTTTGTAAAATACATCTCATATCACAATGTTTTAAAACCATATAACTTTGTATTGCTATAACAATTATATAAATTATTGAATATGTAATAAGTCCTTTAATATTATTGTTTGGAATTTCTATATTTATAATTTTTTTTGTAATATAAGCAACTACTAGTAATTCCATAACTACTGTAACACAAATTAATAAAAATATTTGAACCATCTTTTTATGATGTCCTGCATGTTTATACATCTTATTTAATTCTTTTAATTTATTTTTAAGTTTCATCCATTGCTCCTATTTTTTCATTCATTTCTATTATTTTTTTAATATAAGATAGTGTTTTATCATTTTCATTCTTAAATGTAGAATTAACAGAATTGTCGAGACCTACGTTGAAAAACTCGCCATTTATTTTCTCTAGTGTTGTAGTGTTATTGTCTATATATAAAATTTTGTCTACATGTTTTAAAATGTTTAAATCGTGATTTATAAATAACATTGTTTTATCTTTGTAATTATTTGTTAAGTTTAGCAATATTTTTTCTTTTGTTTTATTATCTATTTTATTTAGAGCTTCATCAAATATAAAGATAGGTTTGTCTTTTATAAGACTTCGTGCAATTGCAATTCTTTGTTTTTGACCCCCTGAAAGCTTAACCCCTCTTTCACCTATAAGTGTATTTTCTTTTTCTTTAAATCTTTGTATGTCATCATAGATTTCACAATCTTTAAAAACACTCTTTATATTTTTCTTTATTTCATTATTTAAATTTATATTTTCTATAATACTTCCTTTAAATAAATAGCTATCTCCTTGAATTAAATCTATATATTCTCTTATATTATTTTTATTTAATCTTTTTATGTTATGGTTATTTATATAAATATTACCAGTATACTCATTCATTCCTAATATTGCTTTTGATAATAAACTTTTTCCGCTTCCATTTTCTCCAACAATTGCAACTTTTTCACCTTTTTTTATAATAAAATTTAAATTTTTTAAAATTTCCTGATTATCTGCAAAAATAGTTACATTACTAAAAATAATATCTCCATCCAAATTATATTTATCAGCATTTTTTTCTTCTTGTTTTAGTTTTAGTAAATCTTTTATCTTTTTGCTTATAGCATAAAACTCATCAATATATTCTAAATTTGCACCAAACTCTAAAAAATAATCAAATATTTTTTCTGCATAATTTAATAATACTGTTATACCTCCGAATAGTCATGCTTCCATTTATAAAAGAAATACCACCTATTATAAATATTATAGGTGTTCTTAAATATGTTATATGGTCACTTAATATTTCGTAAAACAATATGAGTTTTATTAATTTAACATTACAATTTGTATTATTTTCATTTAACTTACTATATCTTTCTTTCTCTAATTCCTGTTTATTTAACATTCTGATTAATTTTATATTATTTAGATTTAATATTGTTGCTCCTAATAATTTTTTACGTTTTTTTATGCATTCTTCTATTCCTTTGTCTAACCTTTTTAAATACCATATAGAAAAAAGTAACATAACAATAAATGTTAAAGCAAAATATATTGTTATAAGTAAATTTAATGTAACACTTTCCGTTATAATAAAAATACTTAAAAATAAAATATCAATTATCATGTTGAATTGCTTTTCAAAAAAATTCGAAAAAATATCTGCATCTTCAGTAATTCTTTGTAATATTTCTGTTTTATCATATGAATTATAACTTTTATACTCCAAATTCAAGGTATGCTTAAATAATGTTAATTTTACATTAGCATTTATTTTTAATTTGAATTTACTTGTAATTATTTTCCTTAAATATGTTATAAACATTATTATAAGATTTATAATTATTATAATTCCTGAAATTATTAATAAATCCCATAAATAATTTTTTGTTAATAATTTTTCTAAAAATTTAGGTAAACTATTATAATCATTACATATTACATTATCTATTGCATATTTTACATATATAGCAATTTGTAATGTTAAATAAGAAAATAAAATACTTAAAATAAGGAGCAAAAAAATATGTTTTTTTGTTCCCTTTAAACCAATTGTTATTATATTATTCTTCATATATTATCCTTTAAAATTTTATTTCTTTATACATACTTTTATATAAACTATTATCATTCAAATCCATATTAACTTTGTTTATTATATTTTGCTCAATGCTATTTAGTATGTTTTTCGCGTATTCACCTTCATTCAAGTTATTTATACCATTTGTTTTTTTATTAAAATCATATATATTCATAATAGAATTCTCCTTTCTATTTTAAATATTATTAATAATTATATATTTAAAAAAAATTAATATCTCTACATTTTCAACATCAGAAAAGTTGACATTATTTACAAAATTATTTAGATATGTTACAATTTTATCTAAGGAGTTGTCATATGTTTAAAGGTAGTATTGAAAAATTAAATACTTTAATTGAATATATAGAAAATAATTTAGATAAAGATATAGATTACAAATCTCTTTCAAGAATTTTATGTGTTAATGAATATTCATTACATAGAATTTTTCAATTTATAACTAATCTTTCCTTAACTGAATATATTAGAAAAAGAAAACTTACATCAGCTTCTATAGATTTATTAAATGGTAGTAAAGTTATCGATGTTGCTATTAAATATGGTTATGATTCAGCCACTTCTTTTGGAAGAGCTTTTAAGAAAATGATGGGCTTTTCTCCTAAAGATATATCTAAAAACACAAATGAATTAAAAGTTTTCCCTGTTTTTGATTTTGCTAATATAAACAATAATTTTGATGAAATAAATTATTCAATAAAAAAGAATATAAGTTTTAATTTACATTGTGTTGGCAAAACAATTCCTTTTAATGATATTCCTAAAACAACTTCTAAATTTTGGGATGAAATGTACGAAAATAAAGAATTTATTTCTGCCGACACAACCTACGGCATTGTTGAATATGATAAAAATATTGATAACCCTAAACATCTCGTATATCATATAGGCAGTGCTTGTCCTTTTAAAGGAAGCAAAGAATATAACATAACAAACAAAACATTCTTAATGTTCAGCATAAACAGTCGAGAAGCAATTGACATAAGTAATTATACAAATATGATTTATGCTTGTGTAATTCCTTATTTAGGATATAATTTAGACCAACTTCCTGATATTGAAGAATACGTTGGAGAAACAACAACAAATATATATATACCAATAACAAAAAAATAGATGCAGATTAAACTGCATCTATTTTTATTTTTCTCCATGCCCTCCACCAACTGTATCTATTGGCTTTCTTTTTTTATTACTTTGTGATTTTGCAGGTATGTTTTCTCTATAATTTAAAGTTTGAGCTACTTCTATTAATTCTTGTGCAGAACTGTGAGTTAAATATTCAGGTTTTAAATAATCTCCCGAATATATTGGGAATCGTGTTCTATCTAATGCATCTGCATCTCTCAATATATTTGTCATATCACATAAAATATCATACATGTTTTCATCCCAATTACTAAATATACGCATAGCAAGTTCTTTTATTTGTTCCTTTTTAGGCAAATCATGAGCTTGAATAAGAAATCCTATCAATTGTTGTTCATGTAGAGGTATTTCTGTTCTATAATGTTCTGTATATTTTTTCGCACCGGCAAATCCATGTCCTCCTTGTTGCCAATCATTTGTACGTCCTATATCATGATATCTTGCAGCTTCCATAAGAATACGAATTCCTTCATCATTATAGCCTTCTTTACTTGCGATATAATAAGTATACATAGTTACATTGTCTACATGTCTAGTTCCATGGTCAATATGTTTTTGATAAAATGTTTTGTGCTCATCTGTATTTTCATAATCAAAAAATATTCTTCTACTTTTTGACTGTTGTATATAATCAAAAAATTCTATTGAACTTATTTGATTAGGAATGCTATACATATTAAAAATTCTATCTTTCATTGAACTAATCATATGATTTGGTAACTTTTCACTTGATTTCATTAATGAAAAGTTTTTATACATATCTGTCTCTGAATTTCTTTTGACATTATAATTATTCTTTCTTTTACCACTATCTATTCCGCCATTAATAGCAGTTCCAGGAGCTTGTAAAATTTTACAATTTATAATAGTACGTATTGCTAAAGTCATAGATAATTGTAAATATCCACTTTTGTATTCATTATCAATATCATTTTCATTTATGTAATCAGCAACAGGATGTGCCATTCTAATTATAAATTCTCTTAAAAAATCTTTAGGTTGTACATCAATTTCAACAATTCTTGTCATTCTTCCTTGTACATTTTGTTGTCTTTCAGATTTTATTGTATAATTACAAGGTGGTAATATAATTTCATTTTCCACATCATTTTCTTGTGTTATTTCACTATATTTAACAACTCTCATACCTTTTGGTAAATTTATTTTCAATAGTGTTCCATAATTAAATCCTTCAGCGGTTTCTCTTTTAGTTGATGTAGCAACTAATCCGTCTACTGCCCCATCTTCTAATGTATCACATCCACGCCATACTACCATAGGTTCTTTTAATGGTTCTTGTTCACCCATATAAAGTCCAAAATATCTAACCATATCAATATATTCAATGTTTACTTTTCTATAACTTTTAATTTCATTGTCTATCCATTCAATGCTTGATTCTTTATCTCCTAGGACCATATTAAATTGTTTTGCAAGTACTCTCATTTTATCTTTACTATATCCATTAAGAAAACGATTTATAAAATAAGCACTATTTTGTTTAAATTCTTTTGCAAACTTACGTACATTTTGCATATAAATTTCTTGGTATTGATTTCCCATATTTCCTCCAATAAAATTTTATTCCCAATTATTTTATCATACTTTACATAATTTTTCAAGAATATAATTATTCATCTTTTTTTGACATGCCGTCATATTTATGTTAATATATCTAAAGTATATTTTGTAGTATACCATTCTTTTTTGGATATGTTAGGTCAGGACATGTCCACGCAATTCTTAGTTTTACGTAACTCTTATTTGAGAAAGGATGAACAACATGGAATCTCGCAAAACCATGAAAGATATTATTGAAGAATATAATCAAATCTTCTACTCTTTCAGCGACAGAAGAAATCATTTTTACGAATTTGCTGATAGATTCGATAGATACATGCATGATGAATATGTATTAAAGATTCTTTCATCAGTATTTAAGGAAAGAACTTATTCAGCAGCAGCAAAACATGATATCATACAAATATGTTCAAACATATTTAACATGTATGGTTCTAATCTTAAAAAAAAGCCGCCTTTTGAAAACAAAGGTGAATTTGATTTTGATTTTTCAAATTTTCTTAATCTTAGCTATAGCGATATTGCTGATGATATCCAAACCATCATAAAAAAGGCAACAGAAGAAGATGTTAAAGTTTCTCTTTGTTGCAAGAAAGTCGAATGGAAATTTATCTGACCGCATAAAACCGCCGTACCTTTACAGGTACGGCGGTTTTTCTATAATATTAATATAATACCTATACTATTACTTTTCATTTTTTCACCTACTCATTTATATTCCGCAAGTAGGGGTGCGATTAACATTTTTTCATTCACAAATTTATATCTCGCAAGTGACGTTGCGATTCACATTTTAGTAATAGTAGATATTAAATATCCACTACTATTATATTCATTATACACATTTTTTATTAATATTGCAATATTTTTTACAATTTATTTTTCATTGTTTAATACTCTCACATTTCTTTGACATATCGTCATATTTATGTTAATATATCTAAAGTATATTTTGTAGTATACCATTCTTTTTTGGACATGTTAGGTCAGGACATGTCCCCGCAATTCTTAGTTTTTACGTAACTCTTATTTGAGAAAGGATGAGAACCTTGAAAAATGAAGAAACAGAAAAAAGTTTAAGGGAAATAGTTGATGAAACTAATCAACTACTAGAGGCTATGTTTCCTCGTGCAGAAGAATTAAACAAAATTGGGTGTCGCTTGCGTACTAACGATGAATTCTGTTCTGAAGTTAAAGAGCGGTGTTCAGATATTCTAAAAAAATATTCAAAAGCAGAAATAATCGATATCCTTAATATTTGTGGAATTGCAATATGCAATTTAAGCTACACTCTATGTAAGTCCAAAGCCTCTATTCCCTTTAATTTAGAAACTCAATTTTATTATGTAATTAGCAACTCTTGTTTCAATCCCGATATATTGAGCAAAGATATCCAATCTGTGATGGATAAGATTTCTACTGAGAAAATTGAAATCTACATCTCTATTGCTGATAGCAGTGTTCATTGTAAACTTATCTGACCGCACAAAACCGCCGCACCTGTAAAGGTACGGCGGTTTGTTTTATTCAGTATTACGGGCGAACGCAGTTCGCCCCTACATAAAATTATTCATCATTCATTATTCACTATTCATTACCTACGTTCCTGTACTTCTATATTTTTTTAATGCCCAGTTCCATACTCCTATTGCAATTATCCAAATTATTATTGCTACTATTGGTGATAACCATATCATGTATTTATTAAATCCTAAATAATCCATTGTTGGATAATATGCAACAAATGCAAATGGTAATATAAATGTAATTAAAATTTTTACAAATCCACTATATATATCAATTGGATATTGTGTAAGTGTATATACCCTATAAAATGTCCAAACCACCTCATTTGACCTGTATGTCCAAAATGCTGCTACACTAAAAATTGTTTCTATTCCACCTAAAATTAATCCTCCTATTATTATAAAAAATAATAGTTTTATTATAAGCCAAAATGTTATTGGTATTGCTAACTTTGTAAACATCATAATTGTAATAATTAATCCAATTACTAAATATCCAAAAGAAACAAAATCCTTAGAACTTCCCAAAACAGAAATCAATGGATGTACCGGTCTTAGTAATAATTTATCAAACTCACCTTCTCGTATAAATACAGGTCCTAAATCGTATGTAGCATCAAAAAGGAATGAACAAACAGAAATAGACATTAAAGTAATTCCATATAATAATAGAATTTGTTCATAGCTCCATCCCGCTAAATTACTTGTGTTTTGAAATACTATCCATATAAAAATTATTTCTACAACTTGTGTTAAAGTTTGAGATAAAATTCCTACTATACAATCCAATCTATAAATAAGCATTTCTTTTATTGATGCTATTATAAACGATATATATAAACTTATATTTCGTAATACATTCTTCATTTTATCCTCCGTTTATTGTTACCTTTTTTACTGCATGATTAAAAAATATTTTTGCAATAGCATATAAAATAACTGCCCATATTCCAAGTTTTATTATTGAAAAAAGGATTTCATTATAAGTCATTCTACCTAAAAAGATATTTATTGGAGTAAAAACTAAATCTTTAAATGGTAATATATTTGTTAGTTTTTGAAACCATCCGAGGGAAAAATGTTAGTGGTGCTATTAGTCCTGAAAATATATAAACTATTGACTTTCTTAATATCTGCATTCCCCATATAGAATTTGTGTAAAATCCTGCTGTTCCAACTATCATTTGTAAAAAAAATGTTACTGGTATTCCTAATAAAACTACTACGATAAATGAAATTAAATTTACTAAACTAATACTAATATTTACTTGCCATATAAAACATGAAATTATACCTGCAGATACTCCAACAAGCGCTCCAAATCCTATTTCACCTAAATTTAAACCAAAATAATATTTAAAATATGATAATGGAGCTAATAATTCTTTATTTATTTTCCCATTTCTTATTGAATGACTCATTTCTTCATTTATTCCCCATGTCGTTATAGGAATTAATATAATTACTAAAACATAATATATTACAATTTCATTTAAAGTAAATCCCTCAGCGTTTCCTGTTTGGTTATATATTGCTAACCATACAAAAATATATACTAGTCCTTCAACAAGTCTGTTAATAGTAAATAATATATAATTTGATTTATATATACTATATTGCTTTATGTACATACGTGCTAATGTAAATATACTTCCTATCATTTTTACCCCTTTTTGTATATTTCTTTTAATATATCTTCCAACTCTGATTCCTGCATATGAATATCTATAACCTTGCAATGATTAGATATTTCCTCCATTACATTCATTATTGTAGTTTTTTCATGACTAAATTTTAGTTTTATAAGTTCATTACTTTCTTCTGTTATAGTAAAGTTTTCACTTTTTATTTTTTCTGCTATGTTTTCTACTTTTTCTTTCACAATAAGCTCTGCTTTAACATTTTTTCCATAATTATCTTTAAATTTTTGTTTCTCTCCGTCAAAAATAATTTTACCTTTATCAATTAAAATAATTCTGTCACATACTTCTTCGATATCTTTTACATCATGTGTTGTAAGTATAACTGTTGTATTTTTTTCTTTATTAATATCTTTGATAAATCTTCTAATATTTTCTTTTACTAAAACATCTAAACCTATTGTTGGCTCATCTAAATATACTATTTTAGGATTATGCAAAAAAGTAGCTGCTATTTCACATCTCATTTTTTGTCCTAAACTTAAATTCTTCACTTGTTTTTCTAATAATTCCTCTAAATCTAATAACTCTGTAAATTTTTTTAAGTTCTTTCTGTATTCCCCTTCAGGAATTTTATACATTTTCTTTATAAGTCTAAATGATTCAATTACTGGTAAATCCCACCATAATTGTGTTTTTTGTCCAAATACAGCTCCAATATTTTTGTTGTTTTCAATCCTACTTTTATATGGCACAAGACCATTTACACTAACATCTCCTGATGTAGGAGTAAGTATTCCTGTAAGCATTTTTATTGTAGTAGATTTCCCTGCTCCATTTTCCCCAATATATCCAACTAATTCACCTTCATTTATTTGAAAACTTATATCATCAACAGCTGTAAATTTCTCATACTTAGGCTTGAATAAATGTTTTATATAACCTAATATACCTTTGTCTTTTATAATTGTTTTATATTCTTTAACTAGATTTTTAGCTTCAATTATCGCCATATTCTTATACCTCTTAATTTATATATTCTATATCTTTTTTATTATATTCTTCTGGAGACAAACCAACTCTTTTTTTCATATATTTTAATATAAAGAACAATATTATCATTCCTGCTATTCCCATTATTGCATATGATTGACTCGTATTGTAATATTCCAATAATAGCCCACCTAAAAAGCTAAAGATTATTCGCCCTATTCCTTCTATTATTTCTGTTGCTGATAAAATTTTAGTTCTAATATCAGAATTTGTAAAATTTGTAACATATTTATTTTGTAACACCCAATATGGTGCCCTTAAAAAATGCTGTACGAAAAATGCAATTATAATTATTGAAATTATAATAAATTTATTTGAACCAGCAAAATTAATTAAACCGATAAAAATAAAAGAAGTAAATATTGGTATAGCTAAAAATGCTAAAGTTTTATTTTTAAATTTATTATGTATTTTATCTTGATATTGTACAGAAAAACATTGTAATAAAGTTAATATTGCAAAAATTATTCCAAAGTATTGTGAACCAACATTTAAATCTTGTAACAAACTTTTTTCATATGTACAAACCATAATTAATATCCCTGAGAAAAATGCAATAAAAAGAAGTAAAGCTCTTAATCTTTTTGATTGTGCAATAAATCTTAGTCCTTGTTTTAATTCTTTTAATGATTCCGCCATTGTTATTCTTTTTTGATTTTTTTCATGTAATTCTTCAAAACGAAATGAGATAACAACTGTAATTAAAGATACTATACTAGATAATGTAATTGGTAAATACGGGTTAACTATATATAAGTAGCCTGCCATTACAGATGATGTTGCATTAAAAATATAGCTAACTGAAGAACCTTTTGCATCTACATTTTCAAACGAATTCTTTCCTTTGCATAAATTTGTAGAATCATATAGTAAAGTATATTGTGCTGTCTCTTTAATTGCTGTTCCAAATGCTGAAAAAGAATATGCTAATACTAGAAATGTAAAATTCTTAGCAATCATCATCATTGCAATTTGTATAGTAACTAATGTACAACCTAGAATTAATGATTTCCTACTTCCAATTCTTTCTATTATTATACTTGCAGGTAATTGAAATATTAAAAGAAAGAATGCATACAATGATTCTGCATACATAATTTTAGATATCTCAATTCCTTTTACTTCTGTTAAAAATAAAATAATAATAGCTCCATAAAAAAGCGGGTCCCACGCTAAGCCTTTATATATTGGAAATATTCTTCTATTATATTTCATTTCAATATTCTTTTGCATATTTTTATATTCACCTACTGATTCTTTAGTATATTTTTATCTTATATGAATTTTTTCTCATATATAAAAGCTTTTTGTTCTTTTATATTTCCTAATATTTCGGGTTCCTGATTTTTTACTATAGTTTCAAAAATTTTCGTACATTCTAACTTCTCATATATTTTATAATTACATGATTCATCTGTCGTAATTTGAATATTCTTCATGCTATCTTTTTTTGCTAGCTCAAAAATTTCCAATAACAATTTTTTTCCTATACTTTTTCCCCTATAATTTTTATCTACAATTAACATAGTAACTTGTCCATCAAAATGTTCTTTTAGGTTGTTGGGAACATATGCATAATTGTCATAATATTTTTTAAATCCTTCTTTATCTTTGATTTTTTTACTATTTGATAATCTTTTTTCTATAAAATGATAAAATTTTTTTCTTACTAAATGCTTATTTGATGTCTTTTTAGAATATCCTGCAAATCCTATAACCCTATTATTTTCTTTATAGAGCAAAACATTTTCACTTTCTCCTAATATCCACATAAGCTCAATCCATGCGCAAATTTTCCCTTCTGCTTTTGATTCTATTCTTCCTAAATTCCATTCATTATGTAGTATTTCTACACATTGTTTCATCTCATTAAGGTTCATTTTTTTCTCCACAAATTTTATTACAAAAATATTATATATGAACGTTAAATAAAATACAAGATTCATATTTTATATTAAATAGAACGAGAGCATTCCTTGCTGGAATGCCCTCTGTTTTGTAAACTTATTCGCAACCTTCAATCTCACATTTCATAGCCGCTGAGAGTAATGCATAATAAGTCTGTTCGAGGTCTTCCCCCTCATGCTTAAACCATGTAAGTCCGAACTCCTGACTGAGCCATTCAATCTTCTGTTCATAAGTTTCAAGCTCCGGAAGTTCTTTCTTGATTGTTTCATCTGCGTCATCAATACTTTCAGACATAATGATTAAAGCCATCACTGATTGCTTTTCAAGATTTTTATCCATCACAAGCACCACCAATTAAATCATAATTCAGCGTGCTGACCTCACGCAAGCAAAATAAGGGTATTTCTGCATTTTTGCCTTTTGTAATTTTATCATATTCATATAATTATTGCAAATTAGTTGTTTTATTGATATTATATGTAATATTAACAAAACATTTTTGGAGATGGTAAAATGAAAAATCAAATAACAATAAAAGAAATTAAAGAATTTAATAATCAGTTTAATTCAAATAAAAACAATAAACAAATAATGGAAGGTATTAATAAAAATGGTTTGCAAAACTTTTGTTTAAATAAAAAAATTATTGAGGAAAACCCTCCTATTTTTAATATTGAACTTTGTGAAACTAAAAGAATGGACCAAAAAGAAAGTTTGAGATGTTGGATATATTCAGGTCTTAATTTTATAAAAAGAAATATTGCTAACAATTTAAATATAGATATTCTTAATTTCGAACTTTCTCCTACCTTTGTTGCATTTTATGATAGATTAGAAAAATCAAATTCTTTGTATAATAAAATAATTCATAAAAAAATAGATTTTAAAACAATCAATAATCAATCTTATTATAACGAACCTTGTCATGAAAGAGGTCGCTTTGAGGGTTTTAGATTTATTATAAATAAATACGGTTTAGTACCTTATAATATTATGGAAGATACTAATGACAGCTTATACTCAAATGATTTTACTCGTGTATTTAATCAAAAAGTAAAAAAAGATTGTTTTAAAATTTTGAAAGCTAAGGAAAATGGTCTTGATTGCTATAAATTAAAAGAAAAACTTTTAGCAGAAAACTATGATTTATTATGTAAGATTCTTGGTGAACCTCCTCTAACTTTTGATTATACATATACAAATAATATGAACGAAAAAATAACTTTAAATAATATAACACCACTAGAATTTAAAGAAAAATTTTTAACTATTGATTTAAATGAATATATTAGCATTACAAATCTCGAATCAAATAACAGAGACCTTTTTAAGAAATATATAAACAAAAATTCTTCTACTGAATTTATAAATTTACCAATTAATAGACTAAAAGAATTGTGTATTATGCAACTTGAACAAGGTGAACCTGTAATTTTTGATTGTAACCCTTTAAATTTCAGAGATATCTCTACTGGAGTTTTAGATACAAGATTATATAATTACAATTCAAACTTTTCTTTTGATAATATGACTAAAACTGAATCTTTAAATCTTAAAGAAAGATTTGCTCAACATGTTATGACTTTTACTGGAGTTCATATTGAAAAAAACAAACCTATAAGATGGAAAGTTGAAGATAGTTATGGTTCAGAAAAAAGATACAATGGTTATTATATTATGAATGATAACTTTTTCGATGATTATATAATAAGAATTGTTATAAATAAAAAATTCTTATCGGAAGATGAAATAGAATTATATAATTCAACTTCAATACCTGTTTCTGATTCTGATGCATTTGAAATAAAATAAAGAAAAGTCCATCCCTAAGCTAAGTAGCTTGTTGGGATGGGCTTTTTTTCGGGAAGTTTTAATTGCTTTTGCGAATTCTGATAGCTGTCATATCTTCATCGTTCTCTGTGGGCAAAAAGCCTAAGGCAAACCACTTGTTTTCCATTCCTTTAAATTGGACATCTGCAGAATCAAAACTTATAACATAAATAATGTCAATTATAGGTATTGATTCTGTTGATTTGACGCCATCATTAGAATAAAGTTCTTCCGAATGCTCTTTAATAAATTTGTTAGCACGAGTTATTCTTTCGCGCTTCTCTTCAATGAGTTCCTGAATTTTGTGATACAAGTTATTATGAGCTTTCGTAAGTTTTTCGACACTCTCTTTTGACTTTTCGACCGCTTTCCTTGCTTCATCAATTTCGCTCTCACATGCCTTTCGAGAACAAACAGCCTGCAAATTCAAAACATTCTCATGATTAGATTGAACAGCAGCTGCAAGCCGTTCACCAATTAATTTAGAAGTTTCTTCTTTCGCAGCCAATTCATGTAAAACATCAATTAAGCTTCTAGGCATTTTGATTCCTCCCTTTTTATTTTTTCTGAAGCTTTGATTTTTGCATTATATCACATATTTACATAATTGTCTAGGCTTTATGTTTTATTCCTATTTACTTAAAATTTTTAACATGTTATAATTTGTTTGAATTTTTAATAAAAGAACTAACAAATGAAATAATTGGAGGAATTAATCAAATGAAGAATTATAAGGTTTTATTTATACTTAGAACTTTAAAAGAACTTTTAGCAATTTTTGTTGACAGTTTTTTGGTTTTATATTTTGTGCAAGTTTCACAAAACAACATCTTACCATTAGGTATTTATAAATTAATAGCAGTTATTTCAATTTATATTGTTATGTTCATTACAAAAAATTTCTGTAAATCAAAAAATCGAGTAATATTTCTAAGGATTGGTATTATACTTGATTTTATATATTTCTTAACAATAATCCTTTTAAAAGAAAAAATAACTGATTATATTTACTTTGTCGGACTTTTATATGGATTAGAAGAAGGATTTTATTATTGTGTTGCCAACATGTTTGAATCTGATGGAATTACAAACGAAGAACGCACTAAATATGAGGGATCATATTTTTCAGTACAATCTATCTTATCAATTATATTTCCTATAGTATTTGGTAGCATAATATATACAAACGGTTTCTTAAAAAGTTTACCTATTGTTTTATTTATAGTATTGTTTAGATTAATATTATCGTTTTTATTTAAGGATACTAATATTCCTAAAGTATCTAAAATTAATTTAAAAGAATTTAAAAATATTGTTAAAAAAACTCCTGAAGTAAAAAAGATTTATCTAATCAATTTTTTTGAAGGATTAACTTATTCTGAAGGTGCTTTTGGTTATATAGTTACAATTTATATTATAAAAGTATTCTCTAATAGCTTTAGCTTAGGAATTTTCACATCAATATTTAGCTTAGTTTCTTGCTTGCTAGGTATATTATTTGCAAAAGTAATTAAGAAAAAATATTATCGTAAGATGATAGGTGTTTCAATGACATTCACTATAATTTCATTATGTATTATGCTTTATAAATGCAATTTTATCACTATAGTTATATTTAACTTTTTCCAAACAGTTTCTAAGAATTTAATGAATTTAATAAATAATACTAGTGGTGCAAACATATCTAATCTTGAATTAATAAGAAAAAATTACAAAGTAGAATATTTTTTCGGAATGGAAACGTGTTTAATAATTGCAAGAATAATTAGCAATAGTTTATTTATTATTATGGCTTTTAGTAATATAAGTGTTCTAATGTTTGTTTTTATAGGTATTTTAATTTTTTATGCATATCACTCAATACAATTACAAAAAATAATTGAACAAAAGAAAAGTCCATCCCTAAGCTAAGTAGCTTGTTGGGATGGACTTTGGGTCATGTGTAGATTCTTATTGCGTCAAAAAGAGCGCTGTCACTGGGAAATACCGTGTCAAGAAGGAACCATTCTTCTGTTGATTTTAAGCGAACTTCTGCGCCTTTAAATTCCTCATAAATTTGGATAATTTCGCCGATTTTTATTTCATCTAAATCGTCTGAACTTATCCCATCCTCTGAACAGATTTTTTCGAAATTCTCATTTTTGAAATTTCTTATTTTCCTTACTCTGTCATTTTTTAAATTGTACAGAGGAATTAAACTATGAATTATCGCCTGTTGGTCTTCGATTAGTTCCCGCAAATATGCATTTGCTTTAAGAGCTTTATCAAGACTTGAACTAGGTGAACAATCATCTATTACTTTGCGAAGTCTTGAATTTACATAGACAAGTTTTCTTTCTTGCTCTTCAATGCTCTTCATAATTTTCAATAAGGTCATATAAAAACCCCTTTCTTTTTTTATGAAATCTACATATAAAAATTATACCATAAATTTACATAATTGTCTAATTGGGTATGTTATATCTCCTTATTCATATTTCCATTAGTATAGTTAATTCCCTCTAATCTTTGATTATTTCTATGCACCTCTATTATATTTTTAATCTCTTCTTCTGTTTCTTCTAAAATATCAATTCTTATTGAATCTATATTTAAATCTTTCCATTCAATTGAAGTTATTTTAGAGTTATAAATTAAATTATTACAATTTATTCTATTTGTATATACTGGAAATTTTAATCCTAATCTATCTTTTAATGTGTATTTTCCTTGTTTACACAAACCTTGACACCCTTTAAAAGTTCCTATTGTGCAATACTCTGAAGTCATTAAAAGAGTTCTTCCATATACTATAAGTTCTTTTTGAACAATTTCACTTAAATTATTTATATTTGTTTTATTAAGCTCTGGCGAAATTATTATTTTATTAAATCCTAATTTTTTTAGTTCTTCTATTGTGTAATTATTAAATGCATTGAAAGTATAGTTTGCAATGAGCTCAAAATCTTTTTCTCTTAAATCTTTAAGATAATTTAATTGAGATATATTTGATAGCACTAAACCTTTAAAATTTAGTTTCTGTAATTTCTCCAATATTAGTTTATTAAATACTCCTTTTGTAATTGCAGGTATTATAACATATGTATTAAAATTATCAAATATTTCTTGTAGTTTTTGCTCATTTTCTTTTTCAAAAAATACTTCTATTGGTAAATATATATTATTTATATTTTTAAAATTTTTATAATTTATATTATTACTTAATTTGTTAAAACATAAATTAACTTCTACTTTCCCTCTTGCTCTTTCTTGTCGTTTTTGTTTTACAGTATTGATTTTTATAACTTCATTTCTTTTTATTTTTGTTTTCAACTGATTTTCTAGTTTTTCTAAAACATCCCTTCTTAATTCATTTATACTACTTATAGGAACAATTATTTCATCATCAAGTTCTACTTCAATGTTTGAAAATTCAAATATTGTATTACCAGTTTTCGATAATTGTTCTTTTATTCTTTCACTTGATATTCCTGTTTTTTCTGCCTTTACTGGAATTACATCTTTTTGCTCTTTTACATTTATTTTAGTCAATTCATCTATAATTTCTATACTTATTGGCTGATTATTTTTTAAGGAAATTTTTCCTGTAATTTTTCTTTTTATATTTTCCTTACTATTTTTTTGCTCAATTTCTTTATTTAATGAATTACTAACTGTTTTATATACATAGTCTTTTGTTTTAATATCTCCATATATTCTTCCTATAGTTGCTATTTGTCCTTTTTTTAATATTTTTATATTTGTATTTCCTAGCATCAATTCTGAAATTTTACAAGAAGATTCTTTTATAGCAATACTATCTCCTAACTCAACATCTTTTTCTAGTTTCACTTTAACATATCCTTTGTTTTTATTATATGAAACTACTTCTCCTATTTTTATTCCAATATGATTAGGTCTTTTAGTATACATCATTTCTTTGCCAAGTTTTCCATTTAAGTATCCAGTGCTAAATCCACCTCTATTAAATATTTGCATTAATTTTTCTCTATCAGAATCTTCTACAATATATGGTTTATTACTTTGTGCTAAATCTATATATTTTCTATAAATAGAAGTAACTAATCCAACATAATAAGGTGATTTCATTCTTCCTTCTATTTTTAATGATTTTACACCAGTTTCTAAAATTTTAGGTAGAATATCCAAAGTACATACATCTTTGGAACTAAGTAAATAACCTTTATTTACCACACTATCATTTTTAAGCAAAGCATAAGGAAGCCTGC
>SVGD01000031.1 GCA_015056485.1 Clostridiales bacterium
TAGAATTAATTAAATATTTAAGTAATAAATTTAAAGAAGAATATACAAATAAAATTAAAGAAGTTCCAGAAGTTGTAACTAATGAATTTGAAAAAGCAATTTCACTTAGAATAATTGATACTCACTGGATGGAACATATAAATACAATGGCTCATTTAGAAGAAGGTATTGGTTTAAGAGGATATGCACAGGAAAATCCAATTAGAGCTTATACACAAGAAGGTTTTGAATTATTTAACAATATGTTAGATACTATTGATAGACAAATAACAACTTATCTATTAAAAGCTGAAATTAGACAAAATACTGAAAGAAAAGAGGTAGCTAAAGGTACAGCAGTTGATGGAAAAGAAAGTGCTTCAAAACCTAAAAAGGCTGAAAAAATAGGTAGAAATGAACCTTGTCCATGTGGCAGTGGTAAGAAATATAAGCAATGTTGTGGAAAATAACTTGTTTTATAAGGGTTTGTGAGTTTGACAATAGTTAAAAAATAGCAAAAAACTGTGCACAAAACTCAATTTGTGCACAATTTGTGCTCATAAAATTAAAATTCATGTGCACAATTTAAAAAAAACCTTATTTTATAAGGGTTAAATATATGTGCACATAAAATTGAAACTAGCATTCGTGCTAGTTTTTTCCTTTTCTAAAAACTTTTAGAGGAGGAATTTATGGTAAAAGTAAACGTGACAAAAAGGGGAAATCTATTTCAATATAGATTTGAAATTGCACCACAGGGAGGAACTAGAAAGTACATCAATAAGTCAGGTTTTAAAACAAGACAAGAAGCGTATGAAGCAGGGGTAAAAGCATATAACGAATATGTAAATGTTGGACATACTTTTCAACCTGCTACAATGTCATATTCTGATTATTTAGATTACTGGATGAAGACTTATTGTGAAGTTAATTTAAGGTATAATACTATACAAGCATATAAAAGTATTATAAAAAATCATATAAGACCTAAATTAGGATTTTATAGATTATCACAAATTACAACTGCAACATTACAAGAATTCATCAATGATGTCTATGTCAAACATGGAGCATCAAAAAATTATTTAAAAAATTTTATTAAAATATTAAAATCATCTTTTGGATATGCAACAGATATAGTTGAGTTTATAAAAATAAATCCAGCATTAAAAATTAAAGTACCAAAATATGAAGGCAAGGATACAGATCCAGCTCATATATTTACACCTGAAGAAATTGAAATGATATTCAATAGGTTTAGAAATAGTCATTGTATATACTATGCTTTTTTAACAGCATACTATACTGGATTACGTATTTCAGAAGTATTTGGATTAACGTGGGAAGATATTGATTTTGAAAACAAAACTTTAACAGTTGATAGAAATATTGTGAAAAAGAATCAAGAGGGTGGAACAAAAAAACGTCTTATAAAAGGACAATCTACAACAGTTTGGTATTTTGGTCCTTGCAAAACAGAAGCAAGTTATAGAACAATTGAAATAGGTGATACTCTTGTAGAGGCATTAAAAGCATTTAAAGAGGAGCAAGAATTATATAAAGAACAATATGGAGAAATGTATATTAAACATTATGCGAAAGAAGTTATGAATCCATATACTAATAAACCAGAAACAAAAATAGTTAATGCTGCAGCAGAGATTGATGTTGCTTTACCTGAAGTGCATCTAGTTTTTGTTAAAAATAATGGAGCGTTTGAAGGAAATGATACTTGTAAATATCCATTCAAAGTTATTCATTACGAATTAGGAATACCTTGTAGATTTCATGATTTTAGAGATACACATGCAACTAGATTAATAGAAGCAGGTGCAGATATAAAAGCAGTATCAAAAAGATTAGGTCATAGTACAATAGAAACTACTTATAATATTTACGTAAGAGTGACAGTAAAAATGGAAGAAGAAATTGTTAGCAAGTTTGAAAATTATGCAAGTGCACTTGAAATAGGTTTTTCAAAACAACCACAATGTAGCGTATGATAACACGTGTTATTTATAAATGATTGAACTGACAAAAATGATTCAGTTCTTTTTTTATGTCTTAAAAAAGAAAGGGATGATATGAATGGCAGTATTCAAAATAGAGAAACAAAAGAATTATACAGTTATGAGTAATTATCATTTACAAGACAAAAATTTATCATATAAAGCTAAAGGATTATTATCTTTTATGCTAAGTTTACCAGAGGACTGGGATTATTCTTTAAAAGGTTTAGTTAGTGTTAGTAAAGAAAATATTAAAGCAATTAGAACAATATTAAATGAACTTAAAGAAGCAGGATATTTGGAAATTATCCAAACAAGAGGAGAAAACGGATATTATAAATACGAATATATAATTAGAGAAATTCCTGTGAAAGAAATGAATAAAGATAATCCATATACCCAAAAAGGATATGCCGTTGAAGGAGATGCCGAAAAGGACACACAAATAAATACTAATAAACAAAATACTAAAGAACAAATAGATAAAATAGATAAAACCATAAATGAAGAAATTTATACAGAATTATCTGATGAGGAAAGAATGAAAAAACATCATTCTATCACTAAAGATTTAGTAAAACGTAAATATTTAGAAATTGATGATGTAGAACTTTATAAGTATGATAAATTATTTAAACAATTATTAAAACAATATGATTTTACAGATATAATGACAATAACGCATTATATTACTTCTAGTGTGGTTAAAAGACATTTTTTGGATGAAGATGATAATAAAATATCAAATAAATTTGGATATTTAAAAAAATCTATCACAAATAATATTGATAGATTTAATAATAACGAAATAGAATGGGATGAGGAATTAGGGTGGTTTAAAGAAACCGTTTCAGAATATGATCGAGATTTCTATGACGATTATGAATTGCCATATTAGTTAAAATAAAAAATATGTTATTTCATATTTTTCATATTTTTTAATATTATGTCTAAACTTTTTAGAGTGTTCTTATCAACATCTAAAATAATACTATGTAAAATTTTTAATTCATTAATATCTAATTTTTTAATATCTTCGGATATACGAGCAATAAGTTTATCTTTTCCTGTATAAGTCTTTTGTTGTATTTCACCTTTTTGAAATGCAGCTTGAACTTCAATAATTTTTTCTTCTAATTCTGGTAAAGTAATCCCCATGGCGTTAGCTATATGTTCTAAAATATATCCAGATACTCCGATTTTGCCATGTTTATGATTCATTATTTTACTTAAAGTGGCTTTATTTACTGTGGACCTTCTACCGAACTCTGACAAACTCATGTTATGTAAGTCTAAATATTCAATTAAGATCAGTCTTACAGCATCTTCTCTACTCATCTTTTATCTCCTCTCATAAAAAATTAACCTCAATAACATTTTACTATCTTTTTATAAAAATGTCTACTAGTACAAACAATTTTGTGCTCAATATCGGTATATATCGTTTATACTAGTAGACAATCAAAAATATTTTTGATAGAATATTTTTTGTATAACGTAGTTATATTTAGCAGTAGGAGGTAGTAAAAATGACATATATGATTAGGGTGATGTTTTCATCCTGACTTATGGTATGGAAGGCAGGTGAAATTTTGCATAGACAGCAGTCTTCAGTAGGACAAGTGAAAAGTATTAAAATTCTCGTAATGGAAGGAGAGAAAAATTTTACTTTATCTACCCAGTTGGATGCTGAATCAACGATTCAGATATTAGAAGTGTGTCTAAAAAAACTAAAGGATAAGACATCACTAAATGTAGTGCCAATTATGGGAAAGGAAAGTATATATGATCAAAGAAAAAAATAAGGAAGTAGAAGTAGTAGTTGTAGTATTTGAGGAATATCTTAAAGAAGGGAAAGATATGCCTTGTGAAGTAATGCAGTATGTTGTACAAGAATTAAACAAAATAGGAGAAAATTACAATAAAACTTTAAACGATTTAGATTTTTGTAATTCTTTGGTAGTAAAAATGGAGCAATTATTTAATTTAATTGGCGCTATCGGTACTATTTCAATTGAAGACGTAGAAAGATTAGATAAAACATTAGCAATTTTAGAAAAATATGTTAAATCTATTAAGGATTGAAAATAGTATCGGCTGTATAGTTTTGCTATACAGCAATTTATTTGTGGAAAACTTTTTTTAAAGAGGGTATTGACTTTTATAAAAATAAAGGTTATTATTTTAATAGAAAGTGTTTACTAGTGTAAACAACTTTGGAAGTGGTTTGGAGGTGGTTTAATACTATGCTTTGAATAGTCTGAAGTATTTTAAAGTAGTAAATTTCTTGTAGTAAGTATTTTATTTTTTTTGATTGTAGTGTTTACTAGTATAAACAATATATTAAAAAAGTAAAGTGAGGTGGTAGTGATTTTTAAAGAAAAAGAAAGGTATCGTATTTATAATACTTTATCTGAAAATCACGGCTATTTTCTTACCATCATAAAAGTTAGTAATAATATAATTTATTATTTATTTGATGGTATTGATGAAGTAAAATGGTTTGATGTTAGAAGTAATTTTGCAGTAGATTTAATTAAGGTAGTTTAATTTAGTTCATCAGTTTTGTGAAAGGAGCAACTGTTATGAATTTTTCTGATGATTATGTAGCGATTCCTGAGTGGATATTGCATCATCTGAGAAAATATGGAAACTGTTGCTGTGGAAGAGAAATAGTCAAAACAATAGGAAGGGATAGAATTTTACAAGTATTAAGAAAAGAGGGGTATCCTTGTATATTACGTATTATATATGATGATATGTTTCATAAGCCCAGAAGAAAAGTAAAATATCCACGTAATGCTTATTATATTTTAGAAATTGAATGTGTGGTTAAGAGCTACTTTATATGACTGAAATCAAAAGAGGTAAAGTGTATGATGTTGATTTACCAAGCACATCATCACATGTACAGTCAGGAAGACGACCTTGTTTAGTTGTTCAAAATAATTTAGGAAATACTTTTTCTCCTACATTAATCGTAGTACCTTTAACAACTAAAATTAAGAAAACACATTTACCTGTGCACGTTGTCACATCTAAAAATCAAATGGCATTATGCGAATGTATTTTAACTATTTCAAAGGAGCAAATAATTTCTTATATTAAAACTTTAGATGAGAAAACTATGAAACTAATAGACAGAGCTTTATCCATATCATTGGAATTAGAGAAGGAGGAAATAGTATTAAAACATTAAAACAAATTTATGTAGATTTGTGTAGTGGAAGTTCTGAGAAGTATTGGCGTGACGAGGGAAATAATAAAAGAATGAGAAGTTATCATAAGGCATCTAAGATATTAAATATTTTAAAATATATATTAATAATTGGTTTAACATTTTATTTTGTAGTGTTGGCGACAAATAGTATTTATTGTTTATTTGATAAATATGTATGTTGTGATAATGAAATATCATTATTAAGTTTTATAGATTTTAAAGATTTTGTTTTAGATGTATATATAGCAACTTTTATTATAACTTCATTTGTAGTTCTATATTTTAGTAGAAATCAAAAATATTCATTTAATAAATTTATTTATATTATTGTGAATAGTTTGTTATTTCTACCTGTTAGTGCATTGTTAATATATAACTTCGTAGTATTAGGAAGTTTAATGAGTAGTTTTTATTTATTAGTAGTATTTAGTGTAGTAGTAATTATAATCAATCAATTAACAAATAGAATTGATAAATTATATGATATAGCAGTAGGCAGTAATGAAACAAAAGATAAGGGAGGAAAGAAAATATGCAAGGTAAAGTAAAATGGTTTAGCAGTGAAAAAGGATATGGTTTCATATCAACACCAGAAAAGGAAAAGGATATTTATGTTCATTTTTCAGATCTTCAAATGAAAGGTTTTAAAACATTAGAGGAAAATGATGTAGTAGAATTTGATTATGAAGAAGAAATGAATAAAGCAGTAAATGTCCACAAAATTTCTGGTTCTGAAAAACTTGACGAATCAGAAAGTGAATAATGAAACTATTTGATGATATAATAATATCAAATATAGATTTAGATAAAACATCACAAAATGGAAAGGATATTTGTGATTTATATCAACCGTTAGTAGAAAAAAGACTAAAACAAGCAAAGAACACCCCATTCAATTCAGCCAGTTTTGTTATGTTTTCAGGGAATCAGAAAGGTGGCAATTCTTCAGAAGTAAAATTAATAGATCGTTTATCCTGGATTGATGACCAAACAGGAAATTATATTCGTAATGTATTGAAACTTCAAAAGAAGGATAAAACGATAGCTGAGTTTTTAAAGTGGAAATGTTTTTATGGATTGAGTGATAGAGAAATATCAGAAAAAATCCAAAAAGATGAAAGAACTATTAGAAGATATAAGGCAAGAGCTTATTTCTATCTAGCAGTTTATTCAAATCAAGTTGAATTCATATACGAGAAAACATATCATTTTCAATTTGATTAAATAGAAGTATTTATTAATGTGGATTCGTCCACATTAAAGACATAAGAAGTTGGAGGAGTAAAATGAAGAAAAGAGTAGTTATAATAGTTATAAGTTTAATAGTTGTATTCTTAGTAGGATTATTATTTATAATGCACAAAGAATCTAATACAATTATTTTAAAAAATGATGTATTTACTTACGAATTAGGAGCAAATATTAGTGCTGATGTATCTGATTATTTAAAGGATGCTGATTCTACTAAGAATATAAATGAATATAAAATTGTGACAGATGATTTTGATATTGTTGATAAAACATTAGTTATCAACAAAGAAGGTGAAAAAGTCGGCGATTATATTATTAATATTATGTATAAAAAATTATCTAAAAAAGTAATTATAAAAATTGTAGATACCACTTCTCCAGAGTTTACTACTTTTGAGGAAAATATTAAAATAGAGAAAACTACGGAAGAAGTAGATTTAATGAACAATTTTGAAGCAACAGATTTGAGTGAAGTAAAAATAACAATGGAAGGTGAGTATGATTTAACCAAAGAAGGCAATTATGAAATTAATGTAATTGCAACTGATTCAAGTGAAAATAAAACAGAAAAGAAATCCACAATAACTGTTTATAAAAAAGAAGTAATTAAGGAAACAAGCGTTACCAAACAGGATTCAACTAGCAATACATCTTCTAAAAAAGAAGAAACAAAAACATCCACTAATAATAATACATCTAATAATACGTCAACACCACAACATGAAACATCTTCGCCTAGATATAGGAAAGATATATCAGATACATATATAACACAAATAAATGCTTATAGAAAAGCTAATGGATTAAATGAATTACCAGTCACAGCAGAAGCACAAGCTGAAGCAGATAGAAGGGCAAAAGAATTATCTACTTATTATTCTCATGATGGTGTTGGATATGGATTCGGAGAAATAATTGGTAATGGTTCAATTGGCGTGGATTTTATAGTGGCGTGGAAGAATAGTCCATCCCATAATGCAACAATGTTGAGAGATCATACTGTTGCAATGGCAGCTAGTGTATATGAGTATAATAATAAATGGTATACAATAGTATCATTTAGAATGGATTATTAATAAGTGGTTAAAGGTAATAAAATTGAAAATTAATAAATAAAGAAAAATTATTAATGTGTAAATTTACAATTAAATAAAGGGATTAAATAATTAATCTATTTAATCCTGAACTAGCGATTGATTAATTTGTATATTATTATTTAGAATTATTAGATAGGTTGTCTTCTAATAATTCTTTTTTTCCTTTTTTTAAATATATTGAATAA
>SVGD01000011.1 GCA_015056485.1 Clostridiales bacterium
TTATATGCAATATTATGTGCTTTAGGTGGTGGAATGGTAGGATTTTTTGCAAATCAGTTAAGTGAAATATATGGATGTATATTATTTGGCATTGGTGTTGGCTTAATGGTATATTCAATATTTAATTTAAGTAAATAGTAATTTGTCGAGGTGATGAAATGAATGATAATTTATATGATATGATTTTTAAAAGAAAGTCTTTTCATTTATTTAGAAACGTTGGTAATGAGAATATTACAGATGAAGAACTTAAAGATATTGAAAGCGAGTTTAATAAATTTAAACCATTAGTTGAAGATATTAAAGTAAAAATAAAAATTGTTAAAGATTCTACAACTTGTAAAAGAGGACAAGAGTATTGCATTTTACTTTATTCAGAAAAGAAAAATAATTATTTACAAAATATAGGATACATTGGAGAACAATTAGATTTATATTTAGTATCTAAAAATATTGGCACACTTTGGTTTGGTATTGGTAAGGTAGAAGAAAAACAAGTAGATGGACTTGATTTTGTGATAATGATTGCAATAGCTAAAGTAGATTCAGAAACTAAATTTAGAAAAGATATGTATAAAAGTAAAAGAAAAGAATTGTCTGAAATTTGGAATGGAGATTATTATTTAGATATAGCAAATATTGTAAGATTTACTCCAAGTGCTTGTAATACTCAACCATGGATTGTTGATTCTTCAGAAAATGAACTTAAAGTTCATAGATATAGAAAACCAGGGAAAAGAGGAATTATGCCAATAGAAATGGTTAAATATTATAATCAAATTGATATTGGAATTTTCTTGTGTTTTTTAGAATTATGTTTAAATAAGAATAACCTTAAATTTGATAGAACTTTATATGTAGAAGAGAATATTGATAATGAAAAAAATTTAACTGCGACCTATAAAATAAATTAACAAATTACAATAAATAGGGGGAATACAATGAAAAATATTCCAAATTATATATCAATTAGTAGAATTATAATGGCGATAGCATTGTTAATTCCTAAAACATTTTCGGTAACCTTTTATATAATTTATATCTATTGTGGTTTGTCTGATATATTAGATGGACTTTTAGCAAGAAAATATAAAATAACAAGTCAATTTGGTGCTAAAATAGATAGCATAGGTGATATGATATTTGTTTTTGTATCGATATTAAAAATAATACCTTTTATAGAAATATCAGTAGTAATATATATATGGATTATTATAATTGTACTAATAAAAGTTTTTAATATTATATTAGGTTATATTCAGTACAAAAAATTAACTTTATTACACACTGTTGCTAATAAAATTACAGGTTTTGTATTATTTATTATACCTTTAATGATAGAATTTATAGATATAAAAATATTAGAAAGTTTAATATGTGGTATAGCAACATTTTCGGCAATTCAAGAGGGTTATTATATAAAAATAGGAAAAAGATAAATTACAATTTATAAAGAAGATTAGATTATATCTAGTCTTTATTTTTTTTAAGAAATATGATATAACATAAAGAAGAAAGGAACTCAGATATGAACAAAATAAATGTAGTTGAATTAAAAGAATTGTTTTTAGAAATAAAACATGACAATAAAATAGCATTTGAAAAGTTATATAATCAATATCAAAAATTAGTTTATGGTGTTGCATTTAGTATATTAAAAAACAAACAAGATGCAGAAGATATAGTTCAAGTAGTATTTACAAAAATATATGCTATTGATAAAAATAAACTACCTACTAATAATGAGACTAGCTGGTTATATTCTGTTACAAAAAACGAAACACTAAATTTTTTGAAAAATAAAAATGAGAGTATGAGTTTAGATGATATATATGAAATTACAGACGAGAATAATGAAATTAATGAATTAATTGAACAAGATAGTTATAATAGATTAATTAGTAAATTAGACGATATAGAAAAAGAAATTATTTCATTAAAGATTTTAGCAAACTTTTCTTTTGAAGAAATAGGAAAATTATTAAATAAGCCAACAGGATCTGTAAAATGGAAATATTATAAATCAATAAACACATTAAAATTATTATTAAGTAATTTAAGTATGTTTATTGTAACTTTCCTTTCTAGTATGGTTGCATTTAAAAACGGAAAGAAATCATCAAAGCCAGTAGATGCAGAAGATAAATATGAAGAAAATAGAAATGATGATGTTGCTGGAACACCACCTAAAGAAGAACTTAAAGATAAAAATGAGATTGTTGCTGACCAAGAAACAGAAAAATTAGAAAATATAGTAGTAGTAGAACCAAATATAAGAGGTAATGTTAATTATATTGGAATAGGTATGATAAGTGTATCTTCAATATTTTTGATTTTAACAATAATTTTTTCAATTATTTTTGCAAAATACCAACTAAAAACAAGAAAAAAATTGTCTAAATAATAGAAAGGTTAAAAAGGTGGTACACATGAAAAATAAGAAAGTTGTGATTTTAATAGTTGTAATAATAGCATTAATATTGTTATTTCCAATTCCAATGAGATTAAAAGATGGAGGAAGTCTTAAATTTCAAGCATTATTATATAATGTAACATTTTATAATAAATTAAGTCATACAACAGATGATGGTTACATTAAAGGAATAGGTATTGAGATATTAGGAGTAGAGATATTTAACAATACTATAATTGAAGAACATACAGTTACAGAAGAAAGAATAAAGTTATCTGATTTGAAAATTAAAGTAGAAGATGCGAGTGCTAATGAATTAGTGAAGTTTAATGGTAATATATACGGCAAATCTTTTATGGTTATCGACTATGGTGGAGATTTGAATAAATCTATAGGTAAAATTGACTTTTTAATAGAAGAACAATATTTGCCACAATTAGATGGGGAAACAAATTGTAAAGAATTTTTAGGTGCTAAAGTATTAGAAGTAAATGATAAAAGTATGATTTTAAATGTTAATAATGTTGCAGTAGCTTTTACTCTAATAGAAAAAGAAAATATTAGAAGAACCAATGGTAAACTATTATTTGAAAAATGTGGAGAAGATGAAGAAAACAATATAGTAAATTATAATAGTTTTGTTGGAACAGTTATAGAAGAAACAACTACATATATGATAGTAGAACCAAATGAAGATGAAATAGAGAGAAAGTCAGCAGATAGAATAGTTATAAATTATGGAACAGACCATCATGACTACTTATATGGTAAAGGAAGAAAAGTTATAATTCAATATACAGGGTATATAAAAGAAACTTACCCAGCACAAATTGATACAGATAACATATTAATATTTGGTTATGAAGATTTTGAAATATCAGTAAAAAAAGCTGAAAAAGTAAAAAAGACTAAAATATTAAATGATATGGAAATACATAAAAATAACTCTGATGTTAATCTATATTATTATGGTTTAGAAGAAGTAAATATAAAAGTAGATAATAAAACAATGACATTAGAAGAAGCAATAAGAAGTGGAAGAATGACTATTGATGGACTATTAGTAAGAGCAAATAAGGACGTAAGTGCTGGAATTATAAAAAGCGAAACATATAAAGATGGTGGAACAACAGAATGGTATTATAAAGATTATACAATAATAAAATGCCATTCATTAGATGGGGATAGAGATGTATATATAGGTATACCAGAAATGAGATTAAAAGATATAAAATAACTAAAAATATTCATAGGGCAGATGATTGATAATTATCTGCTTTTATGATATTATGGTTAAAAATAAATAATAATTGGTGGAGGTGTTAGATTGAAAAACACAATAAATGTTATTGGAATTTTAATGTTTTTAATTATTGTATCCATTGTTAGTTATTTTGTAGGGAGTATAATTACTTATAAAAAATTGGATAATAGTTTAAACAATCATAAGGTAAATTATCAAAGCTTTTATGCTACTATTACTGATATAAAAGATACAGGTAGAGAAAAAGAACCTAAATTACTCACTGTAAAGGGGTTAGATATAAATGATATAAATTTTAGGGGAGACTTTAAATTTGTTATTACAGAGGCAACAGAGCTTGAATGGAGATATACTAATTTAAATGTTTCAGAATTAGAAATAGGAGACAATATTTCAATTATATTTACAGGAAATATACAAGAAACCGATCCAGCTAAAATAGACCATGTATTAAAAATACAATTGTTAGATGATAAAAAATAATAAAATGGGGAGGTGATTTTATGAAAAAAATTTTAATTATTATTGGAATTATTATAGGAATAATTTTATTAGATTCTATACAAGCACTTGTTTTTGATAATAGTCCAATTTTAAAAATAAGAGAATATTATAATGGAGGAGATTTAAATTATAAAGATAAGGGAATTTTAGTAGATACTTATTGTGGAACAAATGGAATAAAGGATACGGCAATAAAAGGGTTTAGTTATTCGTTAAATTATGAAGGTGGAAATTATATATTAGTTGATGAAACTAAAAAAATTAAAGATTTTGCTGCTGATACTGCTTTAGAACCTTTTTATGCAGATGAGAGTTATACTTATTTTTGGAGTTGTATAAAAAATAAGTATATGATAGTAAAATATTCAGATGGTTCTAAAGAATTAATTAGTGATGCTTTAGAAAAAGGGCATATTGATATTCAAACTTTAGATAAGTTTGATATTAGTTATATTAAAGAAGAAAATTTTCAAATGTATAAAGGAGTAAACGATGAAAAATAAAAAAGTATTAATAATTGGTATAATAGTTTTTATAGTACTTGTAATTCTAGCATTTATTGCTAACTATGTTGATAAAGGTAGAGTATCAACAGGACACGAACCTAAATTTACAATAAAAATTACTACTGATGGTGGAAATAAGGTAACTTATTGGGGATTAGGTTACAAAGTGATTAGATATCCAGGTGTAAGCCCAAATGAACCATTTAAAAATGCACTTGGTGTTAAAATGGGAAGTTGGTTTATGAATTATGAACTATCAGATTATGAAAGTATTGATATTGAATTGTTAATGGAAGGAAAAACAATTGCAGTTTCTAGAACAAGAGATATTGAAGCTATAATAAGTCTAGTAAGAGACTCAAAATATATTAATGAAGTTTGTGATGGTATAAATACTCATAAAATAAAAATTGATAACCAAGTATATTATTTAAAAGAAAGCTGTTCTGAAATACAAAAAGGAAAGAAACAAGCAAAAATATCAAAAGAAGATTTAAATAGATTACTAGAGATAATGAACTATTATATTGAAACGGAAGTAGTAGATTAATAACATAGAAAGATTAGTTTGGAACATAACTAGTCTTTTTTTATGCTAATAAAAAGCAGATTTTTAGTGAAAAATATGATATAATTTAAAAATGCAACCGAAAATTAACAAAAAACAACTTAAAATTGGTAGAATGCAACCAGTGGAAACTATATAATTTGAATTAAGAAAGGAGGAATTGTAATGAAATTATCAGACAATTTAAAAATAATTAGAAAAGATAACAACTTATCACAAGAACAACTTGCTGAAAAATTAGGTGTATCTAGACAGGCTGTATCTAAATGGGAGTCAGGTCAAAGCTATCCAGAAATGGATAAAGTATTATTAATTTGTAAACTTTTTAATTTTAATATTGATGAGTTAATGAATGAAAATGTTATGGAGGTAAGCCAAAATAAACAATCTAAAACAAATATTAATAAATATATAGAAGATTTTTTTGGGTTTATTAATAAAACAATAGATATGCTTAGTGTAATGAGATTTAGAGACAGGCTAAAATGTTTACTAGAGAATATTATAATGTGTGCGATAGTAGTGGTAGTATTTTTGGTTTTAAGTGCTATAGGAGGCCACATTTTTGCTAATGCCTTTGGCTTTTTATCTAGTAACATATTTATAATAATTAGAAATTTTTTAGAGTCATTCTTTACAATTTTATATTTAATATTATCAGCAACTGTACTATTACATATATTTAAAGTTAGATATTTAGATTATTACGAAATAGTTAAAGAAAAGAATGATGAAGAAAAACAAAACGAAAATGAAATTGAGAAAGAAGAACAAGAAGAAGTATATGACGATAAAAGAAAAGTGTTTATTGAAAAGAAAAAAGAAAAAATAATAATTAGAGATCCAAATCATTCTCAATCAAAATTTTTAAATGGTTTAGCTAGAATCTGTTTAGCATTCATTAAATTTATTGCTATATGTATTGCAATTTGTTTTGCCATTACATTTGTTGCTTTATTTTGTGTATTAATGTTAAGCTTTATGTTTATAAAGACAGGTTTTATATTTTGGGGAACATTGTTAGCAACTATCTCTGCAATAATAGTGAACTTTATTATTTTAGAATTATTTTATAATTTTATAGTTAGTAAGAAATCAAAGAAGATTAGAATGGCAATTTCTTTTGTTATTGCATTAATTCTAGCAGGGCTTAGTATAGGTATGATATTAATTGGAATAACAAATTTTGATTATATAACAGATACTAAGGCGAAAAATGTTATTGAAGATGTTTATGAGTATAAGATGACCGAGAATTTGTCAATAAATTATATGGTTTATGATGTTAAATACATTGAAAATAATAGCGATAAAGTTAAGATAGTGGTAAAACATTCAAAATATGTAGATGCAGATATACAAGAATATGGTGAAACATTAGAAGTTTATTGTAGACCAAGTAATAATAGCATAATGGAACTCGTAAGAGATAAAATTAAAGAAATAAATAATAGAGAGATAATAGAAGAACCTTACCCAGAAGTATACATTTATAGTTCAAAAGAAAATATTGAAAAAATGAAACAAAATGAAAAAACAAAATATGAAACAAGTATAGAAAGAGAATTAGCTAGATTTAATCAAGAAAACCAAGACTTGCAAAATGAAATTATAGAATTAGAAGATGAAATTGCAGAATTAGAAGATGAAATTGCAGATAAAGAAAATACAATAGAAGTATTAAAATCTGAAATAAAAGATTTAAATTTAGAACTAAATGATGGTGTTTATTCAGAAGAATTAAATTAAAAGAAAAAGAGAAAGTTTATCACTTTCTCTTTTATAATGCAATTTGGTTTTCTTTATAAAATTCTCCAATACGTTCATTTTGCCTATCTTTACGTTGGTCTAATAAATCACAATAAACATCAAGTGTCGTTTCAACTTTCACGTGTCCTAATTTGTTTTGTATAACATCTATATCTGTTCCAGCCTCAATTAATCTTGTCGCAAATGTATGACGTAGAATATGATTATGTAAGTGTGGTGCTATATTATATCTTTCATTTAATCTACGAAGATAACTATTTACTTCTGGAGGAGTAATTAGATTTCTTTCGTATGGATCGTAGAATAATGCTTTTTCTGGATTTATAGCATAATTATTCAAGCAATTTATTAATATTTTTTTTACCTCTGGTGTAATATCTATTATTCTTGTTGAACGTTTTGTTTTGGCTTTTGCATCATCTTCTTTTCTTAAAATGAATTTATCTTTTTTATCTCTAGTCATAGAATCATAAACCCAAAAGTTAGGTTTGTTAGTACTTATTTGTGATTGAATATAATCATATCTTAATGCAAGAACTTCACCAATTCTCATTCCTGTAAATAACATTAACAATATAATGTTTTTATATTTATGGTCTTTTTCGTAAGTTGAAAGAATAGTTATTAATTTCTTTTGTTCACTCAAAGTAAGAGCTTCAACTTTTCTTGTTGCTTTACTAGATTTAGGTTTTTTAGCTTCTTCTTTTAGCATAGGATTTCTAACTATGTAATTTCTATCAACAGCCCTACGAAAAGCTTGGCATAATAATTGATATACTTTATTAATTGTTGTTTGAGCATAAGGTGTCATTGATTGTAAGAATATTTTTATCATTCTTGCAGTAACTTCTTGTACCTTTTTTCTGCTAAGAGGACTATTTTGAATATAAGATAGGGTATATAAAGCCCTTTTATATGTATTAGGACATATTGTATTATCTTTTAATTTATCTTCTACAATTTCCTTACATAATTCTCCTACTGTAACATTTTGTGGTTCTACATATTCATCTTTTAAAAGTTCATTTCTTACTTTTATTACTCTTGTTCTAAAGCTTTTGTCAGACTCATTTTTATATTGACACATAGCCTTAGGTTTTCCATTGTAATTAAATTCATAAACCCAACATTGTTTTGAGTTATTATAGAAAAATGTACCTTCACCATTTCCAACTTTTCTTGTTTTTTTAGGTTTTTTATAGGTGATAGGAGTTGCTGTTTTTTGAAAATTTGTTGTAGTAGGGGCAAAGTTTTCTTTAGGTATTATTCCTAATTCTGTTATTCTAACCCAATCATCTTGTGTTAAATCTTTGAAATCTACAGCTTCTAAGCTGCTATACTGACTTTTGAAAGTGTTCCAATTTATAACAAAATCATCGAAAAAGCTATTTTGTACAGCTTCAAAGCCAGATAGTCCTGTGGCTTGTGATTTATCATATTTGTGTTGATAGAATTGACCAATTACCCAATCAAGTTCTCCTCCTATAAACATAGAAATCTCTTGTTTGTATCTAAAAACAAACAATTCTTTTGTGTTAATGTTTCTTAAATAAAAGTTTTGTTCCATTAAAAAAATACCTTCTTTCATAAATATTTTGAACAAAACTCTTGAAAGTAAGGTATTTTTGGATTATAATAAAAATACAAGTACTTCCAGAGTATTTGTGTGGAACTAGGTAATGTGTCATGTTTCGCTGACAGCACATTATCTAGTTTTCTTTTTTATATATTGCAAGTATAAGAAATAACTTTTCCTATAATTTCAATTTCTATTTCTTCTGGGTTATATATTTGTAATTGGTGTTTTGAATTTGTTGATAAAGGTTCTAATATAATTATATTTCCTTCTTTTTTAAATCTTTTAACAGTTGCATCATCTCCATTAACACGTATAACCCCAATATCACCATTTTCTAAATCAGATTGTTTTTGTACAAGAACTCTCGAACCATGTGGGAACATTCTGTTCATACTATCTCCATTTACAATTAAATAAAAATAGTCGTAATCTTTATTCAATCTAGAAGAAGGTGCAAATTCATAATCTTCAATATTCTCATTTGCTGATAGGGGAAGCCCAGCACTTATCTTACCAACAACTGGAATAGTTATAATATTATCAATATTTAAATAGTTATTATTTAATATCTTTTTTCTATCTAAATCTTTTAGTATAGCCTTAAAGTCGTTATCTATTGGTTCTGTAAGTTTTCTCGCTTTTTCAATAGACTCTTCATCACTCATATCAATTTCAAAATCTATTGGTCTACAAGCATGATAATTTAAATATACTTTAAAAACCAAACCAAAAGCTTCTTTTAATTTTTGGGTTTTGGGATCATCACTATCGTTTTCAGGATTTAAAATTCCTAAATTAATAACAGGTGCTACCAAATAACTATCTAATAAAGCATCATATATTTCATCTGTTAAATTTAATTTGCTTAATTCTTCTTCTATATACAACTTTGGATTTTCAAAAGTTGTATTTCCTAATAGAAAGTCAATTGATACTCCTAAAGCTTTTGCAATAGTAGATGCTGTATCAACTCTCATGTTAGCAGTTTTACCTTCTAATATACTTTTTATAGTATTATATGGAACTTTAGTTTTTAATGATATTTCCCAAGCATTTGTTTTTCTTTCTTTTAATAATAAATCTAATCTTTCTTGTAAATTCATTTTATCTCCTTTCTTTTCTTTAATAATTATAACAATTAAAAAAACGTTTGTAAATAGAAAAGTGAAAAAAAATGCAGTAATTTTAAAAAAAGTAGTTGACAAACTGAAAAATATCGCATATAAATATTACATACTACGAAAAATTTCAGCGAACAGAAAAAGAAAACTGAAAAATATTGCAGTGCAAAAAGGAGGTGAACAAGATATGGAACAAGAGATTCTGAATGCTTTAAAAAGAATCGAGACAAAATTGGATTATCCAAGTGGAGTTCCAACCGAGAAACTGGTGTTATATGACATTAAAGATTTAATGGAAATAACTGACCTGGGGTATAATAAAGTTTGGAATTTTTTCAAAGATAAAGAAAAATACCCAACTTTCCCACGGATTTCGTGCAGGAAGAAAGTATCAAGTCGAGGCTAAGAAATTTAATAAATGGTATACTAATTTTCCAAAAGAAGAATTGATGGACGGCGAACATCAAAATATATCATAGATAAGGAGTTTAAAATGTTTAATAGAAAAAAGATAGAAAAATTAAATAAAACTATAAAAACATTAGGCAAACAAAACAAAGAATTAATATATGATTTTATTTTAGTCTTAGAAAATTTACAAGAGATTAACAATCAAAAGATGCAGTGGAAACACAAACAATTAGTTATTAATAATTCAATTAATTTGGCTACTGAAAATTTATATAAAAAAACAGTGGATATTGAAAACTTGGGGGCTTCCAAATCCACTTTTTATGGGTTGTAATATAGTTTTACTAAATATTACGTTAATATTATAAATTAAAAGTATTAAAAAGTCAAATAATACACACAATTTCTGGAGGTCAAAAAGGTATGAAGATTTGTAATAAATTGAATCTTCCTAAACCTTTTGTAAGTGCTGTAACAAGAGAATACGAATATAAAGAAAAACAATATTCTGTAACGACTATATTAAAAGATATTAGAGAAATATTACTTACTCGTAGGCATCATAATGAAATTGAACAAGATGTGGCTGATATGATTTGGCTTATTTTTGGAACAGCAGTACATAAAGTATTGGAAGATAGCGAAGAAGAAAATGTAGAGTTAAAAGAAGAACATTTTTCTGAAGAAGTATTTAATGGGTATAAACTATCAGGACAAGCAGATTTATATAATGCAAAAGAAAAAATGGTTATAGATTATAAAACTTGTTCTGCTTGGAAAGTTGTTTTTGATGATTGGGAAGATTATAGAAAACAATTATTAATGTATGCTTGGGCTTTTAAAAAGATGGGCTTTGAAGTTGAGAAAGGACAAATTGTAGCTGTAATTAAAGACCATAGTAAAACTAAAGCAAAAGTAGATAAGGATTATCCGAAATACCCTGTATATAAAAAAACATTTGAATTTAAAGATAAAGATTTTGAAGAAATAGAAAAATTTATTATTGATAAATTTAAAGAAATAGAGAAATATGAGAATATTCCAGATGAAGAACTTCCTATATGTAGTGAAGAAAGCAGATGGAATACTGGCGATAAATTCGCAGTTAAGAAAAAGGGAAACAAAAGGGCTTTAAAAGTGTACGATACACTAGAAGAAGCTAATGAACACATTGAAAAAGATGAAAATTTAGAATTAGAAATAAGAAAAGGCGAAGATAAAAAATGCTTAGAGTATTGTTCTTGCTGTGAATTTTGTGATTATTGGAAACAAAATTATGAAAATAAGGAGGAACAATATGAATAAAGTAGGTATATGTATTAATCATCAACAACCGATGAGTATAAAAGAGATATTACAAGAAATATCAAAAGAAAATAATGATAAGGCAAGAATGCCTGTGAGATATATTATTAATAAAAATGCAACAATTCTATTTTGGAATGATGGTGAGAAAACCATAGTAAGAAAAGCAGACGATGATGAATTTAATGCTAGATTAGGTTTCCTTACAGCATTCTTTCAACGTTATTCTGGATTATCCAAAAATAAAGCTAATAAGTTTTTAGCAAACCTGGAAATAGAAGAGACAAAGGAGGAATAACAGATGGAAGTTAAGTTTAGAGATTTAAGAGAAGATGAAATAGAATGTAGAGTTGCAAATATAACGGCAAATGGAGTAAGTCTTTTATTATATAAGACGGCTAGAACAGATATGGATATTTTAGATGAGACTGTAGGTGCTACTAATTGGAAATGTGCATATCAAGAAGTAAAGAGTAATATGTATTGTGGCTTATCAATTTTTGATAAAGATAAAACTGAATGGATCACTAAATGGGATTGTGGTAAAGAAAGTTTTTCAGATGCAGAAAAAGGAGAAGCTAGTGATGCCTTTAAAAGAGCTGGTTTTAAATGGGGAATTGGTAGAGAACTATATACAGCACCTTTTATATGGGTATCTTCAAATAATTGCACTATTGAACAAAAAAATAATAAGTTTATATGCAAAGATTCTTTTGAAGTATCAAAAATCGTTATAAAAGATAAAAAAATAGTTCAACTTGAGATAGCTGTAAAAGGAAAAGTTATTTATCAATATTCAAAAGAAATTAAAGAGAATAACACAGATGAGTATATTACAAAAGAGCAACAAAAGAAGTTATTTACTTTAGCTAATAATAATAACGAGATAGTAAAGAATGTAATAAATAGATATAAATATGAAAAAACAAATCAAATAAAAACATCTGATTTTGAACAAATATGTGTTGAAATAGAATCAGAAGTATTAATGTAAAAGGAGAATAATTATGAATAAAGATAAAATTGCAAAAAATATATCAAAAGATATAGAAGAAATTTTAGGAGAACTAATGATAGATGTATTAATAGATGAATATAGCAAAGGAAGAAAATCAATAGAAGAATTATGGACCAAAGCTATTAAAGAGTCAGAATTTAGAAGAGTTGTTAAAGAAAAGAAAGAATATAAAGAAGTTATAGGAACTTTATGTGGTGGTATGGAAATAGCTATGAAACTATTACATGCTAAAAAATTAAAAGACGATCCAAAAGGTAGATTATTCTTAATTAGGAAATTAGAAGATAATTTACAATTATTAAGAGAATATACTGAGGAGGTAATGTAACAATGGGAATAGATATTTTAGGAAAAACAACAGTATTAAAAGATGATAGAGGAATATATAAAGTTTCATTACTAGATAAAAAAATAAACAAACTAGGAGAAGAAATTAAAGATTTCTGGAAAGTAAATATAAGTTTTCCAAGAGATGTAGTTTTAAAAAATAAAACTAAGATTGAAATTACAAAAGGCTTTTTAACATTTTTTAAAATAGATTCTGGTAAAAAGAATATGAAAGGTGAACCAATATATACTAAATTTCCAAAAGTAGTAGTACAACAATTTAATGTACTAGAGGAAGGTATTGATGAACCATATAAACATACAGAATATGAAGAAAATAATACACAAGCCCCAAGACTATCAGGAGATATATCGTTAGCTGATGACGAACTTCCTTTTTAAATTTGGCAGAGGCTAGAAATAGCCTCTTAAAACATAGGAGGTAATAATAGTGAAAAAACCAACTTATTACACTGTTATTCCAGCTAAAATAAGATACGATAAAACTTTAAAAGCAAATGAAAAGATATTATATAGTGAGATAAAAGCTTTATGCAGTAATGACTCAGTATGTAATGCTTCTAATAAATATTTTGCAAACCTTTATAATGTGAGCAAAGATTCTATTTCTAGATGGATCAGAAATTTAGTTGATAAAGGTTATATCGAAGTAAAAGTGTTTTTTAAAGATGAATCAAAAGAAGTTGAAAAAAGAGAGATAAGAATCATTGAAGAAGGTATAGACGAAAAAATCGATAGGTATATGCAAAAAAGTCAGACAGGTATAGACGAAAAAGTCGAAGAGAATAATATAAAGATTAATAATATAAGTTCATCAGAAAATGAACTGGCAGAGAATTTTGAAAAAATATGGGTTTTATACCCACGTAAAGATGGAAAAAATTCAGCCTTTAATCATTACAAAGCTTGGTTAAATGGTAAAAAATATGCAGGTAAAAAGATAAAGCTAACAAATAAGCAGATGTGGTATGCAACTAAGAAATATGCTGATTTAATGGTAGAGCAGCAAAGAGAATCTAGATATATACAAAAAGGTAGTACATTTTTTAATGAAACAATTATGGAATATGTGGAAGATGAATAATGAATGAAAAAAATAAAATCAAAGACACATTATTACCATCAAGTGTTGTTAGATATTATATAGGTGAACCTGTAAAAGAAAATTCATTGGGGTTATGGTACAAAAGCCCATTTAGAGATGAAAGAACAGCTAGTTTTCTAGTGAATGATGCTAAAGGTATACATGATTTTGGAACAAGTGAGCATTATGATGTTATTGATTTTGTAGAAAAGCTATTTAATATTGATTTTGTAACGGCTATAAATAAATTATTTTATGATTTTGGAATAACAACAGAAAATAGAGAGTCTAAAAAATTAAAAGAGTATTTAATTAAGAAAAGAGAAGAAGAACTAGAGATAAAGAAAAAATTAAATGAATGGTTTAATTCTACCTATATAAGAATTTGTGAAGAGCTTATGCTTTGGAAAAGATTAATACCTCATTTAAAACAAGAAGCATTAGTAATAGCATATAAGAACGAAATGTATTTAGAATACTTAACAGAGATTTTTATTAATGCTAAAGAAAATGAAAAAATAGAAATATGGAGAGCAAAAGGGATAATAGAAAAATACATAAAGTAGGTGATAAAACTTGCAAGATTTAAGTGAAAATGAACAAGCTGAATTACTTGGGAGGACACCTCAAAGAAAATTATATTTTAAATTTAATGAATATAAGTATAATACAGACTCTAAAGAAAGAGTGCTTTCAAAAATAGAAAATTTAGATTATTTGATTAAAGGGTTTGAACTAGGTTGTATAACAATATGGACAGGTGGAACAAATGCAGGAAAAACAACAGTAATGACTATGATAACAAAACAATCTATATTACAAAATGAGAAAGTATTTTATTTCAATGGAGAACAAACAAAAGATGATTTTAAGAATAATCTTTATAAGCAAACTGTAGATAGAAAAGATATTTATACAAAGCAATATAAAGATAGTAATGTTTTTGATACTTTTGTTGCAGATAAAGAAGTTGAAAGATTAAATAGAATTTATGGCGAAAATTTATTGTTATATAACAATGAAGAACCAAGAACGATAGATTTTATATTACATGCTATGGAAGAAGTAAGAGTGAAATATAAAGTAAGAGTATTTATTTTAGATAATTTTATGCAGATTGATACAGCAACAAATGATGAGTATAGAGAACAAAAAGATATTATGGAAAAATTAAGAACTTTTGCTGTAAATAAAAATATACATATTCATTTAGTAGTACATCAAAAAAAGACAGATAAACTAAACCCAAGAATAACGATATACGATGTTTTTGGAAGTTCTAATTTAGTAAATAAAGCTTATAATGTAATTTCAATTATAAGAGTTGATACTTTAGATGAAGAAAACAATGAATATAAACGTTTGAGTAAAGCGATGTTCAAAGAGAGATATGACATAACAAAAACAAGTACAATATTAGAAATATTGAAAACAAAAGGAATGCGATGTGGAGTTGTAGGGCTGATATATGACAAAGATACAAAGACATTTAAGCAGCAACCTCAACTTACAGAAGAAATTTACGAAAAAATGAAAAATCAAGATAATAAAACAGGAGATAAGAAAGAACCATGTCCGTTTTAGAAAAAAAGGCTATGAATGACCTTAAATGGAATTATAACTATAATTTACGAAGATATATAAATGGTTGTAATCATTTGAATAAAAATAAAAAAGATATTAAGAAATGGCTACCAGAGTTAATAAGTGTTTTAGAAAATATGAATTTAATTTTGGAAGAAATTTTAAAATATGAAGAATTGGATCACGAATCTATATTGAGAGGATTTGATATTAAGGAGTAGAGAATTAGAAAACGATAAGATTTGTAAATATTGCTTTGGGTGTAACAAATTAGAAAATGATGAGTTTAAGGGTATTAGAAATTGTAAAGATTTTGTACAAGCAAAAGATATGCAAGAATACTATATAGCCATTGGAAAGGGGAAAAGCACATAGGATTAGTTTAAGAAAAGGCGATTGTTTGGAATTAATAAAAGATATTCCAGATGAAAGCATTGATTTAATAATAACTGATTGTCCGTACCATATTGTAACTGGAGGGTGTACTAACATACCTAAAAAAAGTGCTATGAAAGAAAGAGTATTTTTACAAGAGACATCTAAGACAGGTAAATTATTTAATCACAATGACATTAAATTTTCAGAATGGTTGCCAGAAGCATATAGAGTTTTAAAGGACGGAAGTCATATATACATATATATTAATGCAAGAAACTTAAAAGAATTACAACAGGAAGCGGAGAAGGTGGGGTTTGTATTTCAAAATATACTTATATGGGAAAAAGGTAATGCAACTCCTAACAGATATTATTTGAATGCTTATGAAATGATATTAATGTTAAGAAAAGGCAAAGCAAAGAACATAAATAATATGGGAACAAAAAACATATTAAAAGTAAATAATATAAGAAATAAAAACCACCCAACCGAAAAACCAATAGAACTAAATGAAATTTTAATTGAAAATTCTAGTAAAGAAAATGAGACAGTATTAGATATGTTTATGGGAACAGGTAGTAGTGGAATAGCTTGTTTTAATCTTAATAGAAATTATATAGGTATGGAAATTGATGAAAAATATTTTAATATAGCAAGACAAAGAATAGAAAGAGGCGAATGATAGGAAATTTACACTAGATATAGTACCAAGAACTAAAAAAAATTCACAACAAATTTTTGTTAGAAATGGAAAAATATTTAATATTCCAAGTAAATTATATAGGCAATTTGAAGATGAAGCTATTAAGACGATACCTAAAAAATTTAGATTAGAAATTGATTACCCTGTAAATATAAAAGCAATATTTTATACAGAAAGTAGAAGAAGAATAGATTTAACAAATTTATTAGAGGCACTAGATGATATGTTAGTTAAAACTAAGGTAATAAAGGACGATTGTAGAGATATTGTTGCATCTCATGATGGAAGTAGAGTGTATTGGGATAAAGAAAGACCTAGAATTGAAATTGAAATAACAAAAGTTGAGAATTATGAAAGGTGGAAATAGAGTTATGAAAAAAGAAAGATTAATGAATATAGAAAAAATCGTTAAAAAAATTCTAGAAGAAAATGAACTAGCAAGAAAAGATGATTGTTTTTTAATATTAAAAGTAGTGCTTACAATATTTCCTTATGATTCTGTTAAAACTTTTACTGAAGTAATGTCTGGTGCAAAAAATAAAGGTATTAGTTTTGAAAGTATAACAAGAGCAAGAAGAAAAGTACAAAAGAATCACCCAGAATTAAAAGATAAAGAAACATCAGAAATAAGAGATGAAGAGCAAAAAGAATATATTGATTATTCAAGAGAAAGGTAGGAAAAAAGATGAAAGTAGAAATAGAAACAAATTTAGGAAATGTAGAAGTAGAAAAAATGATAAGGTTAGATAGAAAAACAAAAATGTTATTAGCACTTAATATATTTGAAATTGTATTAAGTTTATGGGTTGCATTTATGGAAAAAAGATTTGAATGGGTAATAATTGCTATGTTATGGGTATTAGTAACATTAGATAATTATTATATGTTTAAGTTTAAAGCTGTAACAGAATTATTAAATACAGCACAAGAAAAATTAATATTTAGCTTGATGGAACAAATAAATAAACTAAAGAAAGGAGAAAAGAAGAAATAGGAGAATTATAGAATTATTTGCAGGAATAGGTGCTTGTAGTAAAGCACTAGAAAGAATAGGTGTAGATTTAGAAATAGTAGATGCTGTAGAAATTGATAAATATGCTATAAAAAGCTTTAATGCAATACACGGCACAAATTTTGAAACACAAGATATAAGAGAATGGAATAAAGATTTTAAAGATATAGATTTAATAACTCATGGTAGTCCGTGCCAAGACTTTTCACTAGCTGGAAAACAAGCTGGTGGAGATGAAGGAAGTGGAACCAGGTCAAGTTTAATGTATGAAACAATAAGAATTGTTGAGAAAATTAGACCTAAATATGTGTTATGGGAAAATGTAAAAAATGTTCTAAGTAAAAGACATAAGCATAATTTTGATAATTACATAGAGGCCTTAGAAAAATTAGGGTATAAATCATACTATCAAGTGCTAAATGCAAAAGACTATGGAATACCTCAAAACAGGGAAAGAGTATTTTGTGTAAGTATAAGAAAAGAAAATATTATTTATGATGACTATAACTCTAATATAAGGAAAGACCAAGACACAATAGGAACTTTAACAACTAATTGTGGAAGTGGATCGGTTAAAAATGGTTGGAAAGTTATTGAACATAATCAAGAATTTGAGTTTCCAAAAGGAGAAAAATGCGATAACAAAATAAAGGTAATAGGAAATTATATGCCAAGTGGGCATAATGCTTCGAGAATAGTTGATGGGAATGGTTTAGCACCTACTGTTAAAGAAAATCACGGAACAGTAACATCTGTTTTAGAAGAATTTGAATTTCCACCTAAAAATGAATTAACTTTAAAATTAAAAGATTTATTAGAAGATAATGTTGATGAAAGTTATTATTTATCAGATGAAAAAATAAGTAAAATAGCACATTGGAAAGCACATCAAAAACCATTTGAAAAAGTGAATGGAAAAGAAAGTGTTGTTCCTACATTAACAGCTAGAGGGGCAGGAGAAGAACATTCAGGAATGATAACTGTAAGTGAAGAATTAGATAATACTACTAATCTTCAAGAAAAGTGTTTAAATGTTAAAGTGGAAGGTGCTGATGAGCTTTGATGAATAATTTAAAAACTAAGTTATGCAATTATTTGATAGATAATAATTTAGTAGAAGAAAGCGATGTTATAAGACATAGTTATTCTACTAATAGAATGAAAAACTTTAAAAAACAAAATTCAAGAAATAATAAAGTAGCACCTACATTAGATACTAGATGCGATTGTTTAGGTGTTGCAGTGAGGGGTGTAGATAGGGAAAATTTAAGAATTAGAAAACTTACTCCAAAAGAGTGTTGGAGATTAATGGGGTTTGATGATGAAGATTTTGAAAAGGCAAAAGCTTGTAATATGAGTCAAAACCAGCTGTATCGACAAGCACGGAAATTCTATAGTCGTAAATGTGTTGGAAAAAATATTTATTAATTTATTAAAGGAGAATAAATAGGAATAAAATTAGTAAACAAAAAAATACAATAGATAAGAAAAAGATGGAAAATAAAGTTGAAAAACAAAATGTTTCCAATATGAAACAAGAACTAATCAAGAAAGAGTATCAAGATAATTTAACAAGTTATCTTGACTCTAAACTTGATGAAGTTATTGAAAAGTTGCAAAAGTCAAATAAAAATTTATCTACTATTGAATTACGTTCTTTATTAGCACAAAAAAATACAATAGGTGTTTCACCTAAATATAATAATACTGAGTTAGCTATATTATTTGATTATTATCAATTGTTTATAGAAAATATAAATAAGGTAAAACAATTTTTACCTACAAAAAAGAATTTCTGTAGTTTTATAGGTGTTAGTAGTAAAACTTATGACAATTGGAGACAAGCAGAAGATATAGAAAGACAGGAAATAATGCAAAAAATAGATGACTATATAACTGACATATTACTTACATCTGCACAAGATGGAGAAGTAAAAGAAATAAGTACAATATATAGAACTAAAGCAGAACACGGAATGGTGGAAGCATCTAACCCAATAATAATAGAACACAAATCACAAGCAGATATAAATAGCATAATGAAACAAATTGAGGCTGTAAATCAGGGAAAAAGTTTAAGAACAATTGAATTAAAGCAACAAGATGATGGAAGTTATGCAGAGGAGGAGAACTAATGAATATAATTGATAATATACCAATAGGTAAGAAATATAAAATTTCTAGAGAAGAACTAATGGAAAAGTGCAATATAAACGATAAAAGAATATTTAGAAAGAATTTAAGTGAATTACATGAAAAATATGTAATTATATACGATGATGGTTATTATTTACCAGCAAATGTAGAAGAATATCAAGAATTAATTGATAGATTAAAAACAAAAGAAAAGGAAGTTAAAGATAGAATAAAGCAAGTTGAAAAAGAAATGAAAAAAGAATAGTGAAATGGTAGTGATACAATTTCACTATTTTTGGTTGTAAAATAATTGAATCTATGATATAAAAAAGTCGAGAACAGGTTGAAAGTGGAGAAGTGTATAAATGGAAGATAAAAGCAATAAAGTTTATGGACCTATAGGAAGCGGTAGATTATTAACAATAGAAGTTATTTTAGATGATGGACTAATAATCTATAGTGGGGAAATAGATGAGGCACCAGAGAATATAAGACAATTAAAGTATTCTCATATTGAGATGACAAGACCAATGAAATATTATGTGTATTCAAAATGGAACTAAAAATTTGGAACGGAAATTTTGGAACGGAAAAAAATGTGGCAAAAAAATAGTAAAAAAATCATAAATAATATGAAAGAGAGTAAATTTTACTCTCTTTTAATTTTTTTCTGTTAAAGTTATTAAAATTCTATAGAATAGATAAATAATACCTAGAGTGATTTTGAATAAGAACTTTATTATTCTACCTATAACCTGGAAAAAGATTTTTATATTTGATGGGGTAGTGGTTGGATCACAATTATAATTTTCTTTGTTTATTCGTTCTCTTGCTTTAAAATCATTTTCATATTTCTTTTTAACTTTATTTAATATTCTTTCATAGTTTTCGTGTAGAAAGTCGCTTTCATTTGAAGTTTCAGCAATATTTTTTATTATATTTTCTCTTGTTTCCAAAAGAGATAAAATATTTAAACCAACTTCAAGACCATTATTATAAAAAAAGTCATCAAAGGTTGCTTTAAGTTCATTTTCTATAGCTTTTTTCATATCTTTTTCATAAATCTTTTGTTCATTCATTATTGCTTGTTGCCTTTCAAGTTTTGCAATTTCCTTTAGTGTTTCATCTCTTTTTAGTTCGGCAAGTCTACATTCATTTTTTAATTCTGCAATTTCATTTAATAAGCCCATAATGTATTCTCCTTTAAATTAAAGTATAGGGGAGTTATATTTGAATAACTTCCCCGTTTATATGTAATGTAAAACTAACTTTGTCTGCATCAATTTTATTAATATCATTTCTTATTTTAGTAATAATGTATCTTTTTTCTCTGGCATTTAAAGTACTTATAAAAGCATTAATTGTTTTTTGTCTTAGTCTTTGCATACTATTTCTCCATTTTACCAAGATGAAGTATATATAACGTATTCATTGTCAAAGTCTACAGTTTCAAAAATTTTATTAATTATTGAGATAGTCTCTTTTATATCTTCGTAGTAATATTCATCATATTCGGTTGAACCAAAGAAAAAGCCTGGCTGTGTTGGTAAAAGTTCTCTGCATATTTCAGTATTATCAATAACTTTTCCATCTTCAAATATATCAATTTCTTTTCCGTTTTCATCATATTTGCGATAAGCTAATATTTTTCCATCAATTAATTTGGCTTTCTGCACAATTTCTTCACAAAGTTCTTTTAATTCGATTAATTTGTCTTTGCTAACGTAGTAGTAGTCGCAATCATCTTCACCATCTTGAACATTATCTACAAACCATCTGTGTATTTGGTTTGCTTTTCTCCAATAACCAATATTGGTTTGCATTGAATAATATTTATAATATTCACCTTTTAAAGTTATAAAATCTTTTAAACTTTCATTATTTTTATATTTATCAATATTTGTTTCATCTAAATCTTGAATGATTTTTTCTATTCCAATTTGTTCGTTAAAACTAAATTTTTTTATCTTTGGCATTTTTGATATATACATGTCTAAACCCATAATTATTTTTCCTCCTTTATATTATCTATAATCTCATTTAAATCTTCCCAAATATCGAATGTGTCATAGTCGCTTTCTTCATCATTTAACATTCGAGCTATTTTACATAGTTTGTTATAATCACTTTTACTTATTTTCATATTTTTTCACCTTCTTTATAACTAAATCTTTATAATAAATTTTATCTGCTTTTTCCAATAATAAATTTTCTTCATAAAAAGGTAGTTTATACCATAAGGCATAAGCACAAATAGTATCTTGTATATCGTGCCAGGTATAACCATCTTTGTTTTCTTCAATATCTTTTAATAATTCTTCTTCATTTTTAAACATAATTTTTTCTCCTTTAATCTTCACCACTTAAAACGTGTTCTATAGCTAATTTTAAGCCGTTTTTTAGTGCTTTGTTTTGTTCTAAATCTTTATTTGTAATTGCAAGTGCTGACAATGTCTCTTCTAGGTCGTAAGTATAAGCATACTCATGATTAAATAGTTCTGACACAAACATATCGTATATAAAGCCTGTCCCAGTTGTATCTGCTTTTATTGCATCATCAAGTTCTTTTTCAAGTCTATTTGTAAGGTCTCTAAAATTTTGTAAGTCAGTTTTTCTTATAAAGCCACCTGCACTAATTGCAACAACTTTATCATCATCATTTTCATTTAGTCCTAATTTTAAAAGTCCTTCTTTAAATTGTTCTTGAGAATAGGCAAAAGCCATTGGAAAAGCATTAAATTCTTTTTGTTGTTTGTTTATTAGTTCATCATATTTATTCATATATTAATTCTCCTTTTTATCTAAAAATTTTTTATTATACATTTCAATTAAATCGAGCATACAATCGATTGAAATTTCTTTTTCTTTTGTTTTATTACTTTTATCGTAATAAGTGCATAAATCTTTTAGAACGGAAATTGCATATTCTAGGTCAATTTGTTCTTTGGTCTTGTCTGGTTCCTGTAATATCTTAAATATTTTTTGCAATTTATCATTTGTAACATTTAAATAATTTGTATAAATATTTAAATTTTGGTTGCATATTTGAATAGAAAAATCAAAATTTTCCATTCCTTTTACTTTGTTTATTTGACTTTCAATATAACTCATTTTTTAATTCTCCTTACCTCTTAACATATACACACAACTTGTAAACTTTGAATTTTCTCCTATAACAATATGGTCGACAAGTTGTATTCTCATTATTTCACTTGCATTCAAAATATGTTCTGTAAGTTCTAAATCTGCATTACTTGGTTTGCTATCTCCAGAAGGGTGATTATGTACTAATATTACTTTACAAGCATTTGCTAATAATGCTACTTTGAATATATTTCTTAAATCTATATTGCAAAAATTTATTCCACCTTTTGCAATTTCACTAATTCCAACAATATTATTTTTACAATCTAAGCAAATTAGAACCATAGTTTCCTGAGTTAAATTTTCCAATTTTTCTAAATCACTAATTAATTTTACAACGTCAATTGAACTACCAATTTTTGTATTATCATAATTGAATGTTTTATCTTTTACCATCTCAAGATGGAATTTGTTGAATTTCATTTTTTTTAGTCTCCTTCTAATAAAAATTTTTGAACGGCTATTTTTGGAACGGCTATATTTATAGCCTTTATCTTATGTATTAGGGGGGCGATGGAGAAGGAATGGCTGATTTTTCCATTCTCCATCTTATTTATTAATAAGCTAATATCTCAGCTTTTGACATTTTCTTGAAGCCATGTTGTAGCAAAAATTCGTTTATATGTCTAGCTGTTGTGTTTGAATAATAGCCATAAATAAATAACTTATTGTTGATTATACTAGCAACTTTTGTTGTATAGCTTATAAGGTCTTTATCTCCATTTTCATATTCTACAATTTTAGCTTTTCCATAAAAGCTCTTTTGATTGTTATATTGTGAATTTAATTCATATACTTGTTTTATTCCCATTTCTTAAAATCTCCTTTTTTTATAATTTTTACACTTTCAAAAACTCTATTTTTCAAAAGTAATTCTTTGATAACTTGGGCATAATATAAGCTATAAAATGTGCCTATAATTAAGCCTTTGCCATTTGTTAAAATATAAATACAAAAAACCTCCTTTCATGTGTTTCCTGAATCTCACACAAAAGGGGGCTTGAAATTTTAAAAAATGTATGTTAATATATATAAAGATAGTCGCCTTTTGGTGATTATGGGGCTTGTGTATAGTTTAGGTCTGCCAAAACTTCAAACTATATACAAGTATTTTTTTTACTCTTATATTATACCATAATACAAGTATTATATCAAATTTAAAAAAGCCGTAAACCCTTAGAACTGAGCGACTTTGAGTACTACTGCGACATTACCAGGAAAGCCGTTAAAATAGCACATTACAGCGATTTTGCCAGATTTTACAATATAATCAAATATAAGCTGATATAAGAGCAATAAAGAGCATATAAGAGTATAAAAGAATAAAAAAATATATATATAAAAATATTAAAAAAAATTTAAAAAAAATAAATTTTTTACATAAATAATAATAAAAAATAATATAAAAAGTTACTTTTAAAAATATTTGTTTTTGTTTATAAAAAGCTATATTTACTGGACTTTTTACTGGACTTTAAAATTCTTAGTTGCTGAAAGCCTTTAAAATACTATGTTTTAATCAATAACGAATGTGGCTAGTGTAAGCAAATAAGCCCCCAGCCCCTATTAATTAAGTCGATAGGGGGGCACAGTTACCCATAAAAATTTCTAGAAAAAATAAAAAGAATTTTCCAAAAATGGATTGACTTTATTATTTAAGCATGATATATAGTATATATAATTTAATAGATGAGCTTGTGATAGAAGCAACAAAACGAACGGAAAAAGTTTGTTTTTGTGGCTTCTTTTTGTTTTGTCTAAAATAATTTTAGATAAATTAAGAATAAGAGGGACAGAATTAAAAAAATAGGCTTTAAAACATTGATATTGTAAGAGTATAAAGATTTTTCAAATGTTCACGATATGAACAAAAACGGCGATTTTAGTTCACCAGATGAACAATACAGGAGGAAGATTAGATAGGAGTAAAGTGATACTAGATGTAGATACTGGTGAGTTTAGTGAGATAAAGGCAGGAGATAGGATCGTAAGAAAAAGTTCGATAGATGCCTTTAAAAATAAGAGTCAAGATGTGGGATTTGAAGAATGGGAAATGAAACATTTCTATAAAGGGAATATAGATGAGATACGAAGTACGATGAAAATGTTAGATGTTTATGAAAAAGCTTTTCTATATTCGATAGCAACATATATAGGCTATGAAGATTGTTGTTTAAAGTATGATAACGGAAATGAAATAAAAGCTGATGCCTTAATTGATATATCTGGAATAAGTAAAGGAAAGTTATATTCGGTTTTAGCATCACTAGCTAAGAAAGATATTATTTATAGGGGTAAGAATAGCAAATCGGCACAAATATTTGTAAATCCGTGGTTATTCTGTAAAGGACCTAGAATCAATAAAGTTCTAAAAACTATGTTTAGGAACTACAAGATTCAAATCAAAAATGGAGTTATGTGGCAAGATTTAAAAGAGTAGGAGGAACGAGATGAAGAAAGAAATCAAAGTAGATAAAAAGTATGTAGATATTAAAGGTATTTGCAAATTTAAAACATTTTATATTGAAAGAACAAGAAGTAATCTAAAAGTAAGTGAAAATTGCGATAAATGTGGCAAAAAATTTGAAGATGAAGAGCAAGTATTTGTTGCAACTACCGATAAAGATGAAAAAGAGTTTATATGTGCTAAATGCAGTAAGGAGTAAATATGTTTTGTCCTTACGTTAGAAATGGGTTTGGAAGAGCTACATTTATTCAATATGACGAGAACGAAAATGAAAATGGTTCTGTGATTGTTGAAACATACACACATGCTCATTGTGTGAAAGAAGAATGTGGTGTCTGGTATGACGGAAAATGTCATTACAACGATTAATTTAAAGGGAGAAGTACAAAAGGTTTATGGGTGTACTTTATACAGTATTTTAGGGGGAAATATTGTAGCCTTATATCGCGAGATGGAGCAGTGGCAGCTTATTGGTCTCCTAAGCCAAAGGTCGAAGGTTCGATTCCTTCTCTCGCTACCACCAAAAAAGGAATTTTTCCTTTTTACGACATTTTATTTTTGTTGTTTTTTTCATAAAGGGGATGCTTGGCATTTGCATTCCCCCTCCTTTCTATCTGAACATAGTGTTTAACGGAAGCACAGAGTTGAAAATTCAAGAGTTGGTTCAAGTCCAGCTGTTCAGACAAGTACAACTCAAATTGTACACATTCACCACCTTTTTAAAATAAAACGTTTACTGTCTTAACATAGGTAAAGCTATGGTTCAATGGAAACAGTGGCTAAAAAAGCTGAAAGAACTTATCCCAGGTAGAGAACGTGGCTCTACATTTTATATATTCGAGAATGGTGAAAAGGTATCACAAGAGATTTTGATTCTCTTGTTTCTAGTTCGAGTCTAGATTCTCGATCCAAAGGAGAAAATATGATTACATTAGAAGATTATATTAAGTTAATATTAACCAAAAGGGGAATGACACAAGCCGACTTATTAAAGTTAATGCAAGAGAAAAAACTTGGTAAGGTAGACAAGTGTCATTTAAATAATTTTATAAAAGGAACAGGTCCTAGAAGTTTTTTATGGGCTAAAAGAATTGAAATTGCTTTAGATTTAGAAAAAGATAGTATAGTTAAAATGATTGGAAAACCAACAGATTATGAAATTGTAAAGATGGAAGATTTAGAGGTAGAATAGGCAAGATTATAAAAAGGTTATAGATGAAATTATAAAAATATTACATAAAAAGAAAAAGATAGATGAATATACAAGACTAGAAATGTGTAATAATCTATACTTAATGCTATTACAACATTTTGATAATACATCTAAGCTATCTAAAGAAGAAAAGCAAGAAAGAGAATTAGAAGCCTGTAGATATTCTATAAAGTTTTTAATTCCAGAAATAGAAAAAAGAATATATGAATGTAATGAAGAATTTATGCCTAAATACTATGAGTTATGGGAGAAAGCTTATGCTTTTGCTGGAAGAAGGTCATTAGAACATTTTATTGATTATATTGAGTTAGATTTACCAGCACAATCCAAAGTATTAGCAAATAGAAGAAATGTATTAAAACCATTTATATTTTATTTGAATAAAAGTGCCTTTGATTCTAAATTACAATATATAGAAGCATCATTTCCACCACGGATATGGTAAAAGCTATACATTAAATAATTTTAGTGCTTGGTTATTTGGGTTAGATATAACAAATAGTATTTTGAGATGGTCATATTCACAAGAATTAGTGCTTGGTTTCAGTAGAGCAATACAAGCCATAATTAAGAGTCAAAGATTTAGAGATGTGTTCCCACAATTTAGAGTTTATGGAGATAAACCATTTGAAAAAGAAAAAGAGAGTGATTGGATTTTAAAAAATAGTGGTTCTCAAAAATCTCATATTGCAAGAACAAGAGATGGTGCAAGTACTGGTGAAAGAGCTAATAAAGCATTAATATTCGATGATATGACTAAAGGTGCAGAAGAAGCAACCAATAGTGAACAACATAGAAAAATATATGAGAGTTGGAGTACAGAATGGTTTAATAGAAGAACTGACCCAAGTGTTACATATATTTTTGTTGGTACAATGTGGTCTCCAGAAGATATTTTAAATAGGACAATGAACGACATAGAATCAACCCACGAAATGAGACCATCAAAAATAAAAGGTTTTGAAAAATATGTAGTTGAGGCCGTAGATGGTTATGCAGCATTTATAAGAGTACCATTACTAGATGAGCAAGATGTTAGTACATGTCCTGCTGTAATGACCACAGAAGAAGCATTAAGACTAAGAGATACAACTGATCCATTTTTGTTTAGTTGTGTATATCAACAAGAACCTATTGCACCAACAGGGCTTGAATTTGCTGATGATTTATTAGAACATTATGAAACACTTCCTTTAAATGAAAAAGGAGAAGAACTTTGTTCTAATTATGCCTTAGCAGTTTTGGACCCAGCAAGAAGAGGAAAAGATAATGTGTCAATGCCTATTTTTAGAACAGATGGAACAAAATACTATATGATAGATTGTATTTTTAAGCAAAAGGCTATGACAGAATTATATGATTTAATAGTTGATAAAATAATAGAACACAATATTACAACATTAGTTGTTGAAAATAATATTGATACATCTTTAAAAACATTATTAGAAGAAAAATTACACAAGAAAGGTTATTTCTTATGTGAGATAGTAGAAAAATATAATACTGTAAAAAAAGAGCAAAGAATTAAAGACACAAGAGGACTAATAAAGAAATTTATGGTATTTAAAGATAAAAAAACATATAAACCGAATACCGATTATGGTAGGTTTATGAAAAATTTTACAACATATAGTTTCGATTATGCGAATAAACATGATGATGCACCAGATAGTGTCGCTATGTTTACAACCGAGATTATATTAGGAAGGGGTAAACCAAGTAGACCAAAACCAATAAATAGAGGTTTACTGGGAATTTAAAATAAGGTCAAATATTTGTTGGAAATGTGAAAATTGGGAAGATTGCTTTTTTTGTAGATATAATAATTTGAGACAAGATTATATGACTAAGATACATCGAGAAAAGGACACTTGGGGAAAATTGGTGATATATGTCGAAAAATGTCAAAAATTCAAACTTGAAAATCAGCAAATTCCAAAATATTTACAAGAAAGATTACATAAAATTGATAAAGTGGAAAATATAAGAATACGTGATATAATATCAAGAGCAGAGTACTATGATTTATCATAGTGGGGATACGATTAATGTGGAGGGAAAGTATCAAACTAATTCACTCCATTTAAATTAAAAAAGGTGTGGTAATGAATAACAAGTAATTGATATTGTATTATTGCACCTTTTTATAATATGGAGGGAAATTAGGTCAGAAGAAAAATCAAATGTAGAAAACACACAAACAGCCGAAAGACCAACAGAAAGTCCACCAGCTGTTATTCCAGTGCAAGATTTTCAAAGGGTATTTTTTGGAAGAAGAATTATAACTCATTCAATAAAAAAAGAAGAGTTGACTTCTAAAAAGATATTAGAGATTTTGCCACAAGTGTTGAGAGAACATGAAAAAAATTCAAAGGAAATTGATTATCTATATAACTATTATAAAGGGAAACAACCTATTCTGAAAAAAACAAAAAATGTTAGACCAGAAATAAATAATAAAGTGTTAGAGAATCATGCCTTTGAAATTGTTGAATTTAAAAAAGGTTATGTATATGGTGAACCTATACAATATGTTCAAAAAGGGGAAAAAGAAAACGAAAAAATCACTCCAGAAATATCAATAATTAATAAGTTTATGGAAAGTGAAGATAAAGCTAGTAGAGATAAAGAAATCGCAGAATGGCAATATATTTGTGGAACGGCTTATAGATGGGTTGATATTGATAAGGAAGATGAGTCAGATGATGCACCTTTTGAAATTAGGACACCAGATCCAAGAAGGACTTTTGTTGTATACAATAGTGGTATAAAAGGTGAGCAATTATTTAGTGGTTATTATAGTTATTTTAGTGAACAAGTTCAAATTGAAAATGGAGAATCTAAAATAAATAAATATAGAATAATAACAATTTATACCGAAGATTGTATGTATGAAATAAAAGAATCTTCTGGAATGTTAGAATTATTGAACTTTGAAATAGAATTAAATGAAAACTCTAAGCAATCAGTTGAAGCCTATCCATTAGTGGTTAAAGGTCATAGAATAATAGAATACCCTTTAAATCAAGCAAGAATAGGTCTAATTGAATTAGTAATGACAGGTTTAAATGCCTTAAATAGAATAAAATCAGATGATTTAGATGGTATTGACCAATTCATACAAAGTTTACTTGTTTTTATAAATCAAGAAATAGAACCAGAAAAATTTAGAGCATTAGTAGCATTAGGTGCTGTAGAGGTAACATCGAATGACCCTCAAAAACCAGCAGATGTAAAATTATTGACATCACAATTATTACATAGCGAAACAAAAATTGTAACAGATGATTTATACAATAATGTATTAACTATATGTGGTGTTCCAAGATTAAATCATAAAGCATCTGGTGGAGATACAGGACAAGCAAGATTACTTGGAGAAGGCTGGACTATGGCTGATGAAAGAGCAAAGCAAGATGAGCTTTCATTTAAAAAATCTGAAAGGCAGTTTTTGAAACTAATTTTAAGAATATGTGAATATAAAGCTGTTGTTAAAGAATTAAAATTATCAGATATAGATATAAAATTTACTAGAAACAAATCAGATAATTTACTTGTTAAAACTCAGGGATTAATGAATATGAAACAAGCACAAGTGCCACCAGATGTAGCATTTGCAATTTGTGGGTTATTCTCTGATCCAAATGATGTTTTTAATAAGGGTAAAAAATATTTTGGTGATAATTTTTGGAGTTCAGAAATTGAAAACTTTACTACTCCAACAAGTAAAGATGACAATGAAAAGAACGAAAAAAAGGAAAATCAAAGTATAAATAAAAATAATCTTGCTAGTGGGGATAATAACTAGCCACACAATTACGAGAACGACTCGGTAAAAACGGAAGTGTGAGAAAAGGAGTAGAATTAGGAACGAAGAAGAATTAAATCAAATCTTGTCAAATGAAGAATTAGATGCAACAGGAAAAGCAGAGGCTATAAAAACTTTAGTTGGAAAAAGTTTTGTACCTACAACAAAATATAACAATGAAAAGCAAAACACAAAAGCACAATTAGATGCTTATAATGCTTTAAAAGCTGAGTACGATTCATTTAAAGAAAGTAAAATGACAGATGAAGAAAAACAGGCTAAACAAGCTAAACAATTGCAAGAACAATATCAAAAACAAAACTTAACAATAAGTAGAATGTATGCTGAGAATGTTTTTGCAAAAGCTGGGTTTAAAGAAGATGATTATAGTGGAATATTAGAATCAATAATTCAAGAGGACCCAGAAAAAACAAAGACTTTAGCTGAAACAATATGTAATACTATGCAAAAGCAAAAAAAAGATATTGAAAAAGCTATAACAGACAAAATAATTAAAGGTACTAAAACACCTCCAGCTGGAAATGATAAAGGTTCAGAACCAGAAGGAGATTTAGAAAAGTATAAAAAGTTATATGCCGAAGCCCAAAAGAAAAATGATTTTGGTAAGATGGCATATTACACAAGATTAGTGCAAGAAGCACAAAATAAAAATGAAGAATAAAGGAGAGAATTGATAGGGCAGAAACAAACGGAACAGTACAAAGTTTTGGAGTACTAAATTATGCAGGTTTATTATTTAACAAAGGAAATACAAGAACACCATTTTTAAGTATGATAGGTGGAAAAACTAAATATACAAATTCAGTAGAATTTATATTAGGACAAGAATATGCAAGTGAAGATGGAGATATACCAAATATATCAGAAACAGATTCATTAAATGCACCAAATCCATCATATATCACAAGAAGTCAAACAACTAACGTAACTCAAATATTCCAAGATGCAGTGGCTATAAGCTATGCAAAAATGTCTAATATGGGTACATTAGCAGGTGCAAACTTAGAAGGTTTAGAAGCTAACCCACAAAATGAGTTAGATTTCCAAGTAGGAAATAAAATGAAAAAATTAGCGAGAGCTATAGAAAAAACATTTATTCAAGGAACACACAACAAAGCTACAAAAGATAGTGAAGTTAATAAAACAAGAGGTATTAATCAAGCTATAGTAACAAATGTTGTAGAAGCTAATGGAAAACCAATTGATATATGGTTAATTAATGACTTAGTTCAAAAAATAGATAAAGCTAATGGTGATATTTCTAACCTAACATTATGGGTTGATAATACAACATTAAATCAAATAAACGGAAATGCTATTGAAATGGGTGTTGAAGTTGGAGAATTTAAATCAAATGAATATGGAATACAAATAAGAGATTTATATTTACCAACAGCTACTGTACATATAGCACAGGGGCAATTCATACCAGAAGGTACAGCTTTCTTATTAAACTTTGATGCTATAAGCCCAGTTGAACAACCAGTTCCAGGCAAAGGTAACTTCTTCTTAGAACCACTTGCTAAAACAGGTGCAGGAGAAAAATACCAATTGTTCGGACAAATAGGTTTAGACTATGGAAATGAAGCATTACACGGAAAAATAACTGGATTATCTACTTCATTTACAAAACCTGTTGGAAGAAAAGTTGTAGCTGTTTCAGAAGCATCAGCAGCAAGTGTTGATGGTGACGAAACACCAACTGTCTAGTAGGTGATTAGATGAAAGTTAAGATAATAAAAAGATATTTTGATAGTACTAAAAATAATGAACCAATTGAGGTAGGCACAGAATTAACTGTGTCTACCAAAAGAGGCAAAGAATTAATAAAAGCAAGAGTTGCAGAAGAAATAAAATAACGAATAGGAGGAACTAGATAAGGTCTATATCAGAAAGCGAACAATTAATTGAAATGAGGATAGAAATATTAGGCAATAAAGATGATACAAGCAAAGACGATATTTTTAAAATAAAGTTAAAAAGAGCTAAACAAAGATACCTTAGGCTAGTATATCCTTTTGATAAAGATATAACAGAATTGCCTAATGATAATGCTAGAGAATGGCAAACACAATGTGCAATTGAATTGTACAATATGCAGGGTGATGAGAATGTTATACAATATTCAGAAAATGGACTAAGTGAAACGAGAGCAAAAGCAGGACTTTCACAAGACTTGTTAAATGAATTGCCACCAGCTAAGGCAGGTGTTCCAATATAGGTTAAAAAAATGGAATAAAAGAATTTGGATCGCAAAACAAATACCGAATGAGGTAGATGATTATGGAAGAGCAAAATATGAAAAACCAGAATGTTTTGAAATGAATGTTCAACCAATTAGTTCTTCAAATGATATGCAAGAGTTTGGAGAAAATGCGAAACAAATACAAAGAGCAGTAATAGAATATGATAAATATTTTGATAAATTTAGTCAGTATGATTTAGCATATTTAGATGGTGCTACTCCAAATGGTGAAACTATAAATGGTTCAAATGCTAATTATAGATTATTACCACCAAGAAATCAAAACAAAGTTATTTTATTATATTTTGAGAGATTAACAGCTAAGTAGGTGATTTTATGATTGATATAAATGGAAAATTTATAATGAAATTATCATTAGATAGTATTTCAGAATATATAGATTATTTGACCAAGTATGGAACACAAAGATTGCCAGAAATTGCAGAAAACATTGTAACTAGAGTTTCAGAAGAAGGGCTTAAAGATAATTATAAATCAACAGTAGTTATACCAACTAAAAATTCAGGTGGAATAATTACTGGTGGAATAGAAACGAAAGCCGAGAAAGATACATACTTAGAATTTGGAACAGGATTTGTTGGTAGCGAAAACCCACATGTAGATACAATGTTAAGTCAGGCAGGGTGGAAATATGATGTTAATAAACATGGAAAAAAAGGTTGGTTATACCCAAAAGGCGATGGCACTTTTGGGTGGACCAAAGGTCATATTGCAGAGAAAAAATTTTATAATGCTATGAATAGAATGCAAGATTCTTTTCAAGAGATAGCACGAGAAGAATTTAAAAGAGGAGGTAAGTAGGGCATTATTAGATATATATGAAGAAATATTTGAATATTCAAAACAGTACATAAAAAACAGTTCAAATAATAACCCTTATGTTTTAAAAGATACTCCAGAACAAACTAATCTTTTTCCGTTAGTAATTATAAAACAAGTAGACGATCCATTAGTAGATGAAAATTTAGATAAAACAGACCAAAAATTCAATGTGATTTTTGAAATAGAAATATATTCTAAAGATAAAGAGCTAAAAGCAAAACAAGAAATAACCAAAGAATTATCAAAATTAGTAAATGATATTTTTGATGAACATTATGGTTTTTCTAGAAAGTCTAATATTCCTATACCTAATATTGATTTAGATGTAGATAGAAGATATATGAAATATCAGGCTAAAATAGATGAAAATAAAAGAATTTATAGGAGGTAATTTAATAGGGCAGATTCAGTAGTAGCTATTAACGACCAGGGAACATTACTATATGTGAAAGGTGCATCAAAATTTGAAAAATTAATAAGTATCAAATCAGTTCCAGCAAGTGGGGCAGAAGGTGGAACAATTGAAGTAACAGAATTAGACAGCCCAGTAAAACAATATATAGATGATAGAAAAGATACACCAAGCCAAGATTACACATATAATAGAACGGCTGAAAAATTTGATAAAGTAAAAAATATTTGTGATGGAAAACCACACGAGTTCTTAACTGTGTTTAGTGATGGTACAGGAACATATTGTAAAGGTACAGCACAAACTTGGAAAAATGAATTTAGTGCAGGTTCTGCACAAGAAGCTACATTACATATTGTAGCAACTGAAATAGCTGATAAAACAGCTGAAGAAGTAACAGCTTTATTAGCTTAGTAAAATTTTAAATGGAGGAGAGAATTAGGAGTAAATTAATAAAAATAGAAGTAGGAGATAAAGAATATACATTAGGCTTTCCTACTAGAAAAGATGCTAAAAGAGCAGAAGATTTAGGGTTAGACTTAGTAAATAATGGAGGAAAACTTATAACATTAAATGATAAGATTTTCTATACAGGATTACTAGCGAAGCACCCAAGTATTACAGAATATGAGGCGGAAAAAATATTAGAACAATATAGGGCTGAAAATGGTGATACAGATGAGGTTATAAATTTTCTAGTAGGTCAATATATGGCTTTTATGAGATCCCCAGATGGAAAGAAGAAAAAAGCGAAAATATTGGAGATGTAGATAATTCAGAAGCCAATGGGGAACAAAAAGAATTTAAAAATTTAACTGAGTTCTTTTATGACTATCTACTACCATTAGCAATAACATTTCGGTATGTCTAGTAAAGAATTTTGGGAAGATGAACCCAATCTCTTGTGGGCATACCGAAAATCGTATATGGAGAAAATAAAAATAGAAAAAGAAATAGATAATGTAAATGCTTGGTTAATAGGTTTATATATATACGATGGAGTTAATAAGGCTTTATATAATAATTTTGGAAGAAAAGAAAGTCAACCTGTTCTTTCATATATGGAAAAACCAATTGATTTCAACGAAAAACCTAAAACACAAGAAGAAATTGAAAGAGAGAATATATTAAAAGTAGAAGAACAAATAAGAGAACGAAATAAACAAATAAAGGAAATGTTAAAGAATAAGTAGGTGAAATAAAGGGCTGATTATCAGGTTGGAACATTAGAAAATAAAGTAGAGATAGAAATAAATGGTGCTGTAAGTTCAATAAGAAATTTAATTGGTTCTTTAAATTCTTTACAAGAAGCATTAAATGGAACAATAAGTTCTACTGCTAATAACAAATTAAAACAAAATATTGATAGTTCAACTCAAAATATAAGAAGCTTAAAAAAAGCTTTAAATTTTGGTGGAATAGTTTATGGAATAAGAAAACTAGGAACAGCAATTGGAACAGTAGCACAGGCAAATATTGATATGATAGAAACAAACAATTTGTTTGAAGTATCAATGGGAAAAGTTGTTGATGAATATGGAAATTTAGATGTTACAGCAAGTGAATATTATACAAAGGCAATTAATTTTCAAAATGAAATGAATGAAAAGCTTTTAACAAATAAAGCAGAGTTAAAGAAATATCAAGCTATGTATTTTTCAATGCTTAAATCTCAGGGAATAGATAAGTCATCATCTTATTTTATGTCAGAAAATTTAACAAAAGCAGGTTATGATATAGCATCTTTATATAATTTAGATGTAAGTGATGCTATGGCTAAAATAAAATCAGGACTTGCTGGTCAAGTAGAATCATTAAGAAAAATAGGTATAGATGTTTCAGAAAGTGCTTTGAAAAAAGTTTTAGATGAAGCTGGAATTGAAAGAAGTGTACAACAACTTTCTTATGCAGAGAAAGAAATTGCTAGATACATTTCAATAGTAGACCAAGCTAAAATGGCACAGGGAGACTTTGCAAAAACATTTGAACAACCAGCTAACCAAATAAGAGTATTTAAGAATCAGTTATTAGAATTAAAACAAATAGCAGGTTCATTTATTACTAATGCTTTTGGTGGAATTATAGTAGCTGCCAATGGAATAATAATGGCAATAAAAGAAATTTTGAAAGCTATTGCTATATTATTTAATTGGGATTTAGAATCAGGAGGTGCTGATTTAAGTTCATCAGTTGGAGTAGAAGATTTAACATCTGGCTTAGGTGGTGCTACTAAAAAAGCTAAAGAATTGAAAAAACAATTAATGGGCTTTGATGAAATTAATAATATTAGTAAACCAACTAATACATCAGCTGGTGGATCTGGTGGAGTTGCTACAGGAATTGATGATAAATTATTAAAAAGTTTAAAAGAATGGGATAACAAGATGAGTAGTATTTCTAGTAAAGCAAAAGAAATACGAGATTCAATATTAGAATGGCTAGGACTATCTGATGGTATTCCAAAAACTTTTGAAGAATGGTGGAAAAAACTAGGTGCTATTCAAAAAACTATTATTACTATTAGTGCTATAATTGCTGGAATATTTGTTATAGGAAAAATAACTAAATTAGTTAATTGGATTACAACTTTAATCACAATATTAAAAACTGGACAGGGTGCAACTACAACTTTTGGCTATGGCTTACAAACAATAGGAAAAATTGCTGGAGGTGTAAAAACTGGTTTTTCAGTTTTGGTTGAGTGGGGTAAAAAAGCTGTAACACAATATGGTCTTTTTAGAGAGGCTGGTTTTGGTGTAATGGAATCATTACAATTAACAAACGGCTATTTAGGTGCAACAAATCAGGGATTTCTTTCGATAATTCCAACAACAGCAAGAGTAATAGGAGGTCTAACAGGTTTAGTAGCATCAAGTGCTTTAACATATACATCTATGCAAGATTTAGAAAGTGGAACTATAACGGCAGAAGAAGGACTTTTAAAATTAGCAGGTGGACTAGCAGGGGCAGCTGCTAGTGGTGCTGTATTAGGTTCTGTAATACCACGGAGTAGGAACTGCTATTGGTGCTGTAACAGGTTTAGTTGTAGCAGGAACAACGGCACTTGTAGGTTATATAACTTGTACAGAAGAAGTTAAAGATGATTTTAATACTATTGGAGAAAGTGCAAATAATTTTATAACAGGAATAGAAAGTGCAAATTCACATTTAAGTAGTTTTAATATTACATTATTTGCATCAGCAGAAGAACAAAGAAAATTACAAACTAACATGGACGAGATACAATCTGCTATAACAACTATATGTAAAACGGCATCAGATGAAAGAAGAAGTTTAACAGAAACAGAAATTGAAAGATTAGATAAATACTTTGAAAAATTAAGAGAATTAAAAGATAGAGAAATTGAAATTCAAAATCAAATATCAAAAGCAATTACTCAACAAGCTAGAACTAATGCAGAGACATTTAAAGGTTCTCTTGATGAATATAAAATTCAATCGCAAGAATGGATTAAAACAGCAGAAGAACAATCAGAAAAAACGATTGAAATTATAAAAGAAGGTACTATTGAAGAAATTGCTTTGTTAAATCAAAGATATGGCGATAGTGCAAATATGCAAAATGAGGCTTATGCAAAAGAATATGAAAAAATCATAAGTCAAAGAGATTTAAAAATTGAACAGGCACAAGATGAAGTTGCAAAAGTAAATGAAGCTTATGCAAAAGGGTATCTAGAAAGAAGTAAAACTAACGAAGGTTTTTATAAAACATTAACTGAATATCAAGAAAAACAAAGAAAACTAGAAGAAGGACATTTATCACAAATAGAAAAAATTAAAAATGGAGAATTATGGTATGTTACAAATACATACCAAGCTATACAAAGTGAAAATAGCACATTTGCTTTTCATCAAAAAGAAACTTGGAAAGAAATGTATAAGAATATGTCTGATGAACAAGCTAGTGAACTTGGTATTTGGTTAGCGATGGTATCTCAAACTGAAATGTATGGTGGAGAAATAAGCGAAGAAACAAAAGAGCTTGTTGATTCATTAATGGATAGCTATGATAGTATGCCAAAAGGAACTAAAAAAGCTATGGAAAATGCTATGAAACCAATGTTAGATGAAATGGAAAAGAAAGAACCATCATTATTTAAGAAAGCAAGTAATATAGCAAATGGAATATTAAATAGATTAAAGACAGCTTTCGATATACATTCTCCATCTAGAAAAACAAGAGAAATATTTAGAAATGTAATGTATGGAATGGAAGAAGGTATAGATGAAGAAGAAAATGGTATTTTAAAAGCAACTAGCGATTTCTCTAAAAAGATACTATCAAATTTAAATATTTCAGATAAATTAAAAAATATAAATGATGGAATAAAAATTAATACTAGAGATATGAAAATAGATACAACACAATATGTAGATTATAGTTCAATAAAAGGCAAGATAAATACTCAAATAAACACATCAATAAATAACAACTTAATAAACGGAATAATAAATGCAATAAAACAGGGAATTGTAGAATCAGACTTTAATGTGAATATTGAAGCTAAAACTGAAGAAGGGGTAATTGTAAGAAAAGCTACAGAAGGTTTTAAAGAATATGTAATGCAAACAGGTGAATTACCATTTCCTGTTCCAGTATAGGAGGCAACAATAGGTATGTAAACGATATTATAAAAATAGATGGAATTGATATAAGTAAATACTTAAAAGATGAAGGTTATGAAGTTGAAGAGTATGATTTAAGTTATGATAGTGGAAGAAATGCAAAGGGTTATATGCACTATAACCCTATTGCAACAAAAATAAAAATAATTCTACATACTAGACATCTTACACAAGAAGAATTTGTCGAATTTTATTCTGCTATAAGGACTTTAAAACAATATTCGGTAGAGTTCTACAATCCATATACGGCTGAGATACAGACAGCAAATTGTTATAGAGGCGATAGAAAAATAGTTATGAAATGGAATAGAGTAGATAAAGGGATTTTATATAATCCAATAGATATAAGTTTAATAGAATTATAGGTGATAATAGGTACGATGTAAGTGAAGAATTTAGAACAAGTTGTAAATCTAATGTAGGAACAAATAGAAAAGCAAGAATACATGTCGTTGAAGATAATATAGATATTCTTGGTGAAGATTATGGCGATCCATTAATAGATTTTACTATAGAAGATAATTGCTATGTAAACGATAATTTTATTGGAACAACAGTATCTAAGAAAATAACAGTTAATTTATTAAATTCTAACAATGAAATAAATCTAGAAAATAAAAATATAGAAGTTTATGTAGGGGTTGGAGAAGAATATATACCTTATGGAACATATTTAATTCAAAGTTTAGAAAATAAAGAAGTTCAAGAAAAAACAAATTTTGTTGGATATGATTATATGATTAAGTTTAACAAGATTTATGAAGATAATAATACATACCCTATAACATTAAAACAATACTTAATAAATCTATGTACACAGGTTGGTTTAGAACTTGGTTCTGAAAATATAGTAAATGAAGATTATTTAGTAAAAGGAAACCCATTTACTAATAATGAAGATTGTAAGACAGTATTGGGTGCTATAGCACAAATTTGTGGTGGATTTGCTAAGATAGGTAGAAATAATAAGGTTTATATTGTAAATCTAGAAAAAAATTCAAGTTTAGAAAATATAGATGGAAACAATTATAATGATTCGTTTTCAAAAAATAGTGTTTTTGGAAAAGTTAATTCATTAATTATAAGACTTAGTGATATTGAAGGAGAAAACACAGTAAGAGAAGATGCTGAAAGTATAATTGAAAATGGACTTACAGAAATTACAATTGCAGATAATTATATTTTAACAAATAAAGAAGAAAGAGAATTAGTAATAGATGCTATATGGGAAAAGGTAAAAGATATAGAATATTTACCATTTAATACAGAATATTATGGTTTCCCATATTTAGATGTAGGAGATAAGATAAATATTTTAGACAATCAAGATGTATCATACCAATCATATATTTTAAATCACACATTTCATTTTAATGGTGCTTTTTCTGGAAATATAGAAACAAAAGCATTAAATAAGACACAAACGGCATATAAAAACACAGTAAATTTAAAAAATAAATTTAAAAAGGTTGAGTATATAGTAAATAAACAGGAAGGAACAATTACTCAACTTACAGAAGAAAGTAATGAACACGGATATAAGCTAACACAGGTTGAACAAGATATTAATGGAATAAAAACTGAAATAAAAGATACCACTGATGAAATACAAGATAAACTTACAACTATAGAAGAAACAATAGATGGACTTATTACTAATAAAACTGTAACAGGTGGTCAAAACTTAATAAAAAATTCAGTTGGTTATTTTGAAAATGATTATTGGCAGATAAACGAAGATACAGAAGGAAATGTTATTAGAAATACAAGTTCAGATGTAAAACAAAATAGTATTTCAGGTAGTGCTTTAGAATTAAAAAAGGAAACTATATATCAAAATATTACTGAAATAAAGAATGGCGAATATTACTTATCTTTTATGTATAAAAAAACAAATAGCGCAGCAATAGCTAATTTAAAAATTAATGATTTAGAAATAGAACTTAACGAGCTTAATTGGAGTGAAATAGAAAGAATAATAGAAGTTAATTCTAATGCAATAAAAATAGAAATAACAACTGATATAGATAATTCTGTTTTGATAACTGACTTGATGCTTGCAGAAGGAAACATAAAAACAAGTTGGACTCAAAATGCGAATGAAAGTTACACAGATACAGTACAAATTGGAAAAGGTGTAAGAATAAGGTCAACAGGGTCAGATACTGAACTTAGTGCTGAATCTGATGGTGTTAGTATTAAAAATACTGAAACATCTGAAAAGGTTGCTGAATTTACAAAGTATGGAACGGAAACTCAGGAGTTAATAGTTCATAAAAATGTAAAAATATCAGAGATGCTATTAATACAAAAAATTGGAGACCAAGTTTGGTTTTGTAGTATGTAGGAGGAAGAAAAAATAGGGCTTATACGTATGGAAGTGTAACGAATTGTAAGGTAAGAAACGGACAAACAAGAAAAGAATATGAACTGAGATTGGGATATCAAGTAAATAGTCAAGATATTGCAACAAATACTTCAAGTGTAACATTAAAGTTAGAATGTAGGTCAATAAATTCATCTTATGCAACATATAACTCTACCAAAGGTTTGACTTCAATAATAGATGGAACAACAGTAAAAAATAACAAACCTGTAGATATGAGAAGTACAAATACTTGGCAGAACTTTGGTGAAAAAACAATTACAGTAACACATAATACTGATGGTACATATTCAGCTAGTAAGTCAGGATCTTTCACTTGTACAGCAGGTACATCTGATTATTCTTTGACTTCTGGTTCTGCAAGTGTAACAGTAGCACCAGCAACAATACCACGTTATGCAACTTCAAATCAAAGTTTGGCAAGTAGAACAAGTGCAAGTATAACAATGAATTGGAGTTCAGATAGTACTTGCGATTGGATTTGGTATTCAAAAGATGGTGGTTCTAATTGGACAGGAATAGATGTAGCTGACGGAACTTCTGGAAGTTATACAATAAGTGGGTTAGGTGCAAATACTACTTATAATATAAAAACAAGAGTTAGAAGAAAAGATAGTCAATTAACAACTGATTCGGCAACTTTAAGTGTTACAACTCATGCAACAACAATTCCAACGATAGCATTATCTAGTAAAACAGTAAATTCTATAACAGTAACCTCAGGGTGTAACGTAGCAGTTTCTAGTACTCAATATAGAATAAAAGTAAATGGTGGAAGCTATGGTGCTTATCAATCAAGTGCTACTTTTAGTGGGTTATCTCCTAATACTACTTATGTTATAGAAGTATACAAAGTGGGTTCTGCGAGTGGAGAAAGTGGAACAGCAACAATTAGTATTGCTACTTATCAAATTGCAACTATAACATCTGCACCTAATATTAATATAGGTCAAAACCCAACAATAACATTTAGCAATCCTAGTGGGCAGAAAATATATGTTTATTTAGAAAATATAGTAAATGGAAGTAGAGAAAGTTCATTTACGGCTGATGAAGTAGTAACAGGAAAAACAAGTCATACTTTTTATCCAACGGCTAGTACAATGTATGCAAAGATTCCTAATTCTAATAAAGGATATATGCGATATTGTTTAGTAACAGTGTGTAATGGAATGAATTATTGGAGTACAGTTGATAGAGAATATTATGTAACAAATTCAAATCCAATATTCTCAAACTTTGATTATGAAGATACCAATTCGACAATTGTTGCATTAACAGGAAATAAACAAATATTAATTTCTGGTTATTCTAATGTTAAAGCAAAAATATCAACAAGTAATAAAGCAGTAGGAAATAATAGTGCAACAATAAAAACATATAGATTAGCTGTTGGAAATTTAACTAAAGATGCTAATTATAGTTCAAGTGCAGAAGTAAGTATGGAAGTTTCAAAAGTAACAAATGCAACAATTTCAGTAAGTACAATAGATAGTAGAGGTAATAGTACTACTGTTACAAAAATAGCTACAATGAAAAACTATACTAAACCTGTAATAACAAAAGTTGGAACAAGTCGTAGTGAAAATGGAGTAGGCGAAAAAGTAACTTTAACTTTTGAAGGTACCTGGTGGAATGATAGTTTTGGAAGTGTAACAAATTCAATAAAAAGTATTAAGTACTATTATAAAACTACTACATCTAATACATATACAACTGGAGCAACAACTTTAACTTACAATGTAAATGCAGGAAAATTTAGTGGTGGTTTAGTGATTGAAGGTCCAACAAGTAACAAAGGATTTGATGTGTCAACGGCATATCATATAAAACTAATAGTTACAGACCAATTAGAAACATCTACTGAATATATAATAACTTTAGGAAGCGGAACACCAGCAATTGCTATATATGGAAGTAAAGTAGCAATTGGTCAAAAATACGATACAGCACTAGGAGGAACATTACAAGTTGATGGAGAAATTTTGGGTTCTGGTTTACCTGTTGGAAGTGTTTTTCAGTTTGCTAGTGATAATGTTCCAAATAAATTTTTACTATGTAACGGACAAGCTGTTTCAAGAACAACCTATAGTCAATTGTTTGCTGTAATAGGAACAACTTATGGGGCAGGAGATGGGAGTTCTACATTCAATGTTCCAAATTTAAAGACAAGAGTTCCTGTAGGAAAAGATTCAAGCAATACATCTTTTTCATCATTAGGAAAAACAGGTGGTTCGGCAACACATACTTTATCAACAAACGAAATGCCAAGTCATACTCATACATTTACTGGTTCTGGGCATACTCATACATTGAATGGTCACGTTCACTCTGTTGGGGCACACGCACATGGTTTAAATGGGCATACTCATAGTATACCTGTACTATGGGGAACGGCAGCAAGTGCTGGGGCACACGAACATAGTATAAGATACAAAGGTTTTTCAGGAATGAATCAATCAACAGGTGGTTATATGGTTTTAAGAAGAAATGATTCAGCAGATAGTTATGATGGAACTGATGGAAATGGTGCTATTTCTGCTGGGGCACATACACATAGTGTAAGTACTAATGCTTCAACTACTGGAGGAAATAGTGGTTCAACAGCTAATAGTGGTGCTTTTAATACAGGTGGGAATAGTGGAAATACTTCAAGTACAACACAGGGTGGTTCAAACTCAAATACTGGTGGTAGTGGATCACACAACAACTTACAACCATATTTAGTTATAAATTACATAATAAAAGCAAAGTAGGGAGAGGTGAAAAAGGGAAAATTTAGAAATATTTAAAATAATAACTTCTTATTTAATAACAGCTTTTCTAGGTGCTGGAATGGGATTTATAACAACTAGAGTAAAGAAAAATAGAAAAAAAGAGAAAGCAATAGAAGAAGGAGTACAAGCATTATTAAGGAATGAACTTGTACGAAGATATAGAGAGTATGAAACAAAAGGAGAGTTATCGATATTAGATAAAGAAAATATTGAGGCTATGTTTATTCAATATGAGAATTTAGGTGGAAATGGAACAGTAAAACATTTAATGGAAGAACTATTAAGTTTACCAACTAAAGTTATAAAAGGGTAGGAGGAAAAAAGTAGGGAATATTTATTAATAGGAATAATTGCAATAATAGTTTTTATTGTATTGATATTAATTTTAAAAGTAGAATCTTTTAGGAATAGAGCAAATGCTTTGTTTTTGGAGGCTGAGAAAAATGTAACAGAAGATAAATTTCAATATGTTTATGATAATTTATATGATTATGTACCAACAATTATAAGAATATTTATAACAGATGAAACATTTAAAGAAATAGTTCAATTTTTATATGACAATACTAGAAAGATTGCAAAAGATTTGCTAGATGACGGAAAATTAAATAAATCGAATAAGGGGGAATAATATAGGAAAATTGCAATAGATGCAGGACACGGATATAATACACCAGGAAAAAGAACACCAGATGGAATAAGAGAATGGACTTTGAATAATAAGGTAGCTAACTATTTAGCTGAATATTTAAAAGGGTATGCAACAACATTTAGAGTTGATGATACAACAGGAAAAACAGATGTTAAATTAACTACAAGAAGAAATACAGCAATTAATAAAGGTGCTAATTTATTAATATCAATTCATCATAATGCTTTTACTGGAAAATGGAATAATGCAACAGGAACAGAAGTATTTAGACATTCATTATATGCACATAAAGATACAAAGAAATTAGCAAAAAGAATGTCTGAATTAATATCAAAAGAAACAGGATTAAAAAACAGGGGAAGTAAGACGGCATTATTTACTGTAATAGCTACATCTAAAATTCCGTGTTTATTATGTGAAGGTGGTTTTATGGACGGCAATTATGATTATAAACTTATTTTGTCTGACATAGGACAAAGAGCTTATGCAAAGGGAGTTGCAGATGCTATAATAGAATATTATAATCTAAAAAAAGAAACAGTAGAAAATAAGCCTAAAACTTCTCAATACACAAAAGGGTTATACAAAACATTATATAATATGAAAGTAAGAACAGGTGCAGGAACTAATTATAGAGCTAAGAAAAAAAGCGAACTAACAAAAGACGGACAAAAGAATGCCACTATAACAGGTTGCTATAAAAAAGGAACTATATTTACAGCACAAAATATAATAAATAATTCAGATGGTTCTGTTTGGGCGAAGTCTCCAAGTGGTTATATTTGTATTAAAGATAAAAAACAAGTATATTGCAAGAAAGTTTAAAATGTTCTAACATACTACCTGTAAATAAGGTAAGGAACTATATTAATAAAAAAATAAAAGCCTTTAAAAACGATTCTCGTAAGTCGTTTTTAAGGCTTATTTTTATCTTCTCTACAAAATTTCTCTTTTAATTTTTTAGCTTGTGATTCTGAAAATCTATCATTCATTTGTGCCATGTTAATCAACATTACTACATCATTCCAAGATTCACGAGAGTAAGTTTCTTTTGCAGAATGTTCAACATAATTTACTATTGCTTCAAAAACATAATATGGTATATTAAATTCTTCATTTATTTTATTTTTCATATATAAATCACCTACTCAATATTAATAATAAAGTATTTGTTGCCAATTGTCAACAAATGTAAATGATTATTCTGTTAAAATTTCTTTAAATAGAAATAATATTTAAAGGGGTTTTTGTGGTGGAAAGAGATTTATCAGAAGCTATTAGAATAAGAATAAATAATTTAATGAAAGAAAATGATTTAAATGAATCAAAATTAAGTACACTTGCTGGAATATCTAGGTCTACGATTTCTAGATTTTTAAAGAAGGAAAGAAAGTATTTAAGAATAGATGTTATTGAATATATTTGTGAGGGGTTAAATATAAAATTGAAAGATTTTTTTGACGATCCAATATTCGACAATATTAATATCACGGAATAAACCTTATAAAAGATAGGGTTTATTTTTTTTATTTTTTTAGTTCTCTTGGTTTAAAAATAAGGTTCATAAGTAAATCAATAACTCTACTAACTTCTAAAACTTCTGGAGAATGTATGCCGTGCATTTCAATTCTAGCATCTAATTCTTCTTTTAACTCATCTATATCTAATTTTGTATAGAATAAGTCTTTTACATTCACTGATAAAGCATCAGCTATTATACCTAATGTTTTCATTGTAGGGTTGTATTTTCGATTACCTTCTAAATCTTTTATATATGCAGGAGAAAGTTTTGTTTTTTTACTTAATTGATTTACACTTATTCCTTTATTTTTTCTTACTTGTTTAATTACAAATACGTACATCATAATACTAAATACCTCCTTTTTCGACATACACATTCTATAACAAATATTTCCAGTTGTCTAGAGTCGGCTTGTAGCAACCCTTTTGTCGAAATATTTTGCTTGACCATAATTTGCTATGGGGGTATAATAAAAAGAGGGGGAGTCTGCCTTAGAAACAAAACTCTCCCTCATAGGTCGATATACTTTTGCAAGTATATACACATTTAGTATATCTTCTAAAAGTATATTTGTCAATATTTTTTTATGGGAGGTATATAGTGAATGAGAAGGAGTTTAATGAACTTACAAAAGAGATTTCTATAAGATTCGGAGTTGATATAGAAATAGTAAAAGTAGTTCTGGTTAAAATGGGGGCTTTACCAGAAAAACTTGACAAGAAAACAAATGAAAAATAGTAGGAAAATTTTAAAAAATTGCTAAAAAGAAAAAGTGTAAAAAACATAAAAAAAACTTAAAAAAACTACTAAAAAATACTTGAAATTTTTTGTCCAGTATTTCGTCCAGTAGTAGCAAAAAAGAACAGTGAAGAATAGAAAAGAGTAGAAAAGAAAAAATCCCGAAAAATAGCCATTTTTTAAAAGCATAAAAGAACATAAAAGTGTAAAAAAGAGTTGGATATGTCCAGCCCAGCCACATTCGTTAAGATGGGAAAGTACTGGAAACAGTGCTTTTTTTATTTTCAAAAAGCAAAAGTCCAGTATTCTGTCCAGTAGTAAGATTTTAAAAATTAAAAACGGATGGGATAAAATGTAAAAT
>SVGD01000032.1 GCA_015056485.1 Clostridiales bacterium
TGTCTTCCGAACCAAAAATAATTGATATTAAATTTAAATTGTTTTTTTCTGCAGATGCAACCAGACAATATCCAGCAGCAGATGTATAACCAGTTTTTATTCCAGTAGCATATTTATAGTAGTGATTACTATAAGGAATAAGCATATCATTAGTATTTGCAAAAATTCTATTGTCTTCAGGGTAAAGCTCTGTAGGTGGTAATTTATAAGAAGAATAAGAAACAATTTCTCTAAAAGTTTCATTTTTCATAGCATATTTTGTAATTAAAGCTAAGTCATAAGCAGAAGAATAGTGTTCTTCATTGTGAATCCCATTAGGGTTAACAAAGTGTGTATTTTTACAACCTAGTTCTACTGCTTTAGAATTCATCAATTCAACAAAGGCTTCAGGAGAACCGAGAAACTTTTTCAGCTAAAACATAAGCTGCATCATTAGCTGAAGCAACCATTAAAGTATAAAGCATTTGCTCTACAGTAAATGTTTCTCCTGGTTTAAGGTTTCCTGTAACATAACCAAATTCTACATTATTAACAGCAGAGGAACTGACGGTGACAGTATCTTTTAAATCACAATTTTCTAAAACTAAAATAGCCGTCATGATCTTAGTTGTGCTAGCAGGATAAACTTCTTCATATATGTTTTTTTCATATAATATTTTCCCAGAATCATAATCCATAAGCAGTGCATTATTAGAAGATATATTTAAAGATATTTCTTCGGCAAACACATTAGAACAAAATATAAATATAAAATTAATTAAAATAATTAAAAGAAAAATTTTCAAACTTTTTTTCATAAGTAATATTCCCACCTTTTACAACATCTATAATATATTAAAAAATAAATAAAAACAATATGAAAATTGTAATTTGTGTTTGGAGTTTAGTGATTGGATTTTTGTAGGGGCGATTTTTAATCGCCCGTTCTCCGGAGGCGGGCGAATATCGATTATCTGTGCGAAACAAAATGAGCTACAGATAATACATGCCATTGGGGTACAGTTCGCCCCTACAATAGTTGCAATTAATTTATTTATAAAATAACAATAAAAATTAGGAGGAAAAAATGGATAATTTAAATAATAAACAAAAAATAATACTAACAATAATTACTATAATAATTATATTTATAATAGGAATATTCTTAATAACTAAAGATAAGAATGTAGAAAATGAATATCAACAATATATTGTTGATGAAAATGAAAAAGTACAAGAAAAAGAAAAAATTAAAATTCATGTTATAGGTGAAGTTCAAAATAGTGGTATAGTTGAATTAGAGGAAGGAGCAAGAATTTCTGATATTATTGAGGCTGCTGGAGGTAGTACAGAAAATGCTGATTTAAGTAAAGTAAATTTAGCATATGAAGTAGAAGATGGACAAAAAGTTTATATACCAAGTATTAATGATGAGAGAGTTGAACAATATGTTACAAATGGAAGCGGAGAAGGAATTATTGAAGAAGAAACAAAAAAAGGATTAGTTAACATTAATACAGCTACTCAAACAGAATTAGAAACATTGCCAGGGATAGGTCCTTCTACAGCGTTAAAAATAATTACATATAGAGAAGAAAATGGTAAATTCAAGAAAGCTGAAGATATACAAAATGTACCAGGCATAGGAGGAGCGAAGTTTGAAAATATAAAGGACAGTATTACGGTGAAATAAAAAAAGATATAAAAATGGATACCTTGCAAGATATGGAATACCAAGTAAATAAATATATGTAAAGATATCGAAGATAGGGAGGCTAAAATTGACGATATTGCAAAAAAATTATATAATAGAATATATGATATAAGAAAGGAGAAAAAAATATGAAACCAAGAGAATTTGCAGATGCAATGTTAAGGGGAGAAAAATTTTTTGATTCTGTAAGTGGAGAGATAATAAGTATATATGGTGGACCAGATATAAATGGAGAAGTTGTAGGGTTTACTGATGATGGAAGAAGGATAGATGCTAATGCCAAAAATCTAGAGCTAGCAAATGTAAAAGATAAGAAAAGTGATTCAGAAAAATTAGCAGAGATGTTATTAAATGAAGACGAGGGAACTCCGAAAGAAGAAACATTTAAAGAAAGTGTTAAGTTTGATACTAGTGAACAAGATTTGGCGAAAAAAAGAAGAAATAACGAGATAATAGAAGCTATAAAAAGTGGGAAGACACCAGAGGAAGTTGCTAAAATACTAAAAGAGGGAACATACGATAACTTTACTATCGCTAGAGAAGTAGGTTTAAGAAATGAAACTTTAGCAGAAGCTAAAAAAATAATAAAAAAAGAGAAATTTGATACGGTAACAATATTAATAGAACAAGGCAAAATTACAGAAGCATATAATATGCTTAATTATGTTGAAAGAAACGATTATATTGTTGGAATAAAAATGAAATATGGAGTAACCGGAATAGAACCAGATTATAGTAAATTGCCAGAAAATATTAGAAAATTTATAGAAGAAAATCAAAAAAATAAATAAAATATATAATAAGATTATGCAAGTATGAAAATAAACCTTCTTTAGGAATAATGATTAAATTATTCCTAAGGGAGGTTTATTTTTTGATAAATAAGGTAGAGGATTGTGACTTGACTACAAGTAATGTATATATGCCATTAAGTGTAAAAAAACTTGACATTGTTCCGAAAATGGTATAAAATAGAAATATAAACACATTATTCTGAAATAAGAATAATACAAAGGAGAAGAGTAATGGGATATTTAACTGCAAAACAATTTTCTGAAATATGGGGAATAACAGAAAGAAGAATAATAAAACTTTGTAAAGAAAATAGAATAAGCGGTGCAAGAAAAACAGGTATGGTATGGGAAATACCAGAAGAAACATTAAAACCTTCAGATAAAAGAAGTAATATCTATAAATATATAAATATTCAAAAGAAAATAATGATAGTAAATGCTAAAAAAGAACTAAAAGATTATTTATTAGAGTTACTTAATAAAGAAGGATACGTAGCAGAGTTTGAAAATGTTAATTTACTAAAAGATAATTTAGACAAATATTATGAAGGGCTTATATATTTTTCGACAAATAATATGAATCAAAATGAAGAATTATATATAACAAACTTTTCAAATAAATTAAATTCAGAATCTAGTATAGTAATTGTTGATTATAATAATTCTACTAGAAATAAAATAGAACAAAAGCTAAGTAGAAAATTTAAAGATGAAATAGGATTAAAAATAAATACACTACTTTTAGATATAGCACAAGATAATGATGTTTTAATTAATTATGATGAGTTAGCAGAAGATATTATAAATTTATTGCTTAGATTTAAAAATACAACAGGAATATCAATAACAACAGATGGTGGAAAAATAGAATTTAATAAAAGTGGAAGAACAGAAAATTTTGAAATAGGAAAATTTTATAAAGCCATAAATAACTGTTTTAAAAAATTAAATAAAGAATCCTATTTATGGTGTGCGTCTACAATGTTAGAAGATGAATGGACGGATTCACCACAGGAAATGAAATTTAGATTAATAAATTTAGAAGCAGCAAATAGAGGAGTTAATGTAGAAAGAATATTTATATTTAGTAAAGAAAAAATAAAGCAATTTAAAAATAATAAAACGCTTAAGATATATATGCAAAGTAATATAAAAACACTATACGTAGATTTAGATGAAATAAAAGAAAAAGAACCTAATTTAATAGAAGTAGTTGGAGCTGGTTGGGATGGAATAGATAAAGCTCTTTTAATAGCAGACTTGCCAGAAACAAGTAAGCAAAGAGGATATATTTCAAAAAATACAAAAGAGGTAATAGATGCATATAACTGTTTTCAAAAACTAAAAACATATGCAAAAGATTTAAAAGAAATTTTAAAATAAGGAGGAAAGAATGAAACTGTTTTCGGAGTGGAGAAATAAACTTAAAGTTGAAACAGAAGATAAAAGTGTAAGAAAATATAAAGTAGGAGATTTTAATATAAGAAGGGACGAACAAACAGGAAATTTAGAACTCTATACAGTAGAAACTATTTCAAGCAGTAAAGAAGAAGGATGGACAATAGGAGAGTATAGGAAAAGAGAGACAAATATTAAAGATCCTAAAAATAAAATCAATTATACTTTGGAAGTGTCACCATCGGGACATTTTTACAGGAGGTTATATGATGATGACCAAGGAAGAAGGTATTTTAGATTATATTCGACTAGCGCTTTGCTACAACAGATAATAGGAATGTCTGTAGAAGAAGCTTGGAATGGGACATTTACAAAGGAAGAGTTAATAAATCTAATAGACAAGGTTAATAAAGAAAAAGATAATGCTTTATATCTTTATATGAATTTAGTTCAATACAGTGAAAACTATAAAGGTAAAAGATTTTTAGAAGGAATGCATGTAGTGATAGCAAGTGACAGGAGTGATGAAGAAAAAACTTCTTATACTTATACATGTGTAGAAGATCCAAGCATAAAAGTCGATGTGAAAGATAATGGAACGCTTGTCGCGGTTAAAAATGGAGAAAAGGAACATGTTGGTTATGAAAAATTTGAATTTGTACATGTCAGTCTGCCGAACATATATCCTGGAAGACGTGCAAGCTTAGGCGGTTATACTATAGAAGCAGCTCGAAAAATAGCAGAAGAATATAAAAAAGAAAAAGATAAAGAAGGAGAGGAAAAATAATGGAATTAACTTTAACATATGTTTTATCACAAGTATTTGTAATAATTAATGCTCTTTTATTGATGGCTACATATCAATTAAAAACAAGAAAATCTATTTTAATAGTAAGCTTTATAGCACTTTTGGCTAATGGGGTAGCGTATGTACTTTTATCGGCATGGAGTGGGCTTGCAATGGTTTTTGTAGCAATGATTAGAAATATTATATTTATAATAGATGAAAAGAAAAATGGAAAAAACAATCAAATAACTAGGAAAGATATTGCTATATTAATTGTACTTTATGCTATATCAATTATATCAGCTGTATATACTTATGAAGGATTCTTGAGTTTAATGAGCGTATTTGCAACTATGCTATACACATATTCTGTATGGCAAAAGAAAACAAGCGCATATAAAATATTAGGTATTATAATAGAAGTAATTTGGATAATTTATAATATTTATATTTTCTCTATATTTGGAATTATAATAGAAATAATCTTATTAATATCTGCTATTATAGGAATTATAAGAGAATGTAAAATGAAAAAGGAGGATAATAATGGAACTACAATATAAAAAGGTTGAAGAAAAAGATAGGGAACAGTTATTTAAACTTATAGATATTGTTTTAAGTGGTTTAGAAAATCAAGAATATTTTATTCCTTATGAACAATGGGAATTTGATAGTATGTTTGATGAAGAAAACTATGCACCATTATATGGAGCATATGATGGAGATAAATTAGTAGGTATGGCACAATTATATGTATCACAAGATATGCTTGATGATTTTAAAAAAGAGTTTGGATTAGAAGAATATACCGTATGTGAATTAGGCGGAAATCTTATATTACCAGAATACAGAGGAAATGGTATAACAACAATACTTCAAAAAATGGAGTTAGAAATAGCAAAACAAAGAGGATTTGATTATATAATATCAATGGCTCATCCTGATAATGTAGGAAGTTGTAAAACTTTAGAAAAAGTTGGGCTTAATTTTGTAAAAGAAACAAGGTTATCTAATGGATTTTTAAGAAAATTATATATGTTAAAATTAAAATAATTACTACCTTTATATATAAGTATAAAATTTCCTCTTTTGGAAATAATGTAAATAACAATTACATTAAATCTAAAGGAGGTTTTTTATTTTGATAAATAAGGTAGAGATTTGTGGCGTAAACACAAGTAAATTACCTGTGCTATCAAATGAAGAAAAACAAGAACTTTTAATTAAGATAAAAAATGGAGATACTGAAGCAAGGGAAAAGTTTATTCAGGGAAATTTAAGATTAGTTTTGTCTGTTGTGCAAAGATTTGGAGGAAGAGGAGAAACTGCAGATGATTTATTTCAAATAGGATGCGTAGGGTTAATTAAAGCGATAGATAATTTTGATAATACATTAAATGTACAATTTAGTACTTATGCTGTGCCTATGATTATAGGAGAGATAAGAAGGCATTTAAGAGATAATAATCCTATAAGAGTGAGCAGGTCTATAAGAGATTTAGCTTATAAAGCGTTACAAGCTAAAGAAAAAATTATAAAAGAAACGCAAAAAGAACCTACAATAGAAGAGATTGCGAAGGAGTTATGTGTTAATAAAGAAGATGTTGTAGTTAGCTTAGAAGCTATTCAAGACCCTATATCTTTACAAGAACCTGTATATAATGAAGGAAGTGAAAGCATTTATGTAATGGACCAAGTAAAAGATACTAAAAATACAGATGAATTATGGGCAGATAATATAACTTTGTCAGAAGCGATGAAAAGATTAAATGAAAGAGAAAGAAATATTATTATGAAAAGATTTTTTGATGGAAGAACACAAATGGAAGTTGCTGAGGAAATTGGAATCTCACAAGCGCAAATTTCTCGATTAGAAAAATCTGCAATGGATAGAATAAAGAAATTGTATAAATAAATTTAATAGGTTGGTCTTGACCAGCCTATTAAATTTATTTATTACATATAAGTTAAATTTCTACGAGAATCACATCATCTCCAATGCATTTTATATTTTCCCATGGAATTACAATATCGTTAATGTTAGAAAAAATATTAAATAACTTAGAACTACCAGGAACAATTATTGATGTTATAACTCCAGTGTTTAAATCTGCGGTTACATCTTGAACAAAACCTAAACGTCTTCCGTCGGTTATATTAATTACTTCTTTATGTTTGAAATCTAAACCTTTTGCTTTCATATAATAACTCCTAAAATAATTATATATAAAGTATATTCTGGTTAAATAAAAAAATGTGAGGCAAATTGTAATTTGCATTTGGCATTTAGATTTTGGTAGTTGGATATATGTAGGGGCGTGCATTGCACGTCCGCATCACACAATTATTACGGGCGACCAATGGCCGCCTCTACAACGTTTTTAATTAATTTATTTATACAAATTACAATTGATAATATTAATTATTAAAAAAATAAAATATTTTTTAAATTTAAGTTGACAAAATAAAAAAGAGATGTTATTATAAGAATGTACCGATTAATATGAAGACATATTTTATAGATTGTGAATATAAAATTAGTAATATTTTGTACAAAAAAACATATGAACAGCCATGAAAAATATTGCTATTTTTTTCGCCCAAATTTTTTTAAAAAAATTGAAAAAATATGTTGACATTTAAAAAATAGAGTGGTACAATAAGGAACGTTCTCGTTTCGAGAGAACAAAAAAGTACATTGAAAAATAAACAATAAATTCCTTTAAGAGAGAATATTTTTAAATAAATATTCGCCAATAAAAATTTGGAAGAAAACCAAGCGAAAAAATGAACCAGAGCAGAGAAATCTGCGAAA
>SVGD01000012.1 GCA_015056485.1 Clostridiales bacterium
ATGAAAATGTAAAAAAAGAAGTGTTTTTTGAAATGATTTTTATGACTTATAGCTATGTTCATAAAATGATTAATCAAGATGCTTTTCCTAATGCAATAAATTTATTTAACCCAGAACTTATGACAGGTAGAGGAAGAGGAAAGTACATGTATAAAAAAGAAATAAGAGAAGAAGGAGAAAAATTTTTAAGAGATACAATGAAAAAGTATTTTCCAGACAATAAGATTTTGTATATAGTGTAATAAAATAAAAATAAATTTCTTGGAACGAGTGTTTTTTCTTATTACAGTTGCATAATTATGTAAAATGGTATATAATTGCTGTTACTGGGAGGTCAGCAGTAACAGGCAAACTTTCAATTAATTAAATGAAAGGAAAATACAGATGCAAACTGTAAAAGAGAGGTTAAATCTTTTAAACAAAGCGTGTGAAGATGCATTAAAACAACATCCTGAGGTTTTGGAAGGAAAGAAAATTCAATTTTCTGAAAACAGCGGCTCTGCATGGAGACAAGGTATTTTTGCTGAATTTGGCGATGTTCCGGAAGATACGGTTAAACTCTATATTGCAACAATGAGCGGAGATATGTTCCGTATCCTTATGTCTAACAATATTCCTATTGCAGCAGCAAACTACATTAAAGAAAATGTTAAAAAGAAATGTGGCAGCAAAACTCTTGTAAGCTATAAAATCTTAGGAGATGAAATACTGGGATTTACTGTAACGTTTTAATGAATCAAAATAAAAGAGGCTCTAATTCATTTGATGGATTAGAGCCTCTTTTATTTACTTGTTCAATAAATAAATAGAAAAATTTAAAATTGAAGCAAATATTATCCATAATAAATATGGGATTTGTAATAAGCCAGCTACTTTATTTTTTTTATAAAATTCTTTTATCATTATAATTACTAATACAATTAATAATAAAATCCAGAAAAATGCAAACAATCTCCATTTTAATACGAAGAAAATTATAGACCATAAAAGATTCACAAATAGTTGTAAGTAGTAGATATTATTAACTTTAGTATCAGTTAGAGAATTTGATTTTAAGATACCATAAGAAACTCCCATTAAAGTATATAAAATTGACCAAACAATAGGGAAAAGTATGGCAGGTGGTGCAAAGGAAGGTTGGATTAAATAATCATAATCCATAGAACCAAAAGTTATAAAACCAACAATACTTCCAAGAACAACAGGAAGTAAAATAGATTTTACATATGTAAGAATAGTATTCATATAAAAAAGTCACTCCTTTAATTAAAATATATTATAAATATATTTTGATTTTTAAAAAGTATGTTTAATATTGTAGGGGCGATTTTAATCGCCCGTTCTTCGAAGGCAGACGAATGGAATTCGTTTCTACATAAATATAAAACACCAAAAACAATATTGACACAAATTATATCGAACATTATAATTAAGAAAAACATCTAATTAGGAGATAAAAATGAAAATAGTATTATGTGGTAGTAAAAAATTCATACCAAAATTTTTTGAATTACAAAAAGAATTAGAAGAAAGACAATTTGAAGTTGTAGTACCCAGAGAATTTATAGAGGACATACCAAAAAAAGAAGCATCATTAATACATTTTAAAGAGATTGACAAAGAAGATGTAGATGCATTATTAATAGTTAATGAAAATAAAAACAAAATAAAAAATTATATCGGAGCAAATGGATTTGCAGAATTAGCATTTGGATTTTATAAAGGAAAGACTATATATATTTTAAATGATATTTATGAACCATATAGTGAAGAATTATTAGCATGGGAGGTAATTCCTTTAAAAGGGAATATAAATTTAATACAATAAAAAAAGCCGTGTTTGAAGAAAACTTCAAACACGGCTTTTTTACGGTTGAATTCAATTAAAGGTTATCCTAATCGGCAGACAATTTTCAATTGTCAGATAAGGATTGAAAGATATCATCGGAGAACAATCTGAAAACTTCTCTTTAAAACCTTGAATAAAGAATGTTGCATGCATAGCTAAGAGTACCTTAAAGTCTACAGAATTTATAAGTACATCAACATAGTTAATAGAATTTGTTGGCAGCATTTTATATGCTAATACAACATTAACAGATGAATTGTCAATGTCTTTTTTACAACATTCATCAACAATTTTCACAATATCAGCATCATTCATTAATTCTCTTCTTATAAAAGTAAATTTTTTTTCTTTAAGAGGAGATGGAAAGCTACTATATGTTTGTTCTACCGATTTTTCTATCCTTTCAAAAATTTTTTCTGAATCCATATTTTAGTTCACGCCCTAAAATAGATTTTTACAAACGATGTCTGACCCATCGTGCAAAACGGACATACTAATGTTTTGCAGAAAAATTATAACATATTAACATAAAAATGTAAAGATGCTAATTTATATGCTAAAATTTATTTCAAACTTTGTAGGGGCGACCATTGGTCGTCCGTGCTTCGATGGCGGGCGAACGCAGTTCGCCCCTACAAACATCCAATTACTCAAATTCCAATAACCAAACCCAAATTAAATTTGCAATATAAATAATTTTAAGATATAATTTGGACAGATAAAAAAGGAGAGATATTATGATATTAGATAGAATAAATCAACCTAGAGATTTGAAAAGTTTAAATAATGAAGAAATGGAATTACTAGCAGAGGAAATCAGATACGCTATTTTAAATAGAGTTAGTAAAAATGGAGGGCATGTTGGTCCTAATTTAGGAGTTGTGGAACTAACAATTGCATTACACTATGTTTTCAATTCTCCAATAGATAAAATTGTTTATGATGTTTCACATCAATGTTATCCACATAAAATTATTACAGGTCGTAAAGAAGGATTTTTGAACCCAGAACAATTTAATAAAGTTTCTGGATATACAAATCCTGCAGAATCTGAACACGATATTTTTAAAGTAGGTCATACATCTACATCTGTAAGTTTAGCTTGTGGACTTGCAAAAGCAAGGAATTTAAAAGGTGATAATGAAAATATTATAGCAGTAATAGGTGATGGTTCTCTTTCTGGAGGGGAAGCATTTGAAGGACTTGATAATGCAGCTGAATTAAATAGTAATTTTATAATTGTAGTAAATGATAATGATATAAGTATTGCACCAAACTATGGTGGAATTTATAAAAATTTAAAATTATTAAGAGATACTGAAGGAAAAGCAGAGTGTAATTTCTTTAAAGCTATGGGACTTGATTACTGTTATGTAAAAGATGGTAATAATCTACAAGAATTAATAAAAACTTTTGAAGAAATAAAAGATATAGACCATCCTATAGTTGTTCATATAAATACTGTAAAGGGTAAAGGTAAAGAATATATTGAAAAAAATAAAGAAGCTTGGCATTGGAGTGTTCCTTTTGATTTGGAAACAGGAACAAGAATCGCTAAAGGAAATGGTGATAAAACATATACTCAATTAACAGCAGACTTTTTATATGAGAAAGCGAAAAGTGATAAAAAAGTTATGGTAATAACACCTGCAACTGCAAATATTCTTGATTTTACTCCAAAGTTTAGAGAAGATTTAGGTGAACAATTTATAGATGTTGGAATTGCAGAAGAACATGCTATTGCATATGCATCAGGTCTAGCTAAAAATGGTGCAAAACCAGTTGTTGGAATTCATAGTTCATTTATGCAAAGAGCTTATGACCAATTATCTCAAGACTTAGCAATAAATAAAAATCCAGCTGTAATTTTAGTTGTTAGGGGTGGTATTTCAAGTAGTGATGTTACACATTTAGGAATGTTTGATATTCCACTTGCAAGTAATATTCCAAATATTGTTTATTTAGCACCAACATGCAAACAAGAGTATTTTGCAATGTTAGAATGGGGAATAGAACAAAAAGAATACCCAGTTATGATACGTGTTCCTAATACAAGTGTTACAGAAAAAGATATTACAATTGAAAAAGATTATTCAAATCTTAATAAATATAAAATTGAAAAACAAGGCGAAAAAGTTGCAATTATTGCATTAGGTAATTTCTATGAATTGGGAGAAAAGGTGAAAAAAGAATTAAAAGAACAAAAGGGTATAAATGCAACTTTAGTAAATCCAAGATATATAACAGGTATAGACGAGGATGTTTTAGAAAAATTAAAAGAAAATCATAAAATTGTAATTACTCTTGAAGATGGAATTTTAGATGGAGGATTTGGTGAAAAAATCACAAGATTCTACGGTGATTCAAATATGAAAGTACTAAACTTTGGAGCTAAAAAAGAATTTATAGATAGAACACCTTTAAATGAATTATATACAAAATATCATTTAACAGAAGAATTAATTGTTTCAGATATTATGACTGTAATAGAAAAATAAATTATAAAGGAGAAGTTTTATAATGGAAATTTATATTATTGATAAAAAAGAAAATTTCAATGATGAACAAATAAAAAGAATAGAGCAATGTGGAGAAGTTATATTTATAGAGGAAGAACATGACATGCTTGAAGGTGCTTACACGAAATCTAATGAAGAAAAAATAATTGCTATAAATCCAGACTTAATAGGTTGGGAATTACCAAATAATGTACTTAATAAAATTACAAATTTAAAAGCAATATGTCTGATGTCTACATCATATTCTTATGTAGATTTAGAGTACTGCAAAAATAGAAATATAGTAGTTACAAATGTTCCTAATTACTCTACTGATTCAGTTGCAGAATACGCAGTTTTTCTAATGTTATCAATAAGTAGAAAACTTCCAATACAAATAAAAGGTGAGTGGAAAGAAAACTTCACTGATGAATTTTGTGGAATGCAAATAAAAGGAAAAACAGCAGCAATATTAGGGTTAGGACATATAGGACAAAGAATTTCTGATATATTAAAAGGTGTGGGGATGAATATTATATATTGGTCAAAAAATACTAGAAATGATAAGTATACTTATAAAGAACTAGATGAAATTTTTAAAGAAGCTGATTTTATTTTTCCAACATTTCTAATAAATGATGAAACTAAAAAGATTATTACAGATGATAGAATTAATTCTATGAAAAGTAGTGCAAGTATAGTTACTATCGTTGGAACAGACATATTTAATAAAGAATTAGTTTTAGAAAAAGTAAAAAACAATACGCTTTATGGGTTAGCTTTTGAAAAATCAAATGATAATATAAATAATTATGAAGGGAATGTATTAGTAACTTCACCTTATGCATGGTATACAGTAGATTCATTAAGTAACTGTATGGAAATATGGGTTAACTCTATAGAGGGAATAGCTAATAATGAATTTATAAATACAGTTAATTAAGAAAGGTTTATAAATATGGATGTATTAGAAAGATTTTTAAAGTATATTTCAATACCAACTAATTCCACAAATAAAAGTGAATCTATACCAAGTACAGATTCACAAAAAGGTTTGGCAGAGTTATTAGTAAAGGAATTAAAACAACTTAATCTTGATGAAGTTTATTATGATGAAGAACATTGCTATGTATATGGAGTATTAAAAGGAAATGACTTGTTTCCTAAGATTGGTTTTATTTCACATTTGGATACTTCAGAAGAAGTTACAGATAAAAACGTTAAACCAAGAATTATAAAAAACTATGATGGAAAAGATATAGAACTAAATAAAGATATTATTTTAAGTATAAATAATTTTCCAGAATTAAAAAATTATATAGGAAAAACAATAGTAACAACAGATGGAACAACACTTTTAGGAGCAGATGATAAAGCTGGCATTGCAGAAATAATGGCAATGCTAGAATATTTTGTTGATACGAAAGAAGAACATGGAGATATTTATGTTGCATTTACCCCAGACGAAGAAATTGGAAAAGGAACAGATTTCTTTGATTTTTCAAGATTTAAAGCGGATTTTGCATATACTGCTGATGGCTCTGATGTAGGAGAAATATCATATGAAAATTTTAATGCAGCAACTGCAAAAATAAAGATTGAAGGAATATCAACTCATACGGGTTCAGCTAAAGACAAGATGGTAAATTCTAGTCTCATAGCAAATGAGATAATAAATTTAATACCAAATGAAAGACCTGAAAATACAGAAGGATATGAAGGGTTCTATCATTTAAACTTTATAAATGGAAGTGTTTCTAATACAGAAATTAAATATCTTATAAGAGATTTTGATAAAACTGGTTTTGAAAATAGAAAACAAAATATAAAGAATATTATTGGACTTTTAAATGAAAAATATAATGGTTGTATTAAACTTGAAATTAGTGATACATATTATAACATGAAAGATAAGATAGTACAAAACATGCACATAATAGAGAATGCTAAAAATGCAGTGAAACGATTAGGAATAGAACCAACTATAACAGCAATTAGAGGAGGGACAGATGGGGCAGAAATTACAAAAAAAGCAATACCTTGTCCTAATTTAGGAATAGGAGCTATGAATTTTCATAGCATTTATGAATGTGCATGTGTAGAAGATATGCAAAAAGCATGTGAAGTTATGATTGAAATAATAAAAGAATATACAATAAATTAAGAAATAGGAGTATAATGAATGTTATTTATATTAGCACAAATTTTTGGATTTATTGAATTAATAATTACAGTAATTTATGTTCATTTTAAAAGTAAAGAAAAAATTGTAATGTGGTCTGTAATCTTAAATTTAATTGCAGCTACACAATTCTTTTTATTAAATGCCATTACAGGAGGAATTGTATCAATTATAAATGCAATAAGATGCTTTGTATTTTACTATTATAAGAAAAAAGATAAAAAGCCATCAACTGTAACATTAGTTATATTTATATCAATAGCAGTATTAAGCGGAGTAATAACGTGGCAAAACATATGGAGTATTATTCCAATAATTGCTACAGTAATATACACATATGGGCTATGGCAAGATAAGGTAAAGGTAATTAGGATAACTGCAGGAATTGTCGGATTTGGATGGGGAATTTATGACATTATTGTTATGGCTTATGTAGCAGCAATACAAGAGTTCTTGCAATTAGCATCCTCAGTAATTGCATTATATACAAATAGAAAGAAAAAATGAAACGTTGTAGGGGCGACCATTGATCGTCTGTTCTTCGTAGCAATTACTTAAATATAAATAGAAATAATATTAGCATTAAAATAATAAAATTAGTAAGCCTTTGTAGTTCGGACGACCAATGGTCGCCCCCTACAAATCATAAAATAAATTAAGGAGAGCAAAATGAATAAATTATTATTAGTAATAGATTGTCAAGAAAGTTTTGTTAATAAATATACTAAAAAATATGTAACTAAAATTGATGAATTAGTAAAAGCAAAAAAATATAATTTTATTGCTTTTACAAAATTTATTAATAATAATGAAAGTGTATTTTACAAAAAATTAAAGTATGAAGGTTGTATGAATAAAGAACAACAAAAAATTGTAATTGATACAAACCAAAATAAAATTTTTAACAAATACATTTATTCAGCTGTGAATGAAGAATTAGAAAAATATTTAAAAGATAATAATATTGATGAAATACATTTATGTGGATTTGATACAGATGCATGTGTTCAAAAAACTGCAATTGATTTATTTGAAAATAATACTCAAGTATATGTGCTAAAAGATTACTGCATGAGCTCAGCAGGAGTAAAAGTACATAATTTTGCAATAAAAAATTTACAAAGATTAATAGGCAAAGAATCTATTATATAAATTTTTGAATAAATAAAAGGAGAATTCAAATGAAAGATATAAGAGGAATCATATTAGATGTTGATGGAGTTATAATTGGAGAGAAAATAGGTTTCAATTCTCCAAATCCACATATTGATGTTATTAATAAACTAAAAGAAATAAGAAATAAAGGAATACCGATTAGTCTATGTACAGCTAAACCTCATTTTTCAATAGGAAATATTATAAAAGAAGCTGGATTAAATAATTATCATATTGCCGATGGAGGAAGTGTCATAATAAATCCTATAAATAATGAAATAGTAAAAAAACATATAATAAATAAAGAAATTGCAAAAGAAATATTAAAAATGTATATCAATAATAATGTATATACAGAATTTTATACTGTAGATAATTATTTCATACAAAAAGACCAAGAGTCTAAAATAACTAAACAACACATTCATATATTACAAAATAATCCAGTTATGTTAGATAATATAGCAGAAGAAAGTATGAAATATGAAATCACTAAAATAATGCCAATTGCATTTGACGAACAAGACCAAATTAGAGTTGAAAAACTTTTTGAAGAAATGAACACAGGTTTAACATTAAGTTGGGGAATTCATCCAGTTGCAAATCCATTGAAATTTGGAATTATAACATCAGCCGGAATATCAAAAAAACAAGGAGCTATTGAAATTTCAAACAATATAAATGTTCCATTGGAGAATATTTTAGCAGTTGGAGATAGCACAAGTGATTGGCAATTTATAGATTTGTGTGGTTATGGAGCTGCAATGGGGAATGCTAGCGAAAAATTAAAAGAACTTGTGAAAACAAAAGAAAAAAATCATTTCTATATCGGTGGAGATGTAGATGAAAATGGAATACTTCAAATTTTCGATTATTTCAAAGAACAATTGTAGTGTATAAAAGTGCCTAATTTTACATATGATAAGACAAAAAGGAGGAACTAATGATGGAAAGAAAAGTAAAAGTTGTACAATTAGGTACAGGTAAAATGGCAAAATATACTATGAAGTATGTTTTAGAAAAAGGTGGAGAGATTGTAGGAGCAATTGATGTAAATCCTGCAGTTATTGGAAAAGATATTGGCGAAATAATGGGGACAGACAACTTAGGTATAAAAGTAATTGATTTTAAAGATGCTGAAAATATGCTAACACAAACAAAGCCTGATGTGTGTATTGTAGAAACGATGAGTTTATTAACAGATGTTGAAGAACCACTTATGTTATGTGCAAAGCTTGGTATAAATGCAATTACAACATGTGAAGAAGCTTTTTATTCATGGAATTCAAATCCAAATTTAACAAAAAAAATAGATGACCTTGCAAAACAAAATGGATGTACAATTGTAGGTACAGGATATCAAGATATTTATTGGGGACAATTAATAACAAGTATTTGTGGTTCAACACAAAAAATAACAAAAATAAAAGGGAGTTCTAGTTATAATGTTGAAGATTATGGAATAGCACTAGCAAATGCACATGGAGCAGGACTTACATTAAAAGATTTTGATGAGCAAATTGCATCTGTAGATAAAATAAGTGATATAGAAAGACAAAATATTATAGAAAGTGGAGAATATTTACCGTCATATATGTGGAATGTAAATGGATGGTTATGTGATAAATTAGGTTTAACAATAAAGTCTCAAAAACAAGTTACAGTTCCAACAACAAATAAGGAAGATATATATTCAGAAACTCTCGGAGTAACTGTAAAAGCAGGAGACGCAACAGGAATGAGTGCAATAGTTACAAGCGAAACAAATGAAGGAATAACAATAGAATCTGAATGTATAGGAAAAGTATATTCAAAAGAAGACTTTGATAAAAATGAATGGACTGTGTATGGTGAGCCAGACACAACAATAACAGTAGCAAGACCAGCAACAGTTGAATTAACATGTGCAACAGTTGTAAATAGAATACCAGATGTAATTAATGCTAAACCAGGATTTATACCAACAGCACAAATTGGAGAATTAAATTTTAAATCGAAGGTTTTGAATGAGTATGTTAGCAAAGAATGATTTTTAGATTAATATAATAATTTTTAGAAGTGTGATGTGTGAGGTGGGAAGTGTGAAGTCCAAGGTTATTTCTTCGAAGGAAGTTTATAATTATTATATTTTACATTTCAATAAAATGATGTAAAAATATGTTGAAAAATAAAATACCTTTATGATATTATTTGGTCATAAAGGTATTTTTACGTATTAAAAAAGGGGGAATAAATAATGTGGTTTATTTTTGCATTAGTAACACTTTTGGCATGGGGAACTGCAGATTTATTTTATAAAAAAGGTGCAGATGAAAAAGATAAATATAGCCATTTAAAAACATCTATGATTGTTGGTTTAGTAATGGGGATTCATGCTATATGTATGTTATTATTTACTGATATGAATTATAACTTTACAAATATATTAATATATTTGCCAGTATCTTTAATGTACATATTATCAATGACAATAGGTTATTTTGGACTTAGATATTTGGAACTATCAATCTCTTCACCAATACAAAATTCATCAGGTGCAGTTACATGTTTGCTATGTTTAATATTTTTAAGAGAAACTTTAGATACAATGAGTGTAATTGCTATTATATGTATAAGTGTTGGTATTTTTGTACTTGGTATATTAGAAAAATCAAAGCAAAAAGAATATCAAGAATTGAATAATAAAAAGTATAAAATCGGACTTATTGCTTTTCTAATGCCAATTTTATATTGTATAGTTGATGCTTTGGGTACTTTCTTTGATGCATATTACCTTGATAGTATAGAAACAACACCACTTATAAATGTGACTGAAAGCACACTTGAAAATGTTGCAAATACTTCATATGAATTAACATTTTTAATATGTGCAATTTTAATATTTATTTTTCTTAAATTTATTAAAAAAGAAAAGATTCTTATAAAACAACAAAAGGATAGAGTAGGTGCAGCAATATTTGAAACTATAGGTCAATTTACATATGTATATGCGATGAGTGGAACAGGTATAATCGCAGCTCCGATGATTTCAGCTTATAGTATAATATCAATTATTTTATCTAGAATATTTTTAAAAGAAAAATTAAATATAAAACAATACTTGATTATTAGTTTAGTAATGTTCGGAATTATATTATTAGGTATAAATGATGTATAAAAACTAAGGAGGGAAAAATTATGAAAAAAAGATTACTGATAATTGGAATAACAATAGTGATGTTATTAATATCATTAACAGGATGTATGAATATTGAACCAACGAGAAATTTAGAAACAAAAGAGACAAAATCAGTTGTAGAAAATACAAAGTGGATTGCAAGTGATGGTTCTGAAATGATTTTTGGGAAAAAAGAATTAAGATGGTACCAAAAAGAAGGATATTACGATGATAACTACTATTTTGGTAAATATGAATTCTATATAGGAGATGATGCAGTTCAATTTATAACAACAGATTTAAGAAGTTATGGTGTAACTGAAACAGAATTAGAAGAACTTTTTGAAAGAAGTGACGAATATAATAGAGATAATTTTGTAGTTTTCAATATTGAATATGATGGGCTAAAATTGAATGGAGAAACAACAAAACCAACAGTATCTTTAGTACCTTGGTTTGGATTTATACTAGAAGATAATAAATATCTAGATGTTGCAAACATGAATACAGGAACATACTATGATTTTACAAAAAAATAAAAAGTTTTACGCAATAAGAATTAGAGGAAAAAATGGAAAATCAAAAATATATAAATAGATTTATAAAAATATATCCATATTTAAAAGGATTTACTGATGATTTATTATTTTTTGTTGCAATAGATACATTGTTTTTAACAATTGCTAAAGGATTAAGTGTGCAACAAATTGTGTTTTTAACTACAATATCATCAATTGTAGCACTAATAGGAAGAATTTCAATTGTAAATATTATTCAAAAAATAGGTAATACATATTCTGCAAGATTAGGTATGGGATTATTATTAGTATCAAGTATAATTATTACTTTTGGCACTTCATATTTGTGGATTATGATAGGTAAAATATTATATGAAATAGCATGGGTATTTAAAGAAATGGAAAATGTAATGTTAAAAAACAACTTAGATATTGCTCGGGAAATCCGATGATTATGCAAAAATTGCTAATAAAGGAATGAATATATATGCATTTTTAACATTAATTGTTTCTTTAACTGCAAGTTTCTTATTTAATATAAATCCGCATCTTCCGATGTATTTGTGTATAATTATTTGCTTAATAGCTTTTATAATGTATTTTTTTATGAAAGATATATCACAAAACAATATTGTTAATTTAAATGAAAACAATAAAAAAATGAAAATAAAATTTAGTAAAACAGTATGGGCTATATTTATTATTTATGCAATTTTTTATGGAATTATTGTAAATGGACAACAAAATACAAAATTACTTATACAATATAATTTAGCAGATATATATAATATCGAAAAAGTTTCAATATACTTAGGGATAATTATTGTTTTTTCTCGTTTATCTAGATTAATTGGTTCAGTTGTTTTTGGAAAAGTTTATTATAAAATTAAAGATAAATCTTTGTTAATTTTAAGTTCAATTTTAGTTGCTTCCTTTATATTAACAACAATTGGATTTTTAGTAGAACTTAGTGCGTTAAAGTTTATATTAATGACAATTGGATTTTGTATAATACTAGCTGTAAGAGACCCATTTAAATTATATATTAACGATATTGTTTTAAAAATCACTAAAAATGAAGAAAAACAAAAAGCTATATCATATATAGGGTTTAGTAGGAAATTTGGAATGACAATAGGTAGTTTATTAGTATCAGCTGTATTGTTAAAATGGAAAATGATATATGTGATAATAGGAATTGGTATTTTAAGTATTATTGATTTTTTGATAGCTATAAAACTATATTCAATGTTAAAAGTGAAAAACAAAGATAATAATACAAGTAAAATTAAAGAAAAAGTAAAAATTTAGGAGATAATAAATGACGAAAGATAAATTATCAAGAAATGCTATATGTTTATTAGGTACAAATGCTGTTAATAGTATTTTATATATGTTTATAAATACTTTTTTAGTTGCATACTTTTTTACAATTACAAATTATGATTACAAAATAATATCACTATATTATTTTGTATCATTTATCGCAATCCCCTTATGCTTTTGGTTGTTAGGAGATGTAGTAAAAACAAAGAATAAAGTATGGGTATATAGAGCAGGTATTATATTATATTGTATCTATATACTAATGATTGCATTTATGAAAGAGAGAATAGTTGAGTTTTATTTACCTTTAGGATTCTTTTATGGTGTGGTGCAAGGTGTTTTTTGGGTTGCGGGTGCTGTTTTAATAAATGAAACTGTAGGAGAAGAAAAAAGTAGCAAAAAATATATAACAGCAAAATCTATTATAGGTAAAATATGCAATATTATTTTCCCTATTGTTTTTGGTGCATCAATTGAGTATACATCATTTTTTTATATTGCCAAAATCATAATCCCATTATCAGTTATGCAATTAATTTTTTCATTTTTTATAAAAGATAAAAATAAAAACAAGAAAGAGATAATAGAAAATTTTAATATTATAAAATACATAGGATATATAAAAAAGAATAACGCTAATAAAGTAAAAACTTTATATAAAATAATGTTTTATGAAGGAATTGTAAATTATTTGCTTGCAACATTGATAACAATTGTTATTGTTATGACTTTCAAAACTACTTTAAATTTAGGAATATTAACAACAATATTTTCGATTTTTTCAATAATATCAACATATGTATTTAAAAAAGTTTATAAAAATAAAAATCCTAAAAAATTCATTATAGTAAGTGCGATTATATTAACATTAAGTGTGATATCATTATTATTTACAATAAATAAAACTACAGTAGTAATATATAATGCAGTAAATAGCATTTTTATGATATTGCTGATAAATTATGCTGAAATGAAGAGATATAATTCTGCAGAAAGTTATAAAGAAATAAAGGAAAAATATTTAGTAGAACATCAAGTCGTTACTGAGACAGCGCTTGGTATATCAAGAATTTTAGGGTATTTTTTATTATTTGTAATAAGTATTTTGAATAATATAATATATTTTAAGATTCTTTTGGTTATAGTTACAATTTGCATATTATTATACGCAAAAGAATTATATAAAGATTAAATAAAACCGTAAAAAATATAAAAAACTTGAAATTTTATGTAAAACACCATATAATATGAACAAATTAATTAGATATCTGGCTTGGGTAGAAGCTGGTTATAATGTATTGTAACTAGCTTAGGCTAGGAACGATACGCAAATAATTTTGAAAGGACGATGATTTATGAAAAAAATTATTTCTGTTTTTATGGCAGTTATAATGCTTTTTGTAATGACAATGCCGACCTCTTTTGCGGTTGACATCAGTGCTCGGGATTCAACGAATATTGAGTGCATAGATACTACAGAAGAAAAAGGCATATTTGAGTCAATCTATGATTTGATTTGTGATTATTTTGTTCAAATGATAGAGTTTATTATCTCCATCTTTCAACCGAAAGAAGAAACTGATGGGAATTACTATTATATTTATTTCTATACAGGACAGTATTATAACGGAGTTCTCCCTGCTGTAGTTGGTGAAGAACAAATTATGTCAGGAGAAACTGTGAATATTGAGATACCTTTACCTGAAAAATACGGATATAAATTTGTCGGATGGGAACCTGAAGTTCCCGATGTAATGCCCAACAATGATGTTATATGTGTCGCTCAGTGGGAACAGCTAGATGGTTTTTCAACAATTTATGTTGATATGCCTGAAGGTGCATTTATGCAAGATATAACTTGGACGAAGCAAGAAATAACACAAGAAGTTGGCACAGAAGTCAAAATGCCGAGAGACCCTATAATGACTAATTACGCATTTGAAGGATGGTCACCAGTAATTCCTTCAACTATGCCTGAAGAGGATATTACAGTTACAGCTATCTGGAGAAAAAAGACAGATGTAAAAATAACTTGGAAGGTAAGAGATGAAGAAGGAGAATGGGTGGAAATCGTTCATTATTATGATTATGGGGAAGAAATATCCCCTATATTTATAATTGACGACTGGCCTGCATTTGTTGAAGACGGAGTTTATTATTATTTTGATGGTTGGTCTCCTGAACTTCCAGAGACAGCTACAGCAGATGGCGTTTATGTTGCACAATATTATGGTCGTCCTGAAAGTGAAGGGATGGTATGGTGAAATAACCATAATGGCTAAATAATATTTGAATTATCTGGCTACAGATGAAAACTATTAAGTAGCTTATTTAAAGATAAAAAAAGGGATACCGGCTACCCACGGTATTCTTTTTATATAAATGAAGAGAAAATGAAAACTTGAATATACATAAAAAACGGAATGTTATATTACAGTAATAGAAAAAGTCCCAATGGTGGTTAACCATAGGGACTTTCTCTTGTAATGAGAAAATTGTTTTTAATTAATTGCCAGACGGATAATATTCAGTAATATCTCCATCACGACTTATAAAGTGGTCGGGGTATTTGTTGAGATAGAGAAGTTCCTCAAGAGATTTTTCTGCCAAATCGGTTGTGCGAAGCCAATAAACTCCGCTGTAATCGTAAAGCAGATTATATTCTCTAAAATCGTCGACTAAGATGAATGATTTTACACCGTTATCTGTTATATCGAGCTGAACAAGCTTGTTGTATTCATTTCGATATAGGATGGTTCGGCCTAGCATGAGTGCATCGTAGTTAGTATCACTCATGTAGCGGTCACTTCTGGGAAAAGAAATTTCCTCAGGTGCACTGACTGCATCATTAGCGATTACTTCATACCTGAACTCGTGATTTTTTTCCTCGATGAGAACTATTTTGCTATTATGTTTTGCAACAATATAAGTAGTTCCATCAGAGGATGTAATGCTGCCGACAAGAGTGGTTTTTTCATCTTCAGAACCAAGTGGCGGTGTTGCGTCAAAAATGATTTTCCCTAAGGAATAAAAATATCCAGAGTAGAAAGTCATATCGCTTACTCGCCATGAATTCTGAAATCCTTTTTGGCCGTAATTCCAGTCATTCAGGTAATCAGGCGTCTCGTCGACCAGAAGTGTGTCGATATTTGTAAGCACTTTAATCTTTTCTTCAGAATTCACGAGTTCTAAACTACGAGAACTTCCAACTATAAGGGTACAATTTTCTCCAAGTTGCCAAAGCAGCTCATTGTTTGCTGAATTGAATTCATCAACAACTTTTTCAGGAGAAGTATTTCGCAAATAATCTGTGATTATTGCAAATCCCTCATAGGTATCCTGCTTCTCCTCACGGATGACAGTAAATACCCGTTCCGCTTCTTCTGAAACGAAAGTTTTGTCAAACGTGTCAAAGAAACTGGTTGTGCGCGGTGCAGTGTAAATAACTGCAGTTGTAGATGCTGTTGTTTCTGCCGGTGATGTGGTGTTACTGCAACCAATAAAACAAAGAATAATAATGGCGGTTGCAATTGCAAGGGTAATAATCTTTTTTGACATAACTAATTCCTCCAATTTTTTCTTTTTCTCATTACATGAATCCGCAGAGGATTCGGTGATAAGTCTAAAAGCCTTAACATTTTAATTTTAGCATATTTTACATAAAATGTAAAGTTTACACACAAATAGGAGAGAGGCATACCATAATACTTAGTATGCCTCTTAAAAAATTTATTTTTTTGACTAATATGTATCTTAAATAGTATCGAGAAGATTTTCCGCTTTACGAATAAGTTCAGTTGTACCGTCATCTTTAATCATGACTTCTGCAGGTCGTCCGCGACCTGTATAATTTGATGCCATAGAATAGCCATAAGCGCCAGCATTATAAACGACAACGATGTCATCTATTTCGGGAGCGTGAACCGAGCGATTTTTCCCCAGAATATCTCCACTTTCACATACGTTACCACAGAAATTTGCTGTTATTACACAATCACACACATTGCGCGTAATAACTTTTATTTCGTGATAAGAATCATACATGGAAGGACGAACAAGCTGATTCATGCCGATATCAGTTCCGATCCACCAGGTATTATTTTCATGTTTAGTGGCAGTGACTCTTCCTATAAGATTACCGGCTTCGCACGGAATATATCTGCCGGGTTCAAATTTGAATTCTTCAACTGAAGGGTAATCTTCAACAAATTCTTTCAAAACCGGAAGAAGTTCATTTGTTAAAGCTGATAAATCCAAGGGCTGTTCGTTAGGTTTGTAGGGAACACCGAAACCACCGCCGAGGTCAACAATTTTTACATCTGAGAAACATCTTTTAACAATATCAAGGCCAGCTTTTACTCCGGCAATATAATCAGAAATTTTGTCATTTAAGAACAAACTTCCAAGATGCTGATGCGTGCCGATAATATTTAAATTGTATTTGCCAGCTACCTCAAACAACTGAGGAATGGAACTTTCTGAAATTCCAAATTTTGTTTCTTTGCCTGAAGTGACAACTTTCTCTGAATGACCAACTCCAGGTGCGCCGGGATTAATGCGAACCATTATATCTGTTCCAGGAAAATGCTTTCCCCAGGTTTCAACCTGAGAAACTGAATCAAGACAAATAAGTATGCCTTTATCATGAACAAAATGCATTTCATCTGCAGAAATATTATTGCAGACATAGAGCATCTGGTCAGGCATGAAACCGCATTTTTCATTGACTAAAAGTTCGTATGGTGACATGCAATCGACTTTTAATCCTACCTCTTTAACTACAGACAAAATAGCAGGATTGCTGTTTGCCTTAGAGGAATAATGCATAGACACCTTTACATCACAGGGCAGGTTTTTGCTTAGTGTATCTGCGAAATTTTTCATTGAATGACATCTGTCTTTTAATGTGTTCTGATGGTACACATACAAGGGTGTGCCATACTGTTTTGCTAAATTAAAATAATCAAGCATATTTTTCCTCCTAAAAGATTGTTCAAATAAAGTGTGGCAAAGCCACTTTTCTTGTCCAAAATATTCTTTTTAACATCCTCCCTTTGGTAGTTTTAATAATGTCTGGTGTTGCTTAATAAATTTTTTTAACCTCCTTTTACTTTGATTTACAAATAAGTATAAATAAAAAGCAACTGCGCAAATTATATCATTATTTACATAAGAAGTAAAGAAGTGTAGATTTGCAAAAATAATTAATCTGAAAATTTTAGGATATAAAATTGTTGAAAAAATTGACAAAAAATGTTATAATTATACAAATAAAAATTCCAAGGAGGAATAATTTATGACAGAACCCAAAGAAGTAAAGGATGTCAGGGTTTTATTTCAGCAGATTAAGGATGAATCTGCTGATGCAGTTCAACTTATTTGTTTGACATGTAATCTTGATGATTCAAGAAAAAAATCATTAAGAAAAAAAGCCGAATCCATACGAAAAGGGTTAGCTGAACTCGATGAGGCATTGACAAAACTTTGAGTTTCAGCAAAAACAAAAGCCTGGTAGAAATACCGGGCTTTTATCGTTATATATAAAATATTAGTATATACATATAAATAAAAAAATGATAAAATAGTAAAAAAGCTATTTTAGAAAGGTGGATTATATGAATAAATTATTTGTATACGGGACTTTAAAAAGTAAAAAAGTACAGGTTGAATTATTGGGGAAAGAATTGAATTTAAAAACTGCAGAAATAACTGATTATGCATTATATGAAGCAGAAGATGGATTTTATTTTATTAAAAAAGAAAAAAACAAAAGTGTAAAAGGATATATATTAGAAATAGATGACTATGATTTAAAGATATGTGATGCTTATGAGATGTGTCCTACTATGTATCAAAGAAAGAAAATAAAAGCGATGTGTAATAATGAAATAGTACAAGCTTATGTATATGTTAGAGTAGATGAAGTTGGAAAATCAAAATTCATAGAAAATTTTGAATCATATTGTGGATTTAATGAAGATGAATTTATTGCTACAGAAATAAAACATTTTAAAACAAAAGAACATCCGGAATTTTATTTATAAAAGGGGAAATAACAATGAGTAAGAGCATTAATTTTGAAATGAATATATGTTCTAAATGTAATGGAAAGTGTTGCCGTGAAGGATTATATGTTACAAAAAAAGAGTATGAATTATTAGAAGATAAATATAAAGAGATTTTTCAATGTGAAAAGTTTATGAATGGTTATAGAGCTATTGGTAAAAAATGTTCATTTTTAAGTAATGATGGATGTATAATACCACAAGATAAAAGATTTATTGAATGTAAATTATTTCCGTTAGAAATAGCTTCGCTAAACAAACTAATTATAAATGAAGAGGCTAAGAAAAAATGCATAGGTTTAAATGAATTTACGACTAAGGAATATTATAATAAAGGATATAAACTATTAGAATATTACGTAAAAGAAAAACTATTAACACAAGAAGATGTCGAATCCATATTAAATAATGAATATAATTTATGAAGATGAGGTGGATAATGTTAAAATTAAATTTTGAAAGTAATAACATATTAAATAATAAAAAAGTTATTATTTTTGACTTAGATGGGACTTTATTAGATTCAGTAGATATGTTTAATAAAATATATGCTTTAGTAATTGAGAGTATTAGTAATGTTAAGGTTTCGACCAACCAAATACAAGAAGACTGGGATGAATTTGCACATCAAAAAATAGAAGGAGATTTTTATGATAATTTTCTTTTACATTTAGCTGAAAAACATACAAATAAAAAGCATGATGTAAATGAGATGAAAAAATTATATTATGAAATTGAGTATAAATTTATATCAGAAGAGTTAAAATATAAAAAATATTCTAAAGAAATAGTCACAGAATTAAAAGAAAGAGGATATAAATTAGTTTTAGCAACATTAACACCTAAATATGCTATTGATATTTATAATGATGTAAATAAAAATTTAATAAATGATTTTAAAATATATGATATATTTGATTTAGTACTAACTTATGAAGATGTAAAAGAGAAGAAACCTAATCCAGAAATATATTTAAATGCAATGAAAAGAATGAATGTATCTAAAGAACAATGCTTAATTGTAGAAGATTCTTTAGAAGGCGTAAAAGCAGCAAATAATGCTGAAATAGAAGTGTTGAATATTGTTGACGAGAATATGTATAAAGTTCAGAAAACAATAGATGATTTAAGTAATTATAAAATGAATAATTTAGAAGAGTTTTATAAATTAATAATAAAATAAGAAAAGGCGACCGGTAGTCGGTCGCCAAAAGCTTATGCGGTTCCATCACAGATGATGAAATTTAGCTCGTCGTAAAGGAACTTATGCTCCTTAGACATCATTGAACTAAACAGTTCATCTTCTTCTGTGTTGGTAAGTGTGTAGTTGTATTCGTTTGGTTTATCCACACACTTTTCAGATGAGAACAATATAGTTCCTTCGCCGCCTATGTACAATTCAAAGTATTCAGAATCTTTTTCAGATACTATAAAATTGTCTATGGACGGCTCTGTTTTAATTTTTTTTATGAGCTTAATTTGCTCAAGCTGGTCTTCAGAAGCAGAACGTACTTTGCCAAGGAAAACACCGTTTTCATCATGGAAAAGCAGCCAGTTGCTGTCAGAACAGCTGACAGTTATTTGAGGGGTATTTGCGTTAGAGTATGTTTCAACTCCAATAAAGAATATTATTATAACTGCCAAGATAAATAATAATAATATTCTTTTTGTCAACTCCTTGAAGTCAACCCTTACACGGGAGATATGCAGAGGACTACCAATGTTGTAGTCTGCAATTATCCTTTCCCGGTAAAATACTTTTTTTGCCATAACTTTTCACCTCTATAAATTTTTTTGCATAAGCTTTTTAATCCAACTTTGAAAGAAGTCTTTCAAAATTCCTTCTGAGAAGGACCAAAAATTGCTTTTGCACGTATATATATTATATCATATTATGTAAAATTCGTCAAAAAAACAGTGTTAAAAATGACTTTAAAAAATTCTCTATTTTCATATAAATTTTAAAATATCTATTTTCAGCAAAACAAATTTTTGGTATAATCATAAAAATAAAAACAATAAAATTAATTATAATGTAGACAATAAGAAAAAGAAGTTATTATAGATTTAGTAATCAATTTTTTGAATAATCAGTAGGAAGGAAATTTAAAATGTTTAAATTAGTTTCAGATTTTAAGCCAACAGGTGATCAGCCACAGGCTATAGATTATTTAGTAAATGGAATAAATAAAGGAAAGAAATTTCAAACCTTGCTTGGAGTAACTGGGTCTGGTAAAACTTTTACTATGGCCAATATAATTCAAAAAGTGCAAAAACCAACACTTGTTTTAGCACACAATAAGACATTAGCAGGACAACTTTATAGTGAATTCAAAGAGTTTTTTCCGAATAATGCAGTTGAGTATTTTGTTTCATATTACGATTATTATCAACCAGAAAGCTACATTCCTTCATCAGATACTTATATTGAAAAAGATTCATCGGTAAATGATGAAATTGATAAATTAAGACATTCAGCAACACTTTCATTGTTTGAAAGAAAAGATGTTATTATTGTTGCTTCTGTTTCTTGTATTTATGGTTTAGGAGATCCAGAAGATTATCAAGAATTAATGATGTCTTTAAGAGTAGGAATGAATAAATCTAGAAATGAAATTATGAAAAAATTAATAGAAATGCAATATAGCAGAAATGAAATGGATTTTAAAAGAGGTCATTTTAGAGCTAAAGGAGATGTATTAGAAATATATCCATCAAATAGAGAAGAAAGTGCAGTTCGTGTTGAATTTTGGGGAGATGAAATAGAGAAAATAAATGAAATAAATCCATTAACAGGAAAAGTTATAGGAACAAGGAATCATGTTTTGGTTGGACCTAATTCTCATTATGTTGCAGCAGAAGGAAAATTAAAAACAGCACTTAGAACAATTGAAGAAGAATTAGATGAAAGAGTAAAATATTTTAAAAGTCAAAACAAATTAATTGAAGCACAAAGAATTGAAGAAAGAACTAATTTTGATATTGAAATGCTTGTTGAAACTGGATTTTGTCAAGGAATAGAAAATTATTCAAGACACATTAGTGGAAGAAAACCAGGTTCTGCACCATATACTTTATTTGATTATTTTCCTGGTGACTTTTTATTATTAATAGATGAATCACATGCTACTATACCACAAGTACGAGCTATGTACAATGGAGACAGAGCAAGAAAAGATTCTTTAGTTAATTATGGTTTTAGATTACCATCAGCTTATGATAATAGACCATTAAAATTTGAAGAATTTGAAAATAAAATAAATCAATGTGTATTTATAAGTGCAACACCTGCAGATTATGAAAAGCAAAATTCTAAAGATAATGTAGTTGAACAAATAATAAGACCTACGGGATTATTAGACCCAAAAATTGAAGTGAAGCCAGTAACAAATCAAATTGATGATTTGATTATGCAAATAAGAGAACGAGTAGAAAAGAACGAAAGGGTTTTAGTTACAACACTTACAAAAAAACAAGCAGAAGATTTAACAGCATATTTAAAAAGTTTAGAAATAAAAGTTAATTACATGCATTCAGACACAAAAGCCTTAGAAAGAATGGAAATAATAAGAAATTTACGACTTGGTGAATTTGATGTTTTAGTTGGAATTAATCTTTTAAGAGAAGGGTTAGATTTACCTGAGGTTTCTTTAGTTGCAATATTAGATGCTGACAAAGAAGGATTTCTTCGTTCTGAACGTTCATTAATACAAACAATAGGAAGAGCGGCAAGAAATTCTGAAGGTAAGGTTATAATGTATGCAGATGAATTAACTGAAAGTATGGAAAAAGCTATATCAGAAACAAATAGAAGACGTAAAATTCAGGAAGAATATAACAAAGCAAATGGAATTGTACCTAAAACTATAAGGAAATCTATTAGAGATACAATAAAGGCTACTATTGTTGAAGATGTAAGTAGTAAATACGAAGTAAGCAAAGATGAAGATGTTAAAGATATTATAAATAGACTAACAGACGAAATGCTTAAACATGCATCTGCAATGGAATTTGAAGAAGCTGCAAAATTAAGAGATAAGATAAAAGAATTAGAAAATCTTTTGTAATACCTCATCCTAATATCAGCAAAGCATTACTAGATTATTATGATAAAAATGGAGATGAAGAGGTAAAAGAAGCGATTGATAACAGAAATAAAGAACAATATACGCATTAGTGATTGATTTTATATAATATTGTAGGGCGGACACAGGGCCCGCCCGAATCAACATAATAACAAATTTTATAATTGACAAAATTATAAATCCAAAGTATAATGTGTACACATAAAATCTTATGGAAGAAGGTTAACAATATGAATTTGACTGACATGCGGATAGTATTTTATTATACAATTAAAGCGGTGCTTGACAAAAAACGTGAGAGGAAAGCTGCATATTTAAGAAAACAAGAAGAACTTACTAAAAGATGCAGAAATTGTCCTGGAGCAAGTAAAGGTGCATGGTATTGCGAAGATTGTACAACAGGTTTACGCTTGCATATGCTTGATGCAGAATATAAAGATGTAAACAACTGGTGGAAATAAAATCGACATCTTAACCACTTGAAGGAACGAGTCTAACTAACTTGTTCCTTCTTTGTTTTTATAGAATTTTATTTTTTATCAAATAGTGCACGGGTCGCCGAGGGCGGCGACCCCTACAATTCATATGAAAAAATATTTTCTAATTTCAAATACAATTCCATTCATATTGACATAAATATAGATTGCTTGTATAATAAATATGAAAAAATAGGGGGCATTTAAATATTTATGAACGATAATATAATAATTAAAGGTGCTAAAGAGCACAATTTAAAAGATATAAATTTAACAATACCTAGAGATAAACTAGTAGTAATAACAGGACTTTCTGGTTCTCGGAAAGTCTTCTTTAGCGTTTGATACATTATACGCAGAAGGGCAAAGAAGATATGTAGAAAGCTTATCAAGCTATGCTAGACAATTTTTAGGAATAATGGAAAAACCTAATGTAGAGTCTATAACAGGATTATCTCCTGCAATTTCAATAGACCAAAAATCAACTTCTAGAAATCCACGTTCTACAGTAGGAACAGTAACAGAAATATATGATTATATTCGTTTGCTATATGCAAGAATAGGGACACCACATTGTCCTAATTGTGGAAAGAAAATTGAAAAACAATCAATAGACCAAATAGTAGATACAGTTATGGAGTTAGAAGAAGGAACTAAAATACAAATTCTTGCTCCAGTTATTAGAGGAAGAAAAGGAGAATATACAAAATTATTATCTGATTTTAATAAAGAAGGTTTTGTAAGAGTAAGAATTGACGGAGAAATTTTTGAATTAACAGATGATATAAATATTGATAGAAAGAAAAAACATAACATTGAAATTATAGTTGATAGATTAATTATAAAAGAAGATATAAGAAGTAGACTAACAGAAAGTATAGAAACTGCATTGCGCTTTGCTAATAATCTTGTATTGATAGATATCGTAGGGGCGGCTATCAGCCGTCCGCAATCAGAACTATTATTTAGCCAAAATTATGCATGTCCAGATTGTAATATAAGTATAGAAGAATTAACCCCAAGAATGTTTTCGTTTAACAATCCTTTTGGAGCATGTCCAGAATGTTTAGGAATAGGGTCTGTTATGAAAATTGATGAAGATTTAATCATACCAGACAAAGAGAAAACTTTATATGATGGAGTGAAAGCATTTGGTTCAAGCAATATGAAAAAAGGCGATACAATGGCAAAAATGTATTTTGAAAGTATTGCTAGAAAATACGGTGTAGATATTAAAAAGCCAATAAAAAAATTACCTAAAGAATTTTTAAATAAAATTTTATATGGTACCGGTACTGAATGTATAGATTTTGAATATGAATCAGCTGTTGGAAAACGTACATTTACTTCTCCTTTTGAAGGAGTAATACCAACATTAGAAAGACGATACAGAGAAACAAAATCTCAAGGTATGAGAGAGTTTTATGAAATGTACATGACTAATCATGAGTGTCATGAATGTAATGGTTCTAGATTGAAAAAAGAAAGTTTAGCTGTAACTGTTGGAAATAAGAATATAGAACAATTAACAAGTATGTCTATAAATAAAATTAAAAACTTTCTAGATAATTTACAATTAAATAAAACACAAAAAATGATTTCAGAACAAATACTAAAAGAAACAAATAAAAGGTTGCAATTTTTAATTGATGTTGGTTTAGAATATTTAACATTGTCAAGACCAGCAGGAACATTATCAGGTGGAGAAGCTCAAAGAATAAGATTAGCAACACAAATAGGTTCTGGTCTTACAGGTGTATTATATATTTTAGATGAACCTAGTATTGGTTTGCATCAAAGAGATAATGACAAATTGCTTGCAACATTAAAAAAACTAAAAGATTTAGGAAACACAGTTGTTGTAGTTGAGCATGATGAGGATACAATGTATGCTGCAGACCAAATTATAGATATTGGTCCAGGTGCAGGAGTTCATGGAGGAGAAGTCGTAGCACAAGGAACAGCTGAAGAAATAAAACTAATTTCTAAATCTATAACAGGAAATTATTTAAGTGGAAGAAACAAAATTAAGGTTCCAGAAAAAAGAAGAAAATCTAATGGAAAGTCAATTGAAATAAAAGATGCAACTCAAAACAATTTAAAACATTTAGATGTAAAAATTCCTTTAGGCGTTTTCACATGTGTAACAGGGGTTTCAGGTTCAGGAAAAAGTACACTTGTTAATGAGATTTTATATAAAGGATTAGCTAAAAAGTTATATAAATCAGTTGATAGACCTGGAAAACATAAGGAAATATTAGGAATTGAAAATATTGATAAAGTAATAAATATAGATCAATCTCCAATAGGAAGAAGTCCACGTTCAAACCCTGCAACATATACAGGTGTATTTGATATAATTAGAGATATTTTCACAGAGACTAATGAAGCAAAAATCAGAGGATATCAAAAGGGAAGATTTAGTTTTAATGTAGCTGGAGGAAGATGTGAAACTTGCCAAGGTGATGGTGTTTTAAAAATAGAAATGCATTTTTTACCAGATGTTTATGTGCCGTGTGAGGTATGTAAAGGTAAGAGATACAACAGAGAAACTCTTGAAGTAAAATATAAAGGAAAAAACATTGCTGATATATTAGATATGACTGTAGAAGAAGCATTAGAATTCTTTAGTAATATACCAAAAATCAAACAAAAAATCCAAACACTTTATGATGTTGGATTAGGATATATTAAGCTTCGGACAACCTTCAACAACTTTATCAGGAGGAGAAGCTCAAAGAGTTAAACTTGCAACAGAGCTTTCAAAAAGAGCTACAGGAAAAACTTTATATATACTAGATGAACCAACAACAGGACTTCATATAGCTGATGTTCATAGATTAGTTGATATTTTACAAAGACTAGTTGATACAGGAAATAGTATAATTGTAATTGAACATAATTTAGATTTAATAAAAACAGCAGATTATATTATTGATTTAGGACCAGAAGGTGGAGATAAAGGTGGAGAAATTGTTGGAATTGGCACACCAGAACAAATTGTTAAAAATGAAAAATCATATACAGGTAAATTTTTAAAGAAATATTTAGACTAAAAGGAGGCTTAAATGGAAGACGAATTTTCAAGAGCAAGATTGGAAAGTCAAAGAAGAAAACAATATGACTTGAAAGTCTTAAAAAATAGAACGGCAAAACAATTTTTAAAAGAATATTTTAATGATGATGTTGATGAAGGAACGTTGAAACAAGCAACAAAGAATTATGCAATAGCTCATAGAGGAGTAATAGATTCTAAGTTAATATATCGGGAATATTTCACGGAATATCTCAATCTGAAATAGAAACAGTATTTAATGATATATCACAAAACGCAAATGAAAAATTTACTTATTTTTTTGAAAGTTATAAAAGGAAAGTTGAAAAAGGATATTCACAAGAGTTTGTTGATAATGCATTAAGAGATGTAAAAGTTAGATATTATATATACCGTAAATTGGAAAATTCACAATGGGATTCAGCATCAGAACAAATTTCAGTAAGCGAAATGGAAAATTTATATAATATATTAACAAATACTAAAACTTCACAAGATGTATCAACAGGAGAGGTTCCTAGATAATAAACAGGGAGAAATTATTAAATAATTTCTCCCTGTTTTCTTTCTTATCTGCAATTGTTGTTATTGTTGTTATTGTTATTTTCATTTCTATTGTTATTCTTGTTATTATTGTTTTTGTTGTTTTTATTATTTTTGTTTTCCATAATTACAAGCACCTCCATATAAATTTGAAAAAATTTTTAAATGTTCGATAGGATTGTGAATCTGTAATTTGTATTGTAGGGGTCGCCGCCCTCGGCGACCCGCAAACCATAAATATGATTTGATTGCGGACGACCAATGGTCGCCCCTACAACGTTTGCAAACAATTCGTTCATACAAATTACAATTTTTTAAAAATCTTTACTGAACATTATTATTCTTTGTAAAAAATAAAAAAATATTCTAAAAAAATTGTATAAATAAGCTTTTTAATATATAATGTACAAAAATGAAGGTTAAGAAAATTATGGAAAATTTATATGAAAAATTAGTAAAAATTTTAAAAGAAAAAAATCAAACAATTTCATGTATGGAATCATGCACAGGAGGACTTTTGAATAGTGAAATTACAAATATTGATGGTTCATCAGAAGTTTTAAAAGTAGGACTTGTAACATATTCTAATGAATATAAAATTAAATTTGGAATTAAGAGTGAAATAATAGAAAAATTTACAGTTTATAGTACAGAAATTGCAAGAGAAATGGCAAAAAACATTTCTGAATTTGCCGCTTCTACAATTGGAATAGGAATCACAGGCCAAATTGGAAATGAAAATATAAATAAAGTATATGCATCTGTTTTCATAAAAAATAATTTTCATGATTATGTAATAGAAACAAAAGGAACAAACAAATTTGAAAAGAAAAAATATGTAACAGATTTTATCACAAATGAATTATTAAAAATATTATAAATAATGTAGGGGCGACATGCGCTTCAATCATTTATTAAAACAATGTAGGGGCGGGACCTGTGTCCGCCAGAGAGAAAAAATTTAAAATTATATAACAATAAGGGGAGCAAAAATATGAAAAAAAATGTGAAAGTAATTTATTATATAATCTTTTTATTAGTGTATCTAGAAATAATGTTTAGAGCAATTGTGTTTAAAGAAAACTTTTTTTCCATAAGACTTATATATTTAATACTTTTTAGTATACCAACAGTATTTTTCTTGAATTTAATTAGCAATATTTTTAAGGAAAAAATATCTAAAATAATTTTAGGAATAGTATCTGGAATAATTATTTTTTATTTTCTAGTTCAACTAATTTTCTATAAAATGTTTAGTATTCCATTTTCATTTTCAACTCTTGGTCTTGCAGGAGGAGCACTAACTTATACAGATGTAGTTTTTGATGCAATATTTAAAAATATTCATTATATAATATTATTTTTCATACCATTGATTTTATATATTATATTTAGAAAAAGAATAGCTTTTGAAAGATATAATGTTAAACAAAGTTGTTTAAACTCTGCAGTAATAATTATTAGTTTTTTACTTGCAATGTTTTCTTTAAATGTAGATAAAAAAGATTTGTATTCTGCAAATAATTTATATTATAAAATAGATGCTCAGGAAAAGAATATTGAAACATTTGGTGTTCTTACTGCAACTAAAATTGATATAAAAAGAGTTTTATTTGGTTTTGAAGAAGAATTGATTTTAGGAGATACAATAGAAACTAGCAATAAGGTTGAAGAAATAGAATACAACATATCAACAATAGATTTCAATAAATTGATTGAAGAAAATGAAGATAAAACATTAGATGAAATTTATACATATATAAATAATGCTGCACCTACAAATAAAAATGAATATACAGGTTATTTTGAAGGTAAAAATTTAATATTTATTTTAGCAGAAGGATTTAATAGTATTGCAGTCAACAAAGAATTGACACCTACGTTATATAAATTAACAAATTCCGGATTTATATTTAATAATTTTTATTCACCTGTATTCTTAAGCACAACAGGAGGTGAATTCCAAGCTACAACAGGTCTTATACCATCGCAAACAACTTTGAACTTATGGAAAGAACAATCTCCAACAATATCTTATGCATTAGGAAATAGTTTTTCTGACAATGGATATAATGCTAGAGCTTTTCATGATTGGACATATACATATTATTCAAGAGAAAAAACAATGAAGACTTTAGGATATTCAGAATATATTGGAATTGGAAACGGATTGGAAAAGAAAATCGATTCTAAATGGTTACCTAGTGATTTAGATATGATAAAAGCAACTACTGAAAATTATATAAATGATGAACAATATGTAACATATTACATAACTGTTAGTGGTCATGCTCCATACAATTTTGGAGGTGGAAATTCAACAGCACTAAGACATAAAGAATTAGTTGAAAATCTTGAATATAATACAGAAGTTAAAGCTTATTTAGCAGCTCAAATAGAATTAGATAAAGCTTTAGAAGAATTATTAAAACAACTAGAAAACAATGGAACTCTAGATGACACAGTTATTGCATTAGTTGGAGACCATTATCCATATGTTTTATCTATGGATAGTATAAATTCAATTAGTAAATATGAAAGAGATGGAATAGTAGAAGTAAACAGAAGTAATTTTATAATATGGAATAGCCAAATGGAAGAAAAAATAAAAGTTGATAAAGTAGGGAGCCAAATCGATGTCCTACCAACACTTTTAAATTTATTTGGTATTGAGTACGATTCAAGATTAATAATTGGAAAAGACATATTAAGTTCTCAAGAAGGTATTGCAATATTCTCTAATAGAAGTTGGGTTAGTGATTATGGTACATATTATGAAGCAACAAAAGAGTTCGTTCCAAAGGCAGGAAAAACAGTGGAAGATGGATATGTAGAAAAAATTAATATGGAAGTTGCAAATAAATTTACTATGAGTAATCTATTTATAAAATACAAGATATACGATTTGTTGTTAAAAAATAATGTATAAAATATGTAGGGGTCGGTCTTGACCGACCCGTATAAAACAATTTTGTTATAGAGGGGGCAATTTTAACTGCCCGCTCTTTGAAGAATTTGCAAAAAAACATCAACAGTAAACATAATTTTAAAATAATCACAAAAGTGAAGGAGATATGAAATATGCAAAATTTTAATTATCATACACATACTTACAGATGTGGACATGCTGATTTAGATATGACAGATGAAGAATATGTTTTAGAATATATAAAAATGGGATTTAAAAAAATTGCTTTTACAGACCATTGTCCGCAAAGTATTGATAAAAGAAAAGACGTTAGAATGGAATATTCTGAAAAAGAAGAATATAAAAAAAGTATTAAAAGCTTAAAGGAAAAGTATTCTGATAAAATAGAAATTGAATTTGGATATGAAGTAGAATATTTACCAGGAGAAGAAGAATTTATAAATGAATTAAAAAATGAATCAGAAAAAATTATATTAGGACAACATTTTATTTATGATTCTAACAAAAAACTAAAAATTTTAGGACATGAGAAATATACAGATGAAGATTTAAAAATATATGCAAATTATATTGAAAAAGCATTAGAACTAAATATTCCAAATATTATTGTTCATCCGGATTTTTTCATGTTGAGTAGAGATGACTTTGGACAAGTTGAAACTGAAATTACAAAAAAAATATGTGAATCAGCTGAAAAGTATAATGTTCCACTAGAGTTAAATCTTAGAAATATATATAAGGTTAAATATAAAAATAAAATCACACCAAGAAAAGGAAATTTTACTTGGGATAAAATTGCATATCCATGTAAAGGATTTTGGAACATAGCTAAAGATTACAATATAAAAGTAGTGTATGGAATGGATGTACATAATAGAGGACAAATTTTGTTATGGAATGAGCTTATAGAAAGTGCAAAAGAGATTATAGGAGAAGATACAATAAACAGATTAAATTTTGTGGAAGATGTTTAATATTAGGAGTAATTTATATGTTGATAAGTGAAGTTGAACCCATAGATAAATTTGGGATTAATTTATTAGATAATGAAAATCCAGATGAAATAATAGATGCAATAATTGAATTACCATTACGAAACGCTTGCAAAATATTTAGACAAAAGGGTGTTAAAACAGTAATGAGTAGTGCAAATAAAAATAATGTATTAAAACCAGGTATAAAACCAACAGAAAAAGAAGATGTGAATAATCCAGCATTATTTTTATTTATGCCTTCGCCAACATATGAAGATGCAGGGAAAGGCTATGCGTGGATAATGCTTGACTTCGAAGCGTTATCTAATGAGAATAAAGAGTTACTTTTTTTATTAGAATCTAGAACTGGAAAGAATGGAGAAAATGTTGGAGAAAAAGGAATATGGTTTGTAAAAGCTCATGATATGCGTGATATGTTTGGACGTGATACAAATTATAATGGTGATGATAGAGAAAAAGAATTTATAAAAAGAAAAATTGAACTAGTGTATAATAATCAAAGGTATCCAAATAGAGTAGCAATTATAAGAATGCCTGTAAATGAAGAAACTACAGTTGAAGAAGTTGATGAATATTTCTCAAAATTTGCAAAAAGTTTTAGAACTCAAATAATAAATAAAGAAGATAAAACTAATGAAGAACCAGATGATAATGACCAAATTAGTCATTAAAACATAATTAAATTCGTTTTAAAAATATATATAATAAACTAAGGAGAAAATAGTGAAGGATAAATATAAAAATAATAAAATATTTACAGATGAATTAAAAAGAACATTTCCTTTATACATTTTAGGAATTGTATTTCATGGCATAACTATATATATTTTATATAAAATACCTAATATAGTAGGAAATATTTTAGATTTATTAATGCAAGGAAATGTAAACAAAGAAATTATAATGAATGAAATATATAGTTTAATATTTTATTCATTAATTATGATTATACCAAGAATCATTTACAGAACGCTATTTTTTTGGAGAGCAAGAATATCTGATACATATTTAAGAAGTAAAGTAATAGAACACCTACAATTTGTAAAACCAGAATATTTTGATAAAGAAGAAAAGGGTGTGTTTTTAGCCTACTTATCAAAAGAGCTTTTATCTATAAGAAAGTTTTTTGGGAATGCTTTTTTTAATATTGCAAGGTTAGTTGTAGCACCTATAATAGGATTAGTAGTTATTGGAAAAGATTTAAATTTATTTTTATCTTTAACTATACTTCCAATTATTCCAATATCAGTAATAAATATTTGTAAATTATATAAAAAAGAAAAAGAAACTATAGAAAAATCTAGACAGGTTTACTTAGATTTATCTAATACAATAGAACAAAATACATCTGGTTTTAGTTTAATTAAATTATATAATGAACAGGAAAATCAAAAATTAAAATTTAAAGCTGTAAATGAACAAATTTATAAAGCAGATTATAATATAGGTGTTGTAAAAAATAAAATAAGCAATGTAATAAATATTTTATATGCTTCATGTTATTGTGCTGGATTTGCAGTTGGTTTAATACTTATAAATAAAGGATTGCTAACTGTTGGAGATTTAACTGCATATATAGCATGTATAACGCTTGCTTTATCAGAAATTACAAATTCGATAGAACCATTAATAAATGGAATTGCATATTTTAAACAAGCAAGTAGAAGGTTTAATTACTTCTTTAATTTAGATACATATAAAAAAGATGGAAAAAATTTAAATATTATAAATAAAATAGAAATAAAAAATTTATCATATAGTTATAACGATAATGAAAGTTTAGCAATAAATAATATAAATATGCAAATAAATAAAGGTGAAAAAATTGGTATCGTTGGACAAGTAGGAAGCGGTAAAACAACATTAATGAATATTATTGCAGGGTTTTATGAGATTCCTAATAATAAAATATTTATTAATGATATCGATATAAATGAATATTCAAGAGATTCTATATTTGAAAATATTGGATATGCTATGCAAAAAAATATCATTACCGATGATACAATTAAAAACAATATAGATATAAAAGAGGGAGCAAAAGCAACTGAAGTTGAAGATATAATAAAAAAAGCAGATATATATGAAGATATTTTAATAATGGAAGACGGATTAGACACTAGAATAGGTGAAAATGGAGTAAAAGTCTCTGGAGGACAAAAACAAAGAATACAAATTGCAAGAAATCTATTAAACTTGAGACAGATAAATATTTTTGACGACACACTATCTGCATTAGATATACAAACAGAAAAAAATGTAATTGAGGAAATTGAGAAACATGTTGGCAATAACATTTTAATTGTTATTTCTAATAAAATTAGCATGATGGAAAAAATGGATAAAGTATATATGCTGATTGATGGTGAAATAATTGCAAGTGGCACACATGCAGAATTGTTAGAAAATAATGAGTTGTATAATGAATTAAATAACTATGAGAAAGTAGGTGTAGTTTAATATGGGTAAAATTATTAAAAAACACATCAAATCACTTATAGTTATTACTATTTTTCTTATAGTATGTAATTTTTTATCATCATTACATCCATACGTTATGAAACAAGTTCTTGATATCGATTTTTCTAAAGAAAACATTGAAAAACTAATAATACAATTTATAATTATATATACTCTAATTCATGTACTATTTGCTATATTTAAAAATGTAAAAAATATATTAGTAAATAAAGCAATGGCAAGAATATTAAAAGATATTAGAGAAAAGTTATTTAACAAAGTTTTAAAATTTAGAATGGCAACTTTTAATAAATATAATTCTGCAGAATTATATACAAGATTAACAGTAGACGTAGATAATTTATTTACATTGTTTTTTGGAGTATTAAATATAATAGTAAATAACGTTTTTTATATAATATTTATGATTATAATGATGTATGTGGCTAACATAAAACTTGCTTTGATAGGAACAGTTACTATAGGTGTTGTTGCAATAATAGTATATGTACATACAAAAATACTAGGTGCTTTACAAGATGAGATTCATAGAAAAAGAGATAAAGAAAATGAAGAATTTTCAGAATTATATAACAAAAGTAAATTAACATATCTTTTTAAATTACAGGAAAAAAATATAAGAAAAAGTAATAAATTATTTAAATCAGAATTAGATACAAGAAAGAAATATATATTTATACATCATTTTCCTTACTGGATTTTAACAGTAATACAGTCTGTTGGAATATATGCAATTTTACATTATGCATTAAATATAGATACTACAATATCTCTTGGAAATATATATTTAGTACTCTTTTATACAAAAGAATGCAAAAGTCCGATAGAAATAATATTTAATCAATTAGAAGAAATTCAAACATGTATTATTTCATATAAAAGAATAAAAGTGTTATTAAATGAAAATAATGATGAAATAATTGAAAATGGTGAATATATTGAAAATTTAAATGGTGACATTGAATTTAAAAATGTTTCAATGAAATATGACAAGGAACTAATATTAAAAAATTTATCATTTATTATAAAACAAGGCAGTAAAGTTACCATCGCAGGAAGAACAGGAGTTGGAAAAACAACACTTACAAATATTCTAATGAAATTATATGGAATTGAAAGTGGAAAGATTTTAATTGGTGGTTATGATATTTCAAAAATATCTACAAAATGTTTAAGAGATAATATTTCATATATATCTCAAACACCTTATATTTTTACAGATACGGTAAGAAACAATATAACATTAGGAAATAAGAACATTTCTGATGGAGATATATATGATTTAGTATATGAAATAGGGGTTGAAAATTTTTTTAATAAGCTAACTGATGGATTAGATACTAAAATAAAAACATCTAATCTATCATACGGAGAATTACAGATACTCGCTTTTATAAGAGCAATTCTACATAAAGCAAATATATATATTTTTGATGAACCTACTTCAAACATGGATTTAAAAACAGAAAGAATGATACAAAATATAATTGATAAAATTTCAGAAAAAAGTACTGTAATTATAATAGCACATAGAAAATCTACAATAGAAAGTTCAGATAAAATAATTTATTTAAAAGATGGCAGAATAGATTTGATTGTAAATAAAGAATTGATATAAATTTGATATTAGAAAATAATTACAATCAGAAAAAATTTTCCATATAAATAATAAAAACTTAATATAAAGTTAATATTACTATTATAGAATATAATAAGTTTGAACAAGAAGAAAAAGAATGATAGAAACGTGCAATTTTTGAAAGAAAAAGTAAAAATAAGGAGGAATAAAAAAACATGTTACAACTAAAAAACATAACAAAAACTTATATAAGTGGAGATGAACAAGTAGAGGCATTAAAAGGTGTAGATATTGAATTTAGAGAATCTGAATTTGTTTCTATACTTGGTCAAAGTGGTTGTGGAAAAACAACATTATTGAATATTATAGGTGGATTAGACAGATATACCAAAGGTGATTTAATCATAAATGGTAAATCTACAAAAGACTTTAAAGACAGAGATTGGGATAGTTATAGAAATTATTCAATTGGTTTTGTATTCCAAAGCTATAATTTAATTTCTCATCAAACTGTACTTTCTAATGTAGAACTTGCTTTAACTATAGCAGGAGTTTCTAAAAAAGAAAGAAAAGAAAGAGCTATAAAAGCCTTAGAAGAAGTAGGATTGAAAGACCAAATTTATAAAAAACCAAATCAATTATCTGGTGGACAAATGCAAAGAGTAGCAATTGCAAGAGCTTTAGTTAATAATCCTGATATAATTTTAGCAGATGAACCAACTGGTGCATTAGATTCTAAAACAAGTGTACAGGTAATGGAGATTTTAAAGAAAATATCAAAAGACAAATTGATTATTATGGTTACACATAATTCAGAACTTGCAGAGAAATATTCTAGTAGAATAATAAAAATTGTAGATGGAAAAATCATTGAAGATTCAAATCCAATTGAAAAAGAGAAAAGATTAAAAAAACAAGCAAAAATATTTAAAAAGACTTCAATGAAATTCTATACAGCTTTAAGATTAAGCTTAAATAATTTACTTACTAAAAAAGCTAGAACAATATTAACTGCATTTGCAGGAAGTATTGGAATTATAGGAATAGCATTAATACTTGCAATTTCAACAGGTGTTCAAGACTATATTGATAAAATAGAAGAAGATACTTTAGCATCATATCCATTAACAATTGAAGATTCAACGGTTGATATGGGAAGTATGATGGCAACAATGATGGGAGATATAGCTGCTGAAAAAGAAAGAGAAGAAGGAAAAATATATTCAGTTAATATTATGGATCAAATGTTATCATTGTTATCAAATAAAGTTGAAACAAATAACTTAAAAGAATTGAAGAAATATATTGAAACAACAGATAATGAAATAAAGAATAATAGTAATGCAATTCAATATAGTTACAATTTAAACTTAAATTTATATAACCCAAATACAGCAGAGGAAGTTTTAAGAGTAAATCCAAGTACAGTTATGGATACAATAGGAATGGGAGATATGTTTAATACACCATCTTCTAATGGCGCAATGTCTATGTTAAGTTCATCATCAAGGAATATGTCTAAACAGTTAAATGTTTGGACTGAAATGCTAGATAATGAAGAATTATTAAAGTCACAATATGATTTATTAGCTGGAAAATGGCCTGAAAATTATAATGAAGTTGTTTTTATTGTTGTAGAAGACAATGAAACAAGTGATTATGTTTTATATACATTAGGGTTAAAAGACCAAGAAGAATTAAAAGATCAAATGAAAATAATACAAGAAGGTGGAAATCTAAAAAATGAAAAAGAAACATCATATACGTATGAAGAAATATTAGACCTAAAATATAAATTAGTTTTAAATTCTGATTACTATGAAAAAGAAAATGGAATTTGGCTTGATAAATCTGATGATGATGAATACATGAAAAATAAAGTTGATAATTCAGAAGAAATAAGTATAGTTGGTATAATAAAACAAAATGAACAATCTGCTGCAACTGGAATGGCAGGAGGAATTGGTTATACAAAAGAATTAAAAGAGTATGTAATAAATAAATCTAATGAAGCTGAAATTGTAAAAGAGCAAATTAGTGATTCAAATATAAATGTATTTTCTGGATTAGAATTTCCAGAAGATGGTGAGAAATTCGATATGAATTCATTAACACAAGAACAAAGAATGCGAATGAGTATGTTAAGTGCGGAAGAACTATCAGAACTCATGAACGCTTATACAGAAAATGCAAATGCAAGTTATGATGGTAATTTAGAAAAACTAGGAGCAATTGATTTAGATAATCCAACAAGCATAAATATTTATCCAAAAGACTTTGAATCAAAAGAAGCAATAGAAGTTGCAATAGAAGAATATAATCAAAAACAAGAAGATTCAGGTAAAGAAGAAAATACAATTACTTACTCAGACATAGTTGGAACTATGATATCATCAGTTAGTAAAATTGTAGATATAATAAGCTATGTATTAATTGCATTTGTTGCAATATCATTAGTTGTATCATCTATTATGATTGGAATAATAACTTATATATCTGTATTGGAAAGAACAAAAGAAATAGGAATATTAAGAGCAATCGGTGTATCTAAAAAAGATGTTTCAAGAATATTTAATGCAGAAACTTTAATTGTAGGTTTGATTGCAGGACTTTTAGGAATAGGAATAACTGTATTATTAACAATTCCAATTAATAGCATACTATTAGCAATAACAGGAGTAGCAGTTACAACAAGAGTTCCTTTTATAGCAGGTGTTATTTTAATAATAATAAGTGTACTATTAACAATTATTGGAGGATTAATACCATCAAAACTTGCTAGTAAAAAAGACCCAGTAATAGCATTAAGAACAGAATAGGCAATGTATTAATATGTAGGGGCAGGTCTTGACCTGCCCAAGGGTCGGTCGAGACCGACCCCTACAATGAATAATGAAATATGAATTGTTAATAATAAATAGGAGGCGATTCCAATGGCAATCAAACTAAATCCAAATAAAGAAATTGTTGATACTATAAAAGAAGGACTAAAAAGAAGCGGAGGGTATTGTCCTTGTAGAGTAGAAAAAACAAAGGAAACAAAATGTATGTGCAAAGAATTTCGTGACCAAATTAAAGACCCAGATTTTGAAGGTTATTGTCATTGTATGCTTTATTTTAAAAGTAATTCATAGGAGGAGATTTTATGTCAGAGGTTAAGGTAACAAATGAAAATTTTGAAAAAGAAGTTATAAACTCTAATGAAAAAGTAATTGTAGATTTTTTTGCTACATGGTGTGGACCTTGTCAAATGCTAGCACCAGTTCTTAGCGAAATAGCAGAAGAATATAAAGATAAAATAAAAGTATGTAAAATAAATGTAGATGAAGAACAAGAACTAGCTGAAAAATTTGAGGTTGTTAGTATACCTACATTAGTAATATTTGAAAACGGACAACCAGTAAAAAAATCAGTGGGATATATTTCAAAAAGCGAATTAGAAAAATTATTTTTATAAAAAACTTTAAACGCCTTTTCATGTAGGGGCGGCTATTAGCCGTCCGTTCTTCGAAGAATAATCTGAAAATAGAATAAATTATTAAAAATTACAAATTTTACTTGCCATAAAATAAATTATAATGTAAAATATTTTAGAAATAAGGGAGTAGTTAGCATAGTAAAATATGTAATAAAGTCAACATCCTGATAGAAATATCTGGCTTTATTTTGAATAACAAGACTTGTTTGCAATGAAAACGCAAACAAGTTATTTTTTATTTAACAGATATTAAAAATGATTTTACTGTAGGGGCAGGTCTTGACCTGCCCAGGGTCGGTCGAGACCGACCCCTACATACATAGAATTGCTAAAAATATATAGCACCTTATTTCAAAAAACACAATAAGGAGAATAAAAATGATAGTATGGATTTTACTTATAGTTTTAGGATTTGTTTTTTTAGTTAAAGGAGCAGATTTATTAGTAGAAGGAGCAAGTAATTTCGCTAAAAAATTTCACATACCAGAAATTATAATTGGACTAACAATTGTATCAATAGGTACATCATTGCCTGAATTATTTGTTAGTATAACATCTGCTATTGATGGATATCCAGATATGGCGATTGGAAATGTTGTTGGAAGCAATATAGCTAATATGTTTTTAATTTTAGGAATGTCAGCTATTATAAAAACAATTACATTCAAAAAGGAAACGAGGTTAATTGAAATTCCAATATGTTTAGCGGTATCAATTATTTTTATGATTCTTTGTAATATCGGACAAGATATAACAAGAATTGATGCAATAATTTTAACAATATTATTTATAGCATTTATTGCTTATACAATAGTTATGGCTAAAAAAGGTGAAGAATTTGATAAAGAAGAAAATGAAGAGGATATAAAAAAAGAGGATAAACCAACAGGTTCTGTAATTAAAAATATAATATATATGATTTTAGGAATTGTATTATTAAAATTTGGTGGAGATTTTACAGTTGATAATGCTGTTAATATAGCTAATTTCTTTGGACTAAGTGAAAAATTAATAAGTGTTACAATATTAGCAGTTGGTACAAGCTTACCTGAATTAGTTACAAGTGTTTCTGCAGCAATAAAAGGAAAAAGTGATATTGCAATTGGTAATATAATAGGTTCAAACATATTTAATATATTATTTATAATAGGAGTATCAGCTTTAATAAAACCAATAGTATATAATATGAGCTATAATATTGATATGATATTTGTATTATTATCAACAATAATTTTAGCATTATTCCCAATAATACCACCTAAAAACAAAATGAGCAGATGGAATGGAATTGTTTATGTGATCTTATATATTGTATATATAGTTACATTGCTTATTAAATAATGATAAAAAACTAAAAAATGTACATAATAATACCATCTTATATTTTTAAGGAGGTTATTTATGGACGAGGCTGATGATAGTAAATTAAAAGAGGAAGTTAAAGGTTCACAATCAAAAAATATTACAAAAGAAAAATACCAAAAAGAGATAAAAGAAAGTTATAAAAAAGGGATAGAATATTATAAAGACGTTGAAGAAGAAATAAAAGAAAGTAAAAATTAGATTAAAAGAATAGTCGTAAATGACTATTCTTTTTGGTTTATTTATGATATAAAATTATATAAATAATTTGTATAAACGGACGGCTGATAGCCGCCCCTACAACATTAAAAAATATTTCTAAGGATTGATAAAAATGAACTACACAATTATAAATGGTTCTGTTTCATATGGTGCAGATACTATTTTAGAAGAAATAAATTTTGAAATAAAAAATAAAGAAAAAATTGCAATAGTAGGTAGAAACGGTTCTGGAAAGTCAACATTATTAAAAGCTATTGTTAATAATGAACTTTTATCTGAAGGAATAGGTATAGAAAAATTTAATATATACAAAGAAGGAAAGCCTACTATAGGTTATTTAAAGCAAACAGATTTTGAAGATGATTCTATAACTATGCTAGATGAAATTTTAAAAGTATATAAAGAAATTACAACTATTGAAAATAAGATGGAATCTTTAGTTGTAAAAATGCAAAACAACCCTTCAGAAGAACTTGCAAAAGAATATTCAAAGTTGCAAGACAGATATGAATTATTAGATGGATATACATATAAAAAAGAATATGAAACAGCAATAAGTAAATTTGGATTTACAATGGAAGATAAACAAAAGAAAATAAGTGAATTTTCAGGTGGACAAAGAACAAAAATAGCCTTTATTAAACTACTCTTAAGTAAACCAGACATATTACTTTTAGATGAGCCTACAAACCATTTAGATATTGTTGCAATAGAATGGCTTGAAGATTATTTAAAAAACTATCCTAAAGCAGTTGTTATAGTTTCACATGATAGAATGTTTTTAAATAAAATAGTTAATAAGATTTATGAAATAGAATATGGTACAATGACAAAATACTCTGGTGATTATGAATTCTTTGAAAAGCAGAAAAGAATCAACTATGAAAAACAACTAAAAGATTTTGAGTTTCAACAAAAAGAAATCAAAAGATTAAATGATATAGCAGATAGGTTTAGATATAAACCGACAAAAGCAAAAATGGCATTATCTAAATTAAAACAAATTGAAAGAATGGTAAAAGTAGAAGAACCTAATAGGTATGATTTGAAAACATTTAAAACTCATTTTAATTTAAATAAAGAAACAGGTAACTTTATATTAAAAGCAGATAATTTGGGTATAGGATATAATAAAAATAAAATTGCAGATGTTAATTTTGAGTTATATAAAGGTCAAAAACTAGGCATAGTTGGAGGAAATGGAACCGGTAAATCAACATTATTAAAAACTATAATGGGAATCCAAGAATCTATTAATGGGAAAATTGACTTTGGACATAACATAGAAATAGGATATTTTGACCAAAGAATGGCAGAATTAAATTCTAACAAAACAATATATGATGATTTTAGTGAAACTTTTCCTGAACTAACAGTAACAGAAGTAAGAAACTCTCTAGGTGCTTTTATGTTCAGTGGAGATGATGTTTTTAATGAAATAAATATGCTATCAGGTGGAGAAAAAGTGAGACTTTCATTATGCAAAATAATGAAAAAAGGTCCTAATGTTTTAATTCTAGATGAGCCTACAAACCATATGGATATTGTAGGGAGAGAAACATTAGAAAATATGCTTAAAGAATATAAGGGAACAATAATTTTTGTTTCACATGATAGATTTTTTGTAAAGAAAATTGCAGATTCAATTTTAGCTTTTGAAAATGGAAATACATATTTTTATAAATATGGTTATGATGAATATATAGAAAAATCTGCTAAAATACTACAAGAACAACCTAAAGAGAAAGTAGAAATTAAGAAGGTAAAAAAACTTTACAATAGTCCGCTAAAAGAAAAAACAAAATTAGAAAAAGCATTGCAAAAAATAGAAAAAGAAATAAATGAAAAAGAAACTAGAATTTCAGAATTACAAAAGGAACTATTAAAAGAAGAAATATATACAGATTATATAAAAGTAATGGAAATTAATTCAGAAATAGAAAATATAAATAAAGAAATTGAAGAAGCATTTATAAAATGGGAAGAAATACAAAATGAAATAGAAGAATTAAATGGTATTTAGAATTAAGGAGAAACTTATGTTTAAAAACAAAAAGGTTATCGTATTTGATATGGATGGAACTCTTATAGATTCTGTTGGTATATGGAATGAAATAGATTTGAAATTAATAAATAAATTAGGTAATAAAGAAAGAATAACAGGTAGTGATGTACAAAAACAAAGAGATGAAATTTTAACAAAATATAGTAAAATAGAAAATCCATATACAGAGTATTTTAATTTGCTAGGAAAAAGATATTGTTCAAATTTAAATGGAGAAGAAATTTTAAAATTAAGATATGAAATTGCTCAGAATTATTTAGAAAGTGTAATAGACTATAAACCTAATGCGGAAAAACTTATAAAAAAACTAAAAGAAAAAGGCTATATTCTTGGAATAGCAAGTACAACAAGAAAGAATAATATGAACATATATAGAACTCTAAATAAAAATATAATAGAAAAAGCAAATTTAGATGAATATTTTTCTTTTATATATACAAGAGAAGACGCTAAAGAAATAAAACCAAACCCTGAAATATATTTAAGAATTTTAAAAGAACAAAATATTTTAAAGAGTGAATGTTTAATCTTTGAAGATTCTTTAATAGGAGTTGAAGCCGCAAAAAATGCAGGAATAGATTGCATAGCAGTATATGATAAATATTCAGATGCAGATAGAGAGAAGATAAACGAATTATCTGATTATCAAATAGAGGATTATTTACAAGTAATAGAAGAGTTGAAAAGGAAATGAAAGTATAGAAGTGTGAAGTGTGAGGTGAGAGGTGTGAATAATTAAAGCCCACATCTCACTTCGCACATTCCACTTCCTATTTTAACACAAACAAATGTTTACAAACTTTGAAATCGATGATATAATAATAAAAGAATGTAAGTGGAGGTTTATTATGCAAGACAAAGAACAGAGTATTTATATATCAATTGATTTAAAAAGTTTTTATGCATCTGTTGAATGTATAGAAAGAGGACTTGACCCTAATACAACTAATTTAGTTGTAGCTGATAGTAGTCGTACAGAAAAAACAGTTTGCCTTGCAGTTACTCCTACACTAAAGTCTTATGGAATATCAGGAAGGGCTCGATTATTCGAAGTTATTCAAAAATTAAAAGAGGTTAATGCAGAACGAAAAAGAAAAACACAACAACATATTTTAAAAGGAAAATCTTTTGATGATAAAGAGTTAAAAAACAAACCAAATTATGAAGTCGATTTTATTATAGCACCACCTAGAATGTCTTATTATATGGAATATAGCAAAAGAATTTATAGTGTATATTTAAAATATTTTGCACCTGAAGATATATATGCGTATTCTATAGATGAAATTTTTTGTGATATTACGCATTATTTAAAAATATATAACATGTCGGCTAGAGAATTAGTAACTAAAGTAATACAAGATGTTTATGAAACAACAGGAATAACAGCTACAGCAGGAATTGGAACGAATTTATATTTGTGCAAAGTCGCAATGGATATTGTTGCAAAACATGTTAAGCCAGATAAAAATGGTGTTAGAATTGCAGGACTTGATGAAATTACTTACAGAAAAATGCTATGGGAACACAAACCTATAACTGATTTTTGGAGAGTAGGCAAAGGTTATGCAAAAAAATTAGAAAAGTATGGAATGTATACAATGGGAGATGTAGCAAGAATGTCTTTGCAAAATGAAGACTTTCTTTATGAACTATTCGGTGTAAATGCAGAATTGTTAATTGACCATAGTTGGGGATGGGAATGTGTTACTATTGAAAGTATAAAAGAATATAAGCCACAATCAAATAGTATATGTTCGGGACAAGTTTTACACACTCCTTATAATTATGAAGATACAAAACTTATTGTTAAAGAAATGACAGAGTTACTAACATTAGATTTAGTAAAAAAGAATTTAGTTACAAATCAAATAGTACTTGAAATTGGATATGATATTGATAACTTAACAATTCCAACAATAAGTGAAAACTATAAAGGTGAAATTACATTTGATAGATATGGAAGAAAAGTACCTAAACATGCTCATGGAACAATTAATTTAGACCATCAAACATCATCAACAAAAATTATTATGGAAGCGGCAATTAATTTATATGATAGAATTATAAATAATAAACTTTTAGTAAGAAGAATTAATATTACAGCAAATAATGTAGTTAATGTTTCAGAAGTAAAGGAAAAGCCATATGAACAAATTGATTTATTTATTGATTATGATGAAATTAATAAGAACAGAAAAAAAGAATTAGCTGAAAGAGAAATACAAAAAGCGATGATAAATATAAAAAGTAAATATGGAAAGAATGCAATTTTAAAAGGGATGAATTTACAAAAAGAAGGAACTACAATAGAAAGAAATAGTCAAATAGGAGGACATAAAGAATAGAAAGGAGCATAATATGAAGAATACAGGAAAATATGATGATATTATAAAATTACCTTATCATGGAGTAAAAAAACATCATCATATGTCATTAGAAGCAAGGTCAGCACAATTTGCTCCTTTTTCGGCATTGACTGGATATGATGAGGTGATAAGAGAAGCGATAGCTACCCAGCAAAAAAATGCAGAGCAATGTAAGGTCACCATTGATTATCCGTGAAAAAATGTTTTTATAAAAAGTTATAAAAAAAATAAAATGTTGTAAACAACAAAATGCTTTTAGTTGATTATAAAAAGATTTTATGGTATTATGCATGTAAATAATAGTTCATTGGAGGATTACAAATGCAAAATGATACGGATGTACAAATGAGAAAAAGAAATATGAAATTGTTTCCTACATATAAAAAATTAGCTTGGGATTATTTATTTTATTATTCAATTGATTTTTTATTTTTAACACAAATAAAAAATCTAAGTGCTGCGGATGTGGTTTTAGCAAATTCAATTAAATATTTATTTGGAATATTTATACAAATACCAGCGAATATAATACTAGAGTTTCTAGGTAGAAAAAATAGCATTATATTAGGAAATATATTAAATTGCTTTTATTTATTAATGTTTATGATGACAGGAAATTTATTTGACTTAATTTTAGCAAAATTTATATCTTCATTAGCTGTTTCAATAAAAGAAATATCAGAGCCGGGATTGCTAAATGCTTCAATTCCACCGTCAAAACACAAAAGTGATATATTTGCAAAAATAAATGCAAAAGGTGCTTCTGGATTTTATATTTTAAGTGCAATATCGAAAATTATAGGAGGCTTTTTATTTGAAATAAATGGATATATTCCAATGATACTTTGCTTAATTACATTAATAATTGTTAGTATAATGTCAATCTTATATATAGAGCCTATTAAAAAGAAAAATAATAGAAGCAATGCAACAAATATGGTAAAAAAACAAATCAAAGATATAAGAGATGGATTTGAATTTATATTAAAATCAGAAAGATTAAAAGCATTAATATTATCGGCATCATTAATAGCAAGTTTTTTATCAATATTAATAAATTATAGAACAAGTCTTTTAAACGATATAGGAATATCAGCATATATAATATC
>SVGD01000033.1 GCA_015056485.1 Clostridiales bacterium
CATTATAAAAATTAACAAATATGGTGAAGAGGAAGTTAATGGTGCAAAGGAATTTAGAAAGTTTATACTTAAATATCCTGAAATATATATACAAGGTATAATGAGTGAATATAAAAATAAGCAAAAACTAAATATGAAGGATAGATAAGTTCCAATTCAACCATTTGATATTTACAAAAGTGTTAAAGATAGATATTCAATTTATTGATTGGATATCTATCTTTTTTTATTTTCCTTGTTTGACATTATTTTTTATTCGTGATATTATTTTTGCGTAGCAACAAAGGATTAAATTATAAAAACAAAAGATGGGGGTAAAAAATATGTTTAAATATCAAAAAGGAATAGGGTTAATACCTTTAATTTTAATTATTGTTTTAGTACTTATTATAGGTACTATATCAATTTTTCTAGTAATGAATAATGATAATGATACTGAGAGTGAAGGAAAAGAAATTGGTACAAAACCTTCAACGAATAATAAAACACAAGAAGAAAATAACAATGAAGAGAAAGATAAGAATCCATACACATTAGTTATAAATAATGTAGAATATAGTTTTCCAGTAAGCTATAATAAATTTTCTTCAAATTGGAGTTTAAATACAGAACTTACTACTCAACAAGATTTTGATAAAACAGTTATAAAAGCTAATGAAAACTTATATTCAAAATCAAGAATTGCATTTAAAACAAACGGAATTCCTTTAGCGTTTGTATATTTTATTAATAATAAAAATGATGCAGAATTCAAATTTTTAAAAGATTGTGATGTTTTTGGATTAACTTACAATGATATTTTTAATAAAAATAATAATGATGATGGTAAATGGGGATATAAAATTACGCCAGGAAGTGTAAAAATTAAAAATGGAAATAAAGAAGTTGTTATAGGACAATCAACTAAAGACGAAGCTATTAGTGTTCTTGGTCAACCATTTGACACTTCAATAGAAACTGAAAAATATTCACAAAAACAATACAGCTCTTTAGTTTGGATGGATTATACTATGAATTGGAGAGTAGAATTATTAACAGAACCAGGTGGAGATGACACAATACAATATTTTACATTCCATAATTCAGTATATTAAAATATATAAATTAGGTATTAACTATAAAGTTAGTACCTTTTATTTTTTGTACTATTGTTTTTTTAAAATTCTTATGGTAAAATTTTTAAAGTATAGGAGGAGAGAAGAATGGGAAAAAATTTAAAGGATAAAAAAATTGAACTAGAAATTGATGACAATTCTCATGGATTTTTATATGGATTAATGATTGGAGCGGTAGTTGGATTGATCTTAACTCTAATATTTAAAGTCGATTTAGGATTTGCTTTTGGTATAGGACCAGGTATGTTGATTGGTTTAACTATAGATATTATTAATTCTAATAAAAAGAAAAAAGATAAGGAAAAAAAGAATAGCAAATAAAAATAGATAAAAGAGGGAGAAATCGATTATAATACCTTTAAAGTACACACAAAATAAAGATAACTTTATGTTATAATATTTAGTAGTACTTTGGAGGTATTTTTATTATGGGTAAACAAAGAAAATGGACATTAGAAGAAAAAGAAAAAATTGTAAAAGAATTTAGAAATGGAGCAACAATATCATATTTAATGAAAAAATATGATATACCAAGTTGGGGAACTGTTAGTACTTGGAACAAAAAATATGAAAGTGGTACTTTAGGAAATGATAATCGAGGAAGAAAAAAACAAGAAATTGAGGACATTGATATATTAAAAAAATCCTATGCTCTTCTGATAAAAATCCGCAACGAGCAACACAAATAGAAAAATATTTAATAATAGATACATTAAAAGAGGAATATCCTGTATCTAGAATTTGTTTAGTGCTTAATGTAAAACGTAGAAGTTATTACAAGTGGTGTCAAAACGGTAAAAAAATAGCAAATAATTTTAATAGAGAACATGCAAAAATAATATCAGAAGAGCATAATAAAAATAAAAGCATATATGGAACTATAAGACTAAAACACTCTATAGAAAAGAATTATGGAATTAAATTCAATCACAAAAAGATACGTAGATACAAACAATTATTAGGTCTAGAAACCTTAAAGAGAAGTAAAAAAGGGTTATCAGTTTCTAGAGCAAAAGAAAAGAACCTTGTAAACAAGGCTCAATACTTAATTGAATGTGACTTTAACTCAGATTGCTTTGGACAAAAGTTATCATCTGATGTAAGCTATATAAAATGTAATGACGGAACATTATATTTATCAGCTGTTAAAGATTACTTCAATGATGAAATTGTATCATATTCTACTTCAAATAACAATGATGTGAATTTAATTTTAGAAAGTTATAAGAATTTAAAATTAAAAAAAAATGCTATTATAAATACAGATCAAGGAGCAGTTTATTTTGCTTATGAATATGTTGAATTAGCTCAAAACATGAATTTTATACGAAGCATGTCTCATCGTGGACATTGTTGGGAAAATAGTCCTATAGAGAATTGGTTTATGCAATTAAAACACGAATGGCTATGTCAATTCGATAAAATAACACGAAAACAAGCAAAAGAAGAAATAAAAAAATACGTCCAGTGGTATAACACTGAGCGTATTCAAAAGAAACTTGGATACTTGTCACCTGTCGAGTATCGACTCAAAATTTAATATTTTTATTTAGTGTGTACTTGACAGGTACTAGTATCATCAATTGCTTCTTCTTTTTTTATTTGTTATACATTGTAAAAAAAATTGAACAATTAATATAAAAATTAATGACTTTTTATTTACGTAGTGGTAAAATATTTTTGTAAAAAATTTTGTAAAAAAGGGAGTAAATTATGTTAGAAGTAAAAAATTTAGTAAAGAAATTTGATAAGAATATAGCAGTTAATAATATTTCATTTAATGTAGAAGAAGGAAGAATATTTGGACTACTTGGAAGAAATGGAGCTGGAAAATCTACAATTTTTAGAACAATTTTAAATATATTTAAGCCAGATAGTGGTGAAGTTTTATATAATGGTAAAAAAATAAATCATAAAATCACAGATAAAATTGGATATTTACCAGAAGAAGGAAGTTTAATACCATCATATACAGTTTTAGAGCAATTTATATACTATGGAATACTTAAATCAATGTCAGAAGATGAAGTTAAAAAACAAGCCATTTATTGGTTAGAAAGATTTAATATATTAGATTATGCTAATAGAAAAATTAAAGAATTATCAAAGGGAAACAGACAAAAAATACAATTTATAATTGCAGTACTACATAATCCTGATTTACTAATTTTAGATGAACCATTTTCAGGTCTTGATCCAGTAAGTGTTGAAGAGTTTAAAAAAATGGTATTAGAACAAAAAGAAAAAGGAAAAGTAATAATCTTTTCATCTCATAGAATGGAACACGTTGAACAATTATGTGATGACATATTATTAATGAATAAAGGAAAAGAAATATTAAAAGGCAACCTACAAGAAATAAAAGCTAAATATGGAAATAAAGAATTAAATGATATATTTATAAAAGAAGTAGGTGCTACAGATGAAGAATAGAAAGTTAATAGAATTAATAAAATATGAGGTTGAAAAATCTGTAAAAACTAAATGGTTTATAATATTAAACATTGTTTTATTACTTGGATGTATTATATTAAATAATATGTCAGAGATAACAAAATTTACAGATATGTTTTCTGATGAAATATATATTGACATTGTAGATAATGAAAATTTAATGTATGATGACTTAGTTAGTGCTTTTTCAGATGAAGAATACAAAGACAGGGTTATTGTAAAAAGAATAGAAGAGTTTAAATATGATGAAGAAACTTATGAATCAAATGCTGCAACGATTGAAGTATTAGCATCTGAAGAAAATGGATTAAATGTTAAAATAACTACATTAGAAGAACTAAATGAAGATTATTATAAAGTTATTGAAGATGTTGTTATAAAAAACAGAAATGAATTATTAGTAAATAAAATTGGAGTAGATGAGGAAAAAATGGAATTTCTTATGTCTGAACCAGTTATAGAAGAAGTGATTGCTGGGATAGATACAGAAGATTTAGAAACAAAATCTACAATTCAATTTATATCAGCTTATGCAAATTTGATAATTCTTTTCTTGTTAATGAAAAATGTACAAACACAATTTATGCAAGAAAAAATATCAAAATCAAGCGAATATGTTTTAACAAATATTAACGAAAAATCTTATCTATTATTAAAAACTTTTACTGTAATAATAGTGTTTATAATTCAAGCAATATTACTTATATCATATTATTTAGTAGGAGCAGTTATAAATCAATTAATAAATATTGGTACATTAACTATTGAAAGTACAGATATTTTAGGTATTAATATGGATATAGTAAAAATGATAGGAATACAACTTATTTTATCGGTATGCTCAATATTTATTCAATGCTTAATACAAGCAGCTATATCATCAAGAACTGGAAATCCAAAAGATGGTACAAATGCTATGACAATTTTAATTGTTTTAAATTTTGCTATATATATGTATGCAGCATCTTATGGAGTTGGAATGAACTTATCAGGTAATATAAACAGTGTATTAAGTGTAATTCCTATACTTTCTACTTACCTAATACCAGTAATGATTATGTATAATTCTGCAAATACTATACAAATTGTATTAGCAATTTTATTAGATATTTTATTAATACCTATAACTATAAAGAAATGTTCTAAAGTTGTAAAAAACGGGATACTAGGACATGACACAAAAGAGGAGGTATAAGATGAAGAATAGTAAAGTAGCAAATATAATAAAGTATAATATAAAGAAAAACATGAAAAATAAGTGGTTTATTGCTTTAAATATATTAATCTTTATAGTATGTATAATAGCACTTAATTTTTCCGATATTAGTAATTTTATTAATAAAAATACTGATAATACAATTATTGAAGTAGTAGATACAAAAAATTTGATGTATTATAACTTACTAAGTAAATTTTCATCAATGGATAAATTAGAAATAAAAAAAGTAGATAAGTTAATTTATGATGAAAATAACTTTGAAAGTAATAAAATTTTAATAGAAACAAATTATGAGACTGAAAATGTATTAGAAGTAAAAATAATTTCTTCAGAGATAATTAACGGAGACTATTATTATCCAATTGAAGAAGCAACAAAAGAAGTAAGAAATGATATATATGTAAAACAAAACAACATTTCAGAACAAGCTAAAAATGAAATATTAAAAGATGCAAACATTGAAACAATAATAATTGAGCAGAACGATGAAATGATGGAAAAATTTCCTATGTTTATGGGAATATGGACTATAACATTTTTTGCAGTTCCATTAATATTATCTAGTTTTTCTAAAGAAATGTTTGCAGAAAAAACTTCTAAGTCAAGCGAATATGTATTAACAACAATTACAGCTAAAGAATATATGATTGTAAAAATAGGAACAGCACTTTTGAATATTTTAATTCAAGGAATAGCTATAATATTATATTATTTAATAGGTTGCTTATTTAAATCTTTCTTGTCTGGAGAAAGTATAATGAGCATTATAAATGTTAATAGCGACATGGTTAAGATATTTATTAATATATTCATTTTATATGTTCCATACATGATAGTAATGTTAATAATTCAAATGATAATGGGTTCAAAAGCATCAGATTCAACATCAGCAGAAAGCACAGAGATGGTTTGTACTTTTATTATGATGGTTTCTGTTATGATACCATTCTTTATAACACAATATGAATTATTAAATATGGATTTTGTTTATTATTTCTTATCTGTATTGCCAATGTTTTCTACGTTTACAATATTATCACTTGTAATCTTTCATAATATTGGTATTGTACATACAATAATAGCATTAGTATTATATGCATTAACTATTGCTATACTTTTAAAGATAGCACCAAATAAAATAAAAAATGGTATTTTAGATTATAAACCATCAAACAACAAAAAGAAAAATGAAGAACTAAATGATAAAAATAAAAATGAAAGAATAAAATTTGAGCTACAAAGAAAAATATATACAGATAAGATATCAAAATGTTCAATGATAATTGGATTTGGAACAATATTATACTTGGTTTTAGCTATGTTTGTATTACCATTAATAGTAGATCCTATAATGTATGGAGTATTTGAAAATAAAGTAAGTCAAGAAAATATCTCTTTAATAGGAAGCATAATAAGTGGTATATTAGCTCTATATATACCTACAAAAATATTAGATATATATAATAAAAAAGAAGAAACTAATACAAAAAAAGAATCTAAGTTAAAATGGTTCTTAATGGCTATACCATTTGTAGTTTTGATATTTACAATTCAGACTTTGGTAGTTAAAAATATATTTGGAACAACAGCTACAGAATCGATGGAAAACACATCATATTTATTATTTTTTATAAGATTAGTGGTTGTACCAGCAATATTTGAAGAGCTATTATTTAGAAAAGCAGTATTCAATGCTTCTAAAAAACAGGGGTTAGTATTTGCTACTATAATATCATCAATACTATTTGGAGCAATACATTTGAACTTCTACCAAGCTATAGGAGCAACTTTTGCAGGTATAGTTTTTGCAATTGTAGCATATAAAACAGGAAGTTTATTGCCATCAATAATATTACATGCTATGGTGAATGGATATTCATTCTTTGCAAATGCTTTATGGATTGATAATCCTGTAGCAACTAAATTATTAAATATTTTTGTTATTGGATTAACAGTAATAGGAACAGTAATATTACTAGAGAATATATTGAAGAATAGAAAAAAACTAAAAATTAAAAGGAAAACACAAAATAAAGAATCTTTTGATAATCCTATTGTTAAAACATCATTATTATTCTCAAATTTCTATTTTATATTTGCAGTAGCATTATTAATTATTTGTTTCACTTTTAATCAAGAATATATGGGAATGTTAATGTAATTAAATATAATAAGGTATTAACTATAAAGTTAGTACCTTTTAATTTTTATCACAAACAAAACAAATGTTTGACAGCGAAGAAAAAAAGTGGTATAATTCCAAAAAAAGATTAGGGGGTGCAACTTGAATAAAGTATATTTAGTGATTGATTTAAAATCATTCTATGCTTCAGTAGAATGTGTTGAAAGAGGGTTAGATCCATTTA
>SVGD01000013.1 GCA_015056485.1 Clostridiales bacterium
TTATTTTCCATTTCTGGAAATTTTGTTGAATATCATGGTGCATCCACAATTTGTAAAATAGAAGATAAAGAATATGAAATTGAATTTGGAACAGACAAAAAGTTTAGTTGTAAAAATTGTTCAAATGTGATGAAAGAAGAAATAAAAAAAATAGTTGATTTTAATGATATAGATAGTAGTATGGTAAAAATAGAAAAATATTTTGAATCCAATAACGGAACTTGTGAATAACAAATTACAATATGTAGTGTAGATTAGAAAAGTAGAAATAGTAATTTGTAGAGTGGGAGTTTTATATGGAAATATTAGAATTTGGGAATAAAGAAAATAAAAAAATTGTTTTGATACACGGATTTCAAAGTCCATATCAAGTATGGGACGAATATATAAAATATTATGAAAAAGATTATCATATAATAGTTCCTATATTACCAGGACATAATCCTAAAAAGAAAGAAGAATTTATATCTTTTAAAGAGTGTGCAAAGGAAATAGAAGATTATATTATTTCTAAATATGGAAATGAAATATATGCTATTTTTGGAATGTCAATGGGTGGTGTATTAACAGCAACTATATGGGAAAATAAGAGGTTAAATATAGAAAAAGTGATTTTTGATGGATCTCCACTTGTATCATATAATAATTTTATAAAAAAATTTATGATTGGATTTTATATTGATATAACTCATAAATCTCAACAAAGAGAACATAAAACATTAGAACAAGCAGTTAATAATATTATTACAAGAGATAAATTAAAATTCCTATTACAAGCGTTAGATAATATGTCAGATAGTACCATTATAAATTACATAAATGATATAGGAAACTTTAAATTATCAAATAAAATAGATACAAGAGATACAAATGTATATTATTATCACGGAACAAAAACAAATGAGATGTTTGCAAAGAAGACAGCAAGATATATAAAAAAGAATTATCCTAATTCAAATATTATATGTTTTAAAGGAAAAGGACATTGTGAGAATTCATTATTAAATTCAATAGAAATGATAAAAGAATTAGATAATATTTTATAAATTTAAATTGTAATTTAGTAATTTGAAAGGAAGATAAAAGTTATGAAAAAGAAAGTTTTAATAATTACAAGTATTATATTTATAGGAATAATTGCATTATGGATTGGAGGTATTATTCCAAAACAAATAGGAAAAATATATGGAACAAGATATATGGAAGATAATTTTCCAGAAATGCAATTGGAGTGTGTAAATATAGAATGGAATAAATATTATGGAAATTATATAATTAGCTTTAAAGATAAAGATAATCAAGTTTATGGTTGTGTTATTAGTCCTAAATATCTTCCTATTAGTATAGGGCAAGGTATAAACCAAATAGAAGAAATATATAGAGATAAATATAGTTCAAATACAACTGAACCATATATTCCAGATGGGATGGATATAGCAGATGAAAATGAAGACAAAACACCAGCAATTGAAAAAGAATATAATCGTAATTTAGGAAATGTAACTATTGAAGTATTAAAAGATACAATAACAAATAAATCAGTAGAAATACTAATTACAGATAATAATCAAGACCATTATGGTTGGGGAGTTGACTTTAAAATTCAAAAAAAAGTTGATGGGAAATGGCAAAATTTAAAGTTTATAGATGACAATTTGAGTTGGATTGATATAGCTTATACATTAAACAAAGATAATCAATTAAAGCAAAAGTTAAATATAGAAAAATATTATGGACAATTAGATAAGGGAATATATAGGGTAGGAAAATCTGTTTATGATAAAGGGTATATTGATATATATTCTGATGAGTTTGAAATAAAATAATCCGATAAATTTCAATTTGTGAAATAAAAAGAAACATAGACAAAAATCCATGTTTCTTTTATTATTCTTCATCATATACATCATCAAATACTGGATCATCAAAGAATTCTTTTAACTCTATATTAAATCCCTCACATATATGCAATAAAGTTCTTAATGTTATTAATCCTCTTTCTTGGTTGACAAAATAAGTAAGTGTAGAGGCAGAAACACCAGTAGCTTTATATAGTTTCCAGATATTCATATTTTTTTCTTTTAATAGATTCTTAATTCGCTTTCTAACAGCTGATGTTAATGTCATATTTCTCATCCTTTCTAGTTAAAAGTATAACAAGAAAAGATTTTTATATACTTGCTACTTTTTAAGATTTTTAAAAAATCTTCAAATCTGCCAACTACTTGCTTGTAATTTAGTCAAAAATGTAATATAATGGAAAAGTAGTTGCTAGTTTTGAAAAAAAGTTATATTTACGACAAATTATGACAAAATACACAAAAGAAACTTGTTATAATATGTAACAGGAGTGATTAAAATGTTGGAAAAAATAGATGAATTAAAAAGAAGAACGATAGATGTATTAGAGAAAACAAAAAAAGAAAAAACAAAATATGCAGAAGAAAGAAAAAAAGTAGATACATATTTTGTTGAGTCATCAAAAGTAAATAACTTAAAAGAATGGGAAGAATTTTTAATTGCTTTTGAAAAAAATATAAAGGAGGAATAAATCTTATGATATTTGGATTTAGAAAAATAAAAAGAAATTTGCCGATAGATAGGTATTATTTTTTGAGAAAGGTTGATGAATTAGGTAGATATGTAATACCAATAGAAATAAGAAATGAATTAAAAATAAAAGAAAACGATACTATAAAATTATCAATCGTAGAAAAGCAGTTTACAGACAAAGTAGATGCTCTTGGAAGAATAGTAATACCAAAAGCTATTAGAGATGAATTAAACATTAAAGTAGCCGATAAATTAAAAATATATATTGAAAACGGAAATATTTTTTTAGATAACAGACACATAGATTAAAAATTATTTTTTTTTAATTTTGTTGCTCGTAACACAATAGCAGAAAGAGAGGTAAGAATGGAAGAAACATTAACAATTCTAGTAGCTGATGATAATATATATATGGCTGATTTATTAGCTGTAACTATAAAGGATGACACAAGATTTAAAATAATAGGAGTAGCAAAAGATGGTAAAGAAGAAATAGACTTAATAAATAAATTAAAACCTAAAATAGTTATATCAGATTTAAAAAAAGGAGCAACTTGGTGTGGTTTAGACATAATAAGAGAATTACAAAAAAGTAATGAAGAAACACCAATATTTTTTATTATTTCTGCAAGTACATATAGTTATTATGCAGAAATGAGAGAGTTAAATATTAAGTATTTCTTAAATAAACCTTGTGATAATAATAGAATTTTAGAAATGTTAGATAGAATTTATGATGATCTTTATCCAAAGAAAATTATGAATTTATCACAAAATAGAGAAATTGAAACTGATAATAGAAATTTCTTTAATAAATTACTTAATAAATTAAAAAAGAGAATAGGATAGGCTATTCTCTTTTAAATTATTCAAAATCTTTGTCGGTATCTTCGTACATTTGCTCTAAACTAATACCTAGAACAATACTTAATGCTTTTGACTCGTAATCTTTTATAGGTTTTTCGCCATGTTCCATATAATGAATATCTGAATTATATATTTGTAAACCTAGTAATTCTAATTTTTTACATACATCTCTTTGAGATAGACCTTTTTGTTCTCTGTATTTTTTTAAATTATTACCTACAATATTTTTCTTTCCATTAAAATCTTTACTTTTCACTATTGTACCTCGCTTTTCTATATTGTAATTATTTTACAATACAGAAAAATTTATTCGCTCGTGTCTTATGAGCGAGAGGCTTGTAGTTATTATTTTGTGCAAAAAAAAATTTACAAAAATAAACAACTAGGATTATTCCTAGTTATTTTTTAAATATTTTATTGTATTATCAAAGAAATATTTAGGTGTAATACTTCTATCAAAGTGGGGTAGATGATAGATAGTTTTTAATTTATCTGCTGGTATGTTTTTGTTTATGTTTCTAATTGTATTTCTAATGCTCCATTGTACTACTGTACTATTTAGATTTTCTTTTTCACCAATATAATTATAAAGGTCATTTATATTTCTTAAAAGATAAGGTTTCTTATATGCAATTTCAATAGTTTTTGTTAAAAGTGATATATTTTTTTGATGTGATTTAGCATTTATGCTATATAAAAATGAAACAATCTCTTTTTCTGTTATCTCTTTATTTTTTGAGTTTTTATCTTTTATAAAATCTTGAATTTGATGAAGAATTAAATCAAAATCAGCTGGTTTTGATAAGCTCATATATACTTTTGACATATTCCATAGATTTGCTCTAATTCCATCTTTTCCAGATATTACAATTATGTTCTTTTTATTTTTTTCATTAGGATCTTTGGATAAGTAATTTATTATTTCTAGTCCACTAATCTTTGGCATTTCTAAATCCAACAATAATAAATCTGGTTTTAATTCTTGGTATTTTTCCAATGTTTCTTGTCCATCTGTTGTTTGCGATATGATTTTTATATCTTTATCTTTCGTTAGAAATTTGCAATACATATTGTTAAGGTCAATGTTGTCGTCAGCTACCATAACTCTTATCATTTCAATGTACCTCCATATTGTTTTGTTAGTAATACATTAAAGCAATATTATAATGCCGAGCTTACTTCTAACTTATTAGTTCGCATTATATCACTTTTGGCTTCATTTATCAACAAAAATGGAGGAATTAGCGTATAAAATATGTAAATATTTGACAATTAATTGTCATTTTTATAAAAAAAGCAAAAAAATTTAACAAGTTTATGCCACTTTTTACACAAACAAGAAAAAATTTTGTATCATTCAGCAAAAGACAAATAAGTCTAAATAATTGAGGTGGTACAAAAGGTAATATATTTAAAATACAAAAGATATATTGTTTAAATATTACAGCTATTGTTTAGAAAGTTTTAGGGAGGAATTTATTATGATTGTAATTAATATAAGAATTTAATAGTTATAAAAAGTAGATATGTTATTTTAGATAGCACCTCTATTTTGGACTCTGTTTGTCCAAGATAGGTGGTGGTTATATGTTAGTAGATATTGTAATAGTAAGAAAAGAAAGACAAGTTTGCTTTGCTCTGATTTACAAGGGGCAAGTGAGCTTGTTTTTTTGCAGGTCGCCTTCTGTTGACTTGACTTGAAAAGTTGAGTTGATAGGAGGTTTTTTTAATGAAAAAAATAATTATAGATGGTTATGAAATATTAGTAGATAACGGAGTTTTTACAACTGCTACATTTAGAGATTATGAAGGGAACGAGATTTGTATTGAATTAGGGGAAAAGATGCAAGTGGAATTTCAAGAGAGAAGAAGAGAAGAATTTAGGAATAATTATGAAAATAGAAAACATATAGATACTTATTTGAAAGATGATTATTTATTTGATTCAAAAATTTCTAAAAACAATAATTTGATGGAAAAAGAAATTATTGATGAAGATTTTAGAAACTTTATTATAAAAGAAATAAAAAAATTACCGTATCCACAAAATAAAAGAGTATATATGTCTGTTATAGACAGATATTCATATATAAAAATAGCAGAAATTGAGGGTGTTTCTGATACTGCGATTAGACATAGTGTAGAAAGAGGTAAAGAAAAATTACAAGAAAAATTGAAAAAATTTTTATATTAGGGTTCGGATTTGTTGTTTAGATTACTTTACAAGTGAGAGAAGTATATTTTCTCACTTGTATTTTTTTATTTCGTACATTGACAAACACACTATATAAAGTGTCATAGTCGGTTGTAAGACAAAATAATGATACTTCGGCTTGGCTTAATGTGATGTTGAGGAGTCGCTCGGTCGTGAACGGAGAGGGGGCAAATCCCTATGTGAGTTGAAAAACATTCACTTATAACTGACATTTAAAAAGTAAAAGTGAAAGGATTTGATAAATATGAATTTTTTAATTGCTATTTTTAGTTTTATATTAGGTTGGATATTAGGAATTTATACAAGAAATATTTTAATGAAAATAATAAATGTAAAGAAAAAAATAAAGATGGCAGAAAGAATAATAGCAGAAGAAGAAAAAAGAAGAGAATTTAAAGAAAAACATGATTTTTCTGATTGCTTTAAAGAGGAGGAAAAATAGTGAAAAAAGATGTAATGTATGATAGGGATTATAACTCTGATGAACAAGCAAAAAAGTCAAGAAAAGAATTACTTTATGAAACAGCAAGAAAAGAACATTATAAAATAGAAAAAGAATATTTGGACTATAATCATTATGAAAAAGGTTCTAAATTAAAAGAGTTAATGCAGGATATAGAAAATGGACAAGTAAAAACATTAATAGTTCGTAGTATGGATAGACTATCAAGAAATACAGCTGAAGCATTAGAGGTAATTGATAAGGTTGAAAAAAATGGTGGACAATGTTTATTTATAGATACAGGTTTAAAGAAACTTTCTGATGCTGAAAAACAAATAATGAAATTGATGTTAGAATATGAAAGAAAAGAATTAAGTCGCATAAGAAAGTATAGAAATAAAGAACAAATACTTAATGAAGAAACATTTGATATAGAATTAAAAGATAAACAAATAAGAATAGGAAACTTATTAAATCATAAAAATAGAGGCAATATAATTACAGATGAATATGATGTTTTAGGATTTGGTTTTGATGAGTTTTCAAATGAACAATTAGAAGTAAAGGTTATTCCTAAAAGATTAGAAAAAGATGATGAGGAATATCTAAATATTATTGTTGAATTTGCAAATGAAAAAGATAAAGAGTTATTTTTAGATAGAATAGAACAAGAAGATTTTTCGGAAGAAGATGATGAACTAGAAATGTAATCGTAAATAAGATAAGTTCGTTAATATATATATAATAATGTATATCGCCTATTTATATAGAGATATACATTTTTTTATTGGGAGGTAAAAAATGGGTAATGAATATAAAAAGATAGGCGAATATAAGGTAAAGGAAGTCTATGATGACAATGGCAAGAAAATACAAGAACTATTAGCAGATATTTTTAAAAGTTATTGTAAAGAAAAAATGGAAAAAGAAGTTTTTGGTTAGACTTTAAACTTTATAAAATATATAATTATTATAATTATATATTAAAAGGAAGAACTTATTGTTATTGGAAGGAGGAAAAATGATAACAATAAGTAATCCAGAAAGATATATTGCAGGGTTATACCCTAGATTATCAAATGAAAATATAGAAGTTAGCAATGGAGCTGTTGTAGAAACAACGGAAGATGAAAGAGAAAGTGGAAGTATAAGTAATCAAAAATTATTTTTAAATAATTTTTGTAAAGAAAATAATATAAGAGTTTATGATACTTATGCTGATGATGGTTATAGTGGAGCTAACTTTGAGCGACCTGGATTTAAAAGAATGATAGCTGACATTGAGGCTGGGAAAATCAATATGGTAATCGTTAAGGACTTATCAAGATTTGCAAGAACAAGTGTAGGAATAGATAAATATTTAGAAGAATATTTTATTGAAAAAGGTGTAAGATTTATTGCTATTACAGATGGAATTGATACAGGACATATAGAAACATCAGAAGAAATGGTAAAATTCAAAGCATTTTTTAATGAGTGGTTTTTAAGGGACACATCTAAAAAGGTTAGAAATGGTAAGAAAACAAGAGCAAAAGAGGGTAAAGTAATGACTACTTATTCAACTTATGGCTATAAGAAAGATCCATTAGATAAGAATCATTACATAGTAGATGAAGAAATTGCACCTATTATAAAAGAAATATTTGAATGGGCAAAAACAGGAATGACACCATCAGATATTGCAGTAAAATTATCAGAAAGAAAAACTACACTACCTAGCGAAGTCGTTGGTAATGTTCACACAAGAAATCAATCAGAAATAAAAAGAGGCTGGAATAGAAATACAGTCATTAAGATTTTGAGAAATGAAACTTACTTGGGGTATGTAAGGAATGGAACATTAAGAAAAGTAAGTTATAAAAGTAAGAAAATATTACTTGTTCCACACGAAGATTGGGTAATCAAAAAAGGTATGCATGAACCTATAATTGATGAGGCAACATTTAATATTGTTCAAGAACAAATAAAGAGTAGAACAGGTGTAAGAAAGAAAAAATATGATTGGTTACTGAAAGGTATAATTCAATGCAAAGAGTGTGGCAAAAAGTTAAGTGTATTACCAGCAAAGCAAAAAAATGGTAATATAATCTTCTATTTGAGATGTAATACTTATGCTTCAGCTACACATTTAAAACTATGTACATCTCACAATAATAATTTAGAAAAAGTAACAAATATTATTATTGAAACAATTAAAGAGAAGTGTAAAGACTTTTTAGAGGAAAACAAATATATCAATATAGCTAATAACACTAAAAATAATCTACTATGTAGAAAAAATATGTTAAAAAATGAAATTACATCAATAGAAAAGAAATTAAAAGATATTAACAATAAAGTGGACAAGTTATATGATGATAAATGTTCTGGTATGTTAAGTGATGAGGATTTTTCAAGAATATATCAAAGAACATTAGAAAATAAAACAGCATTAAATCAAAGACTAATAGAATTAAGACAAGATGAAGAAAAAGAAACTGATGGTATAGATATATATAAAATTGTTTCAGACTTTGTAAAACAAAAAGAAATAACAAGAGAAATGTTAGTGTCTTTGGTGGACAGAATAGAATTATCAGAAAATAAAGAAATTACAATATATTATAAATTTAATGCACTAAATTTCAATATGGTTAAAAATAACCAAAATGAAATTGTAGAGAAAGTGTGTTAAAAACTTTATCATAAAATAACATTAGCACAATTATTGTAATGTTAGTTTTAGTAGCGGTAACATTAATAATAGCATTAGGAGAAAATGGAATTATTGAAAAAACGATACAGGCAAAGGAAGAAAGAGATTTGGCTGCTTTTAAAGAATGCGTCGAAATTGCAGCAGCAGGTGCTTTTAAAAAAAATGAAACAACAGGATATTATATGTACAATTGGGATGATTTTAAAACAGAAGTAACAACTGCTGATAATGGTAAATATAGAAATGCAACATTTATGTATTTAATTTCGGGGATGTCTCCTATTGATATAGAATTTGAAGATATAACAAAAAACATAAGAGGACATCAAGAAATTTTAGAATATATTGAAAGAAATAAATTAGCATCAAATTATGATATAAGTAGCAATGCAAATCATAAAGGAGAAATACAAAGGATTGTTGACACGTGGGGATTAGAACCAATTACAAATTGGAAAGTAACTTGGTTAGAACTCAGATGTGATACTAATATATTATTATATGGATCTGAAACTATATTAGTAGAGTGTGATGGAATGCAAGCTACAGTTGGGCTTTTAAAAATGAAATATCAAGATTACATGATAATAATGAAACGAAGCGAAGCAGATAATTTATTTAGTTTTACGCCACTTCAGGATGGTGGTGGTGACTATCCAGGAGGTGTTACGACTATAGCTTCATATAAAGGAAATGCAAAACATGTAGATGTACCAGGAATAATAATTGAGGATGATGGAAGTTATACATATGTAACAGGAATAGAAGCAAATGCGTTTGAAAAAGGTGGAATAAAATGGCCTGCATTAAATGCAATAGGATTCGAGGACCCTAGAACATATAATACTACTTCAACATTGGCTGAATTTAAAGCGGAATTATTAAGTGTGTTTTCACAAGGAACTGATGATTTAAGTTTGCAAGCTGTATCTATAATAGAAAATTACAACTGTCTAGAAGGGGATACTTGTACAAAAATATCATGTAAAAATGATATGCTAAAGGGTATGTTAATTCTTGCAGGAAGTGCTAATAATTTCCCAATCACCGAGCAAAATGCTGATGAATACTTAGCTTATGATGAAGAAGGTAAGATGTATATATTGATGAATAATAATTATCAACCAGTAACTTCAGCACAATTTGTAGAAAGTAAAACAGTTTCTATAAAGATATCTGAAGGAATTGAAGAAATTGGTGAGGAAGCATTTAAAAATTGCTCTAAATTGGAAACGATATATATTCCTAGCAGTATATGGGGGTCTCGTATGTCAAGTGATGCTTTTGAAGGATGTACTTCTCTAACACAAATTACAACAGGTGAAAGCAGTATAGCAGAATCTACTAAAAATTGGGGCTGCCCAAATACAATTACAAAAACATATATAAATCTTTTTGAATAATAAAATAATTAATATCAATAAATATAAAGCATTGCACTAGAATTAATTCTAATGCGATGCTTTTGATGTTCTTTTATTACATTTGTGTTACAATAATTGACAATAAAAATATAATCCTTTAAAATAATTATTATAAAATTATAAATAAACAAAAGAAAAAGGGGAGTATTTTTTATGAAAAGACAGAACGGAATAACGCTTGTAGCGTTAATAATTACAATAATTGTAATGTTAATATTAGTGGCTGTAACAATAATCATTTCATTAGGAAATAATGGTATTATTAGTAAATCGAAAGAAGCTGCAATGGAAACAGAAAAACTGTCAATATATGAAGTGATAGTAAGTGCTATGAAAATGAAAGAAAAAACTGGAGATATTGATGCAAAGGGTACATATGATGCTGCTAAACATCTTTTAGTAGAAAAAGATAATAAAGTTGTAATACCAGTTTCACCAACATCAGAAGACCAAATAACAGATGGAATAGGCATGGTAATTTTAGATGTAAAAGGAAAATTTGGAACATATACATATACAATTACAAAAGAAAAAATTATTATAGGTAGAGGAGAAGGAGAAGATGACAAAACAACAATTTCAGGAGCAACAAGCTATCCATATAGTTTAAGAGTAGAACCTAAAGGAGAAAATATGTTTACAGAAGATGAAGCATCTGCTATAGCAGCAAGTAGTTTAGGAATTGAAGCTGAATCATTTGAAGAATGGATTGTTGCAATGGCTAATACAATGCCAGATGTATCATTTACAGAGTATGATGAAGCGATAGCAGCTTTTACTGCAATGTATCCAGATGCAGATTTTTCTACACATGAAAATATTTTTGATTTTATGATATCACAGCTTGGTGAACCATATACGAAATATAATAATGTATATGAATTTGCATTAGATATATATGAAGCAGATGAAAAGAAATTAATGGTAAATGGAGAAGAAGCAACAACAGGTGTAACATGGGATGGAAATACAGCAATATATACAATACCAGACGGAGCAACTTATAATTTAGAATTAATTTTAGATGGAAAATCTGCTAACAACATGAAAGCATCAGTTAGTGGATATGCTGGCGATTTAGAAGCTTTTGGACAAATATTTGCAGGAAAAACTTTAAATGAACTAAGTCAAATAGATGATAGTATTTATGCAACATATGGAATAGACAAAAATGGTGTTAAAAGTTTTGGAAGTAGTGAAGTTGAATCTGGTTACGGTTACTATTTTGATATATATGTAATGACATTTAAATATAATGGTAATGCATATGGAGTATATGCAGAAGTAGTTGGTTCAGATATACTTATAACAAGAGTTGATTTATTGACAGAAGGAATAAAATGGTAATTATATTAATTTAATATATAAAGTAAATATCTGCTCAAATTGATGAGTAGATATTTATTTTTATATTTAAACTATTGATAAAAAAAATATAATAGTGTATAATACAAAATACGTAAAGTTAAAATAAGCCGATGTGGCGGAATTGGCAGACGCACTAGACTCAAAATCTAGCGGGAAACCATGTGGGTTCGAGTCCCACCATCGGTACCAAACTCGCATGCGCGAGAATGAAGAGATAAAAGTGAAGAGTGAAAAGTAGATTCGTTAATTTAAAAGTATAATCTAAAAGCGAATTTGTACTATTCACTCTTCATTTTTCACTATTAATTATTCATTTATAAGCTAATCTCTAATTTGACAACCCTAAATTTAAATGCTAAAATAATTGCAGCATTAAATTTAAATATAGAAAAGGAAGATTTTATGAATTTAAAAAAATTTAAAATATCAAAAATAAAGTTTAAAAAAAGCGATATGGATGATATTGAAAAAGCATTAAAAGAAATAGATTATGACAATGTAGAAATAAAAAATGTAGAAAAAAGAAATACACCATATGAAGACAAAACAAATTATAAAACAGTGAAAGAAGCATTTTTTAATGCTGTAGAAAAATATTCTAATAGACCATGTATTTTAGAAAAAGCAAATCATAAAGAACCATATAAAGCAAAAACATATAAAGAATTTGCAGAAGATATTTTCTGTTTAGGAACTGCTCTTATTAATGTATTAAAATTGAAGGATAAAAGAGTAGTAATAATAGGTGAAACACAATATGATTGGTATTTATCTTATATGGCGATGCTATGTGGTGTTGGTATAGCGGTACCAATTGATAAAGAATTACCTGTAAACGAAATAGAAAATGTAGTAAAAAGAGCAAAAGCATCAGCAATTATTTACTCTTCAAAAAAAGAGAGTGATATAAATAAAATTCGTGAAAAATTATCAGATGTTGAGTTTTTTATTGAAATGAAATCTGATAAACAACTTGAAGGTCAAGATGTTGGCTTGCAAAACTTAGTAACTTTAGGTAAATATATTAGAGAATCTGGTAATAAAGATTTTGAAAAAATAGAAATTGACCCTGAAGAATTTAAGATATTATTTTTTACTTCAGGAACTTCTGCTGAATCAAAAGGTGTAATGTTATGTAATAGAAATTTAGCTGAAAATATAAATGCAGTAACAGCATATGTAAAAGTATATCCGACGGATAGATTATTATCAATTTTACCTTTACATCATTGCTATGAATCTACAATAGGTTTTTTGTATCCAATGTCAATGGGAGCTTCTGTAGCGATATGTGAGGGACTTAGATATATAGTACCTAATTTACAAGAGGCTAAACCAACAGCTATTTTAACTGTTCCTCTTTTAGTAGAAAGTTTGTATAATAAAATAAATGACAAAATTGTAAAAAGTAAAAGAGACAAAATGATTAATGTTATGATAACAGTTACAAATACATTAAAGGATGCAGGAATAAATATAAAAAGAAGAGTATTCAAACAAATTTATGACAATTTAGGTGGAAATTTAAGAATAATTGTATCTGCTGCAGCACCAATTGACAAAAAAGTAGGAAAATGGCTAGAAGATATTGGAATTACATTTTTACAAGGATATGGATTAACAGAAACTGCTCCAATATCTGCATTAACACCAGATTATAAAACATCTGTAGGTTCTGTGGGAAAAGCTATTATACAAGCAAATATTAAAATTGATAATCCAAATGAAAATGGAGAAGGAGAAATATTAATAAAAACACCTACTTTAATGTTAGGTTATTATGAAGATGAGGAAAAAACAAAGGAAGTTATAGATGAGAATGGATATTTCCGCTCAGGAGATATCGGGTATATAAATGAAGAAGGATATATTTATATTACAGGTAGAAGTAAAAATGTTATAGTTACACAAAATGGTAAAAATATTTATCCAGAAGAAATTGAGGTATTAATAGAAAAGATACCAGAAGTAAAAGAAGTTATGGTTTATGGAAAGGCACCAGAGGGAGAACTGGCAAAGAAAAAAGATTCAAAAGAATTAATTATTACGGCAAAAGTTGTTCCTAATTTTGAAAAAATAAAAGAGATACATGGAGAAATATCTGATGATGAAATACATAGTAAAATTTGGGAACAAATAAAACATGTTAATAAAAAATTAACTTCATATAAAGCTATAAAAAATTTAGAAATAAAAAAAGATGAATTTGAAAAAACATCTACAATGAAAATAAAAAGGTATAAAGAAATTTCTAAATAATAAATATGCAAAATAATGTAGAAAAAGCAAGTATGAAAATACTTGCTTTTTAATATGATAAATATTAATATATTAAAGAAAAAGATTATTCAGTTTTTTCGGTTATTATATTTTGAACATAAATTTTATAACTACAAGAAAGTAAAGTTGTTTTTATTAAATGTATTTTTTCATTGCTACAACTTTTATCTATAAATTCCTTTTCTCCAAATGCGCATCTTAAAGCATCTTCAAATAAATTACAAAAATCATCATATGTGTCAGCTATAGATGCATCTTGTAATGCAATTTTAATTAAAGTATCAATTTCGTGCATACTATATACTTGTTTTAATACACAAATTACAAATAATTTAGCTACTTGTTTTTTTGAATACAATTTTTTTTCTGGTGGTGTTATTAAATTGTTTTTTACGTAGTTATTTATCATTGTTTTTGTAAGAAGTTGAGAATCTTCTTTTTCTGAATTATTATTAAAAAATATAAATGGGCTTAAAGTTTTATTAATTAATGTAACTATTTGGTCTAAATATAAATCAACATTAGGCAATTCATTCCATCTAGGGATATGAAATTCATCAATAGAAATATTTTTTTCACTCATATGAAACGGGCTCCTTTTTATAATATTGTTATTTAAATTTATTTTAAAACGTTGTAGGGGCGACCATTGGTCGTCCGAAAATATTTTTTTACAATTCTGCGGACGTGCAATGCACGCCTCTATAGAATATAATATTAAACAATATTTTCATATTTAACATAAACAATCATACCATTTTTTAAATATTTAGTCAATAGGTTGACAAAGAGATGACAATGTGATAATCTAGTTTAGCAAACTAGATGAACACTTTTTGCAAACTTAAATTACAAAGGAGATTTTTATGAAAAAAATAAAGTATAATGAGGTTGTTAAAATCAACAGTATTAAAGAAATGCTGAAATTAGCAGTTAAAGAAGCAGGAGAAAAAATTGCATTTAAATATAAAGGGAAAAAAGATGAAGTTATTGAAGTGACATATAAAGAATTTGAAGATGATACAAATCAATTAGGTACTGCTTTAGCAAGCATAAACATGCAAGATAAACATATCGCGATGATAGGTGAAAATAGTTATAAATGGATTACAGGTTATTTGACTGTTTTAAAAAGTAAAGGAGTTTTTCTTCCGGTAGATAAAGAACTTACTGTAAAAGAGATTATAAATGTTTTAAAACATGGTGATGCTGAAGTATTATTTTATGCAGGAAGATATGAAAAATGGATAGAGGAAATTAAAGTAGGAGCTCCTAATATCAAATATTTTATAGGACTTGATAGAGAAGAAGATGCTGATAATGTATTATCATATGATAAATTCAAAGCAAAAGGAAAAGATTTACTAGAACAAGGCAATACAAAATATACTGAATTACAAGATGATGAATACAATTTAAAATTATTAGTTTATACATCTGGAACAACAGGTGAGCCTAAAGGAGTTATGCTTTCAGAACATAACTTAATAAGTGTTGTAAATTATGGTCTTCAAGTAGCTGATATAAAAACAACATGTTTATCTGTTTTACCATATCATCATACATATGAAGCTGTTGCAGGACTTTTAGTTGCATTACACAAACGTGCATGTATTTGTATAAATGATAGTTTAAAAAATGTATTAAAAAATTTACAATTGTTTAAACCAGATTATATATATGTAGTTCCAGCATTTACAGAGATATTCTATAAAAATATATGGAATAATGCTCAAAAAACTGGAAAAGACAAAGTGTTGAAAATAATGATACCAGTTAGCAATGCATTAAGAAAAATAGGAATAGATTTAAGAGGTGTATTTTTCAAATCTATACATCAAGCATTTGGTGGAAACTTAAGGGAAATAGTATGTGGTGGTGCACCAATAAGACCAGAAGTTGGAAAATTCTTTAATGACATAGGAATGATGTTGTTAAATGGATATGGTATAACAGAATGTTCACCATTAGTTAGTGTAAACAGACTACAACTTAATGACAGTTCAACAGTTGGAGTAATATTGCCATGTTGTGAAGTTAAATTTGAAAATGTTACACCTGAAGGAGATGGAGAAATCCATGTAAAAGGTGATATTGTAATGATGGGATATTACAAAGAAAAAGAAAAAACAGATAGAGTATTAAAGGATGGATGGTTTAATACAGAAGATTATGGACGTATAAACAAAAAAGGTCAACTTATAATAAATGGTAGAAAGAAAAATTTAATAGTTTTAGATAATGGAAAGAATGTTTATCCAGAAGAAATTGAGAACTATATATTAGGAGTTCCATATGTTCAAGAAGTGGTTGTAAGAGGAAAGAAAAATGATATAGGGCAAGAAGTTGGTCTTATAGCTGAAGTATTCTTAAACAAAGAAAAAGTAGAAGAATTAAAAGTGGAAAACATAAAAGAAACATTAAAAAATGATATAAGCAAAGCAACAAAAGATTTACCAGTTTATAAACGTATATCTGACATTGAAATTAGAGAAACAGAATTTAATAAAACAACAACAAATAAAATAAAAAGATAATAAAAAATTTGTATTGCAAATTTTGATGTAGGGGCGGGCCTTGTGTCCGCCTATAATTTTTAATTTATATAAATAAATTAATTGTAAATGTTGTAGGGGTCGACGCCCTCGGCGACCCGCGCTTCAGAGAATTTGCTCTATTATTTTATATATTAACAAACGCAGCTAAAATATTAATTTTTGGAAATGAAGGTCTAATTTGTCAAAAATTAATTATTTTAGCTTTTTAAAATTTTGCTGAAAATGAGCTTGGAATTTGGTAATTTGTAATTGGTTATATAGGATAAGTCTTCGAAGCACGGACGACCAATGGTCGCCCCTACAACCTTTGCAATATATTTTATGATAGATAATTTAACATCCAAAATCCAAACACATATTATATTTTACAACTTAACCCAAACGCTAAAACACATAAAATCAAAGAAATTATACCTTCAGCATTTAAATTAAATCCAGGGTATAGTACAAACACAGAACTTAGAGTAAAACCAATAATTCCAAAATAAGTATGAATTTTGAAATGTTCAAATAGAAATTTTAATAAAATTAAGAAAATTACTCCTCCAATTAAAAGTCCTAAGGCGATGGGGAATAATATACTTAGATTTAAAGTAGCAATAGCATCGAGGTATGTTTGATATATTCCTAAAATCATAAGAATAACTGTTTTGCTAACTCCGGGGAATAACAATCCCTGCAGACATTAGAATTCCACATAGTATCAAAAATGAATTATTTTGAAGAGTTATAATTTGATTACTTATAGAAGTTTTTTCAAGAGAAATCAAATAAAAACTAAGTGAGAAAGTAAATAAAGAACATAAAATATACGAAAATTTTATTTTTTGTGTTTTTATTTGTTCAAATACTATTTTAATACTACCTAAGATTAGACCTATAAAAACAAAGGAAATTGGTGCAGAAAATTTTTTAAATAAAAAGTTTAAAATATTACCACAAACAAAAACACCAACAAGAACACCTATTACTATAGGAAATAGAAATTTAAAGTTTTGTTTAATATCTTTAAAAAAATTAGTTATTGAATTTATAATTTTTTCATACAAACCAAAAACTACACACAAAACTCCACTACTAATACCAGGTAAAATTGCACCCATTCCAATTGTAATACCTACTAAAAAATTTTTCAAAAAAATCACCTAGTATATATATATTATAATAATAAAATGTTATACAAAAAAGATGATGGCATTTGACTAAAATATTTACATAAAAAAATCAATAATAAATAAATGGACCATGCACTTTTGCTTTTCTATCGACATATAATTTGTTATAGAAAAGAGAGGTGCATTATTTGCTAGTTTTTATTTCAGGTTTTTTTAGTTTTCTAAAGACAGCAATTTTTTTGGTTGGATATATTTCCAATAGTGCTTTATTTCCAGAACCACTTACACCAGAAGAAGAAACGGAAGTTTTAAAAAAATATATGGAAGGTGATGAAGAATCTAGAAATATATTAATTGAAAGGAATTTAAGATTAGTAGCACATATTTGTAAAAAATATAATATTCCTAATATAGAAAATGAAGATTTAATTTCAATAGGAACAATTGGTTTAATAAAAGGAATAAATACTTTTAGTTTGGAAAAAGGAGTACGTTTAGCAACATATGCTGCTAGATGTATAGAAAATGAAATACTAATGTATTTAAGAAGTACAAAAAAACTAGGCTCAGAAGTTCATTTGAATGAGCCAATAGGGAAAGACAAAGACGATAATGAGATTTCATTAATGGATATTTTAGAAAATGATGATAAAGCAATAGAAGATGAAATTGATTTTAAAATGAAAATTAAAAAGGTTTATGAAAAAATGAAAGAAGTTCTAAAAGGAAGAGAAAAAACAATATTGGAGTTAAGATTTGGTTTAACAGGTAATAAACCTCAAACACAAAATGAGGTTGCAAAGTTAATGGGAATCTCTCGTTCTTATGTATCGAGAATTGAAACAAAAGCAATTAATAAATTAGCAAAAGAGATGCAAGAATAATTATATTTAATGTATTTAGAGTTTGATATTCAGTAATTTAATTAGTATATAAAAAATAAGGAGATGAAGATGTTTAATAAAATATTTGTAAATGCAAAAGCTAATATAAAAGGTGGAAGAGAATTTCCTAATTTAAATGGAAATGTATATTTAAAACAAACCTCAAAAGGTGTAATTGTGACTGCAGAAATTCATAATTTACCAACATCTAATAAAATTTGCGAGTCAAGAATATTTGGATTTCATATACATGAAGGTGTTTCGTGTACAGGAGATAAAGAAGATGAATTTAAAAATGCATTAGGACATTATAACCCAAACAAATGTAAACATCCTTATCACGCGGGAGATTTACCGCCGTTATTTGAAAACAATGGATATGCATATTTGTCTTTCTTAACAAACAGATTTAAAGTTGAAGACGTAATTGGTAAGGTTATTATTATTCATAGTAATGTCGATGATTTTAAAACAGACCCTAGCGGAAATTCTCGGTGTGAAAATTGCGTGTGGGAAGATAGAAGGGTAAATACGTTTTTATTTTACAAAACTACCTTTATTTTTCTCAAAGTTTTCAAATAAAATTTTATTAATTTTTGCTCCTAAAATAGTGGCTGGATTATTATCATAAAAATAATAGTCAGAAAAATTATTTATAAAAACACTTGTAATATAATTTCCAGATTTAGTAGAAATAATTCCACCATCATTTCTACATATAACTGTTTTTGCATTTTCACCACCTAATCCACCACTTTTGGAAGCTATGTACTTAATAAATGAATCTGTTTTACCTTTACTATCAATATACTTTAAAGGTAATTCTTTTATAATCATTTGATTATACATTTGTTTAGATAATATATCTATTATTTCATTACACAAATTAGGTGTTAATATACTTGAATTTAATAGCATTTTATATGTATTTGCATATTCATAAGCTGTAGTTACACCTATTTGAAGATATTGATTAAAATCTATTTTTTTTGCAATTAATTTTGTATTTTTAAGACCAAGTTCTTTTATAGTATTATTTATATTTTCAAAACCAAGATAATCTATCATTTTATTAGTAGCGATATTATCACTAATTATAATCATTAAAATTGCCATGTTTTTTGAAGTAATATTTAAACCACTGTCTAAAAATTGAATTATACCACTACCATTTTCTACAAAATCTTCGCTAAATTTATAGTTTAAAATATCATCCCTAGATTTTTCGTTATTCATAATTTGTTTGTAATATTCTATTAATATAAATAATTTTATGGCACTAGCAGTTTCTACGACTATATTTTCATTTATTCTTATTTCATTATTTAATTCATCACATGCATAAAGACTAACGTTTCCTTTAAATTTTTTTATTAATTCTTCAATTTCTTTAATCATTTAAAAACTCCTTAAATTCTTGATGTTTCATAGTATATCATATAAAAATAGAAAATCCAATGACTAAAATCTAATAACCAAATACTTTTTTTCTAACATATTTCTTCCAATTTTGTTCTATTTATGATAATATATTATAGAATTATTTTAAGTAAAAAGGAGTAGTTACAAATGCCAAATATCAAAATAGATTTTAAAAACACAGAAATAAAAGAAAAAGATTTTACAAAGTATAAAGCAAAGGTTGCACAAATACATAATAAATTACATGAAATAGCAAATGAGGAAAATCAGTTTGTGGGTTGGCTTAACTTACCAACAAATTATGATAAAGAAGAATTTGAAAGAATAAAAAAAGCAGCTAAAAATATACAAGAGAACTCAGAAGTTTTTCTAGTAATAGGAATAGGAGGTTCATATTTAGGTGCAAGAGCAGTAATAGAGTCACTTACAAATACTTTTTATAATTTAATAGAAAAGAAACAAAGAAAATTTCCACAAGTATTTTTTGTAGGAAATAATATAAGTCCAAACTATGTAAATGATTTGATTGAATGTATAGGAGATAAAGATGTTTCTATAAATGTTATATCAAAATCTGGAACAACTACAGAACCTGCAATAGCATTTAGAATTTTTAGAGAATTTTTAGAATCAAAATATGGAATAGATGAAGCAAGAAAAAGAATATATGTTACTACAGATAGGGAAAAAGGTTCATTAAAGAAATTATCAGATGAAGAAGAGTACGAAACATTTGTAATTCCAAGTAATGTTGGAGGAAGATATTCAGTATTAACTGCGGTAGGATTATTGCCAATAGCTGTAGCTGGAATTGATATTGATAAGATTATGGAAGGTGCTAGAATGGCACAAAACAGTTATAATGAAGAAAATATAAAATATAATCCATGTTACAGATATGCTGTAGCCAGAAATATATTATACAAACAAGAAAAAACAATAGAAATATTAGTAAATTATGAACCTAAGATGCACTATTTTACAGAATGGTGGAAACAACTTTATGGAGAAAGTGAAGGAAAAAAAGAAAAAGGAATATTCCCAGTAGGAGTTGATTTCACAACAGATTTACATTCATTGGGGCAATATATACAAGAAGGAAAAAGAAACCTTTTTGAAACTGTAATAGTTATTGAGGATTCAAAGTCAGATATTACAATAAAACATGACGCAGATAATGTCGATGGACTAAATTTCCTTGAAGGAAAAACTATGGACTATGTAAATAAAAAAGCAATGGAAGGAACAGTTCAGGCACATGTAGATGGTGGGGTTCCAAATATAATTTTAACAATTAAAGAATTATCAGAAGAGGTTTTAGGTGAACTTATTTACTTTTTTGAATTGGCATGTGGAATGTCTGGATTTGTTTTAGGAGTTAATCCATTTAATCAGCCAGGAGTTGAGGCATATAAAAATAATATGTTTAAACTTTTAGGAAAACCTGGTTATGAAAATAAATAGGAGAATGTATGCAAGAATTTTATAATGAAATAATTAAAAAAATTGAACAAGAAAGAGTCTTAAAGGATGAATTGATGAGTAGACATACTTCATTTAAAATAGGAGGAAAAGCAGATTTATTTATTAAAGCAAATTCTATTGATGAAGTTAAGTTGATTTGTACTATAGCAAAACAAAAGAAGATACCAATATATTTAATTGGCAATGGAACTAATATTTTAGTAAGTGATAAAGGTATAAGAGGTATAGTTTTAAAACTTAATTTAAATGAAGTTAAAGTTCAAGATGAGTTTATTTATGCTGAAGCAGGAGCATTATTATCAAAAGTTGCAAATATAGCTTGTAAAAATTCTTTATCTGGATTTGAAAAGCTTTCTGGAATACCTGGAACAATAGGTGGGGCTATAAAAATGAATGCAGGAGCCTATGGACAAGAAATGAAAGCTCTAATATATGAAACAACATATTTAGATGAGAATTTAGAATTAATAACAATAAAAAATAAAGAACACGAATTTTCATATAGAAAAAGTATTTTTTCAAACAAAAAAAATTATTGCATAATTGCAACTAAATTAAAATTAGAAAAAGGTATGCAAGAAGATATAAAAAAAGAAATGCATGATTTATTCGTTTCAAGAAAAAATAAGCAACCTTTAGAATATGCAAATGCAGGAAGTACTTTTAAAAGAGGAGAAGAATTTATAACAGCAGAACTTATAGACAAAGCTGGATTAAAAGGATATAATATAGGGAATGCATATGTGTCTGAAAAACATGCAGGTTTTATTGTCAACAAAGGGAATGCAACAGCAAATGATGTTTTAAAATTAATTGAAAAAGTACAGCAAATTGTATATGAAAAATTTAATAAAAAAATAGAATTAGAAATAGAATTTATAGGTGAAAAATAAAATAGTTATTGATAATAAGAATGTAGGGTTGCCGCCATAGGTAACCCGAATGAATAATAAATATTTGGAGGTTTCAACGTGAAGAATTTTATAAGATGGTTTAAAAATAGTAAAGGAGTAAAGAGATGGATAGTACTGCTTTTCATATCAATGATTTTAATTTGTTATGGATTTTCTAAAGTTATGTCCACAGAAGAAGTAGGCAATATCTTAGAATTAATTGAAATTGTTATTACATTTGCTTTAGGATTTGTAGGATTTGTTGCAGGAATTATTTTTATACAAAGAAAAACTATTGAAGTTACATTAACTTCTACTAAGGATAATGAAGAAATGTCTGATGTAAAAGCTACTAATAGTATATACGACAAAGGACCAAAAGTTGTTGTAATTGGTGGTGGGTCTGGAATAAATAATGTACTTGAAGGATTAAAAAAATACACAACAAATATTACTGCTATTGCCACAGTATCAAGCTATGGAAACGAAAAAACTTTTTCGAAAAAAGAATTAAAACTAAGACCTATGGAAGATGTTCAAGAAAACATGATTGCACTTTGCCCAAGTAGTGAAAAAATGAACCAATTAATGAAATATAAATTTACAGAAGGAAAATTAAAAAATCTAAGTTTTGGAGATATATTCTTATCTGCAATGGAAAATGTATATGAGGATTCTGGAAAAAGTATAGAAAAAAGTTCAGAAATTTTAAATATGGTTGGAAAAGTAATTCCAGTAACACTGGATGAAATGAATATATGTGCTGAACTTCAAGATGGTACAATTGTTGAACAGAAAAATAAAATTGCTGAAATTGTTTCTGATAAAGTAACAAGAATAAATAGAGTATATATAAATCCAACTAATTGTAGACCTACAGAAGGAATAATAGATGCAATTAAAGAAGCTGATGCAATTGTTATAGGACCAGGAAGTTTATATACAAATGTAATACCAAATTTACTTATAAGAGGAGTTTCAAAAGCTATTAAGGACAGTAAAGCATTAAAAATCTATATATCAAATGTTATGACGGAACCAGGACAAACAGATGATTATGAAGTTTCAGATCATATAAAAGCAATACAAGAACATGCAGGAGAAAACATTATTGATTTTTGTATAGCTGATACGGGTGAAATAATACCAGAATATGTTAGAAAATATAATTTAGCTGGTTCAACATTAGTTAACCCAGATACTAAAAATGTAAAAGGAATGGGCGTAATTGTTTATGAATCAAATGTTTCAACACTTAAGGATGAACATATAATTCACAATCCAGACAATATTGCAAGGGCTATAATTGAAATTATATGTACAGATTTTAAAGTAAAAGACCAACAAAGTGATGAAAGTTATTTATTATTAAATTCTAAATTGAAAGAAGAAGAAAAAAAGGAACAAGCAAATAAAGAAAAAAAAGTAAAAGAACCTAAAAAAGTAAAGGAAAAAGGAGCAAGAAAAGAAAGTAAATTTACTACTAAATATAAAGAAAGAATAAAATCAATTCAAGAAAGTGAATTATCAAGACAGACTAATTTAAAAGTACATAAAAAAGCAGAAAAGATGATTAGCGAAGAAGAAAAAAAACAAAAAGAAGAATTTTTAAAAGAAACATATGAAAAAACAGTAAAAAAATAGAAAATTGGAGGAAGTCACAAATGAAGTTTTCTAAAAAGGATTTAACCTTAGAAGAAGGATTAACAAAAGAATGGATTATAACAAATGGACTTGGAGGATATTCATCAAGTACTATTTTAGGAATAAATACAAGGAAATATCATGGATTATTAGTTGCACCATTAACACCACCTGCTAGAAGATTTGTAATACTTTCAAAAATAGATGAAAGTATAGAAATAGATAATGAAAAATTTGATTTATATGCTAATTTAGGTGTGAATTTTAGTTCAAATGGTTATAAATATTTAGATGAATTTGAAAAAGATTATACTCCTATTTATACTTATAAAGTTAATGATATTACAATAAAAAAAATAATATGTATGGAACATGGAAAAAATACAGTTTGTGTATTATATAAGGTTTATAATAATGGAAAAAAAGCTAAACTTACATTAGCACCAATTATAACTTTTAGAGATTTTCATACAATGAATACAAATCATGAATATAATTTAAAGCAAACTATAAAACAAAACAAGGTAAAAATTGAAGTTGATGGAAATTCAAGTACACCTATTTATATGAATGCATCTCATGGTACATATATAGAACATTTTAATGATACATTTAGAAATATGTATTATATACAAGAAGAAAAAAGAGGATTTTATCCAGAAGAAAATTTATCTGTTCCAGGTAGATTTGAAATTGAAATACCTGAAAACGAAACAAGAGAATATACTTTTGTGTGTTCATTAGAAGAAAATATAGAAGAAATAGATGTAAAGAAAATAATAAATAAAGAAATTGTTAGAATAAATGAACTAATGTCTAAAACGGGAATATTGCCAAGAAAAACAGATATAACAAAAGAAACAAAGCAAGATTTAGCAAAAAGAGAATTACTAAGAGATTTTACAATGGCAGTTGATAATTTTATTGTGTATAGACCACACTTTGGATTATATACAATAATTGCAGGATATCCATGGTTTTTAGATTGGGGAAGAGATTCTTTAATATCTTTTGAAGGATTACTGTTAAAAACTAAAAGATATGATGTAGCAAAAGATGTATTACTTACATTAATAAAAGATGTTAAATTTGGACTTGTTCCAAATGGATACTCAGGATATGATAACAGGCCATTATATAATAGCGTAGATAGTGCTTTGTTATTATTTGAACAAGTATATAAATATTTAGAATATACTTCAAACTATGATTTTATAGAACAACAAGTTTACAATAAATTAATGCATATTGTAGAGAGTTTTCTAAGAGGAATTGATGTTGATAATGCAAATATTTTTATAGATAAAAAAGATTTTTTATTATCATCAGGAACTGAAGATACGCAAATTACATGGATGGATGCTAAATATGGAAATCATTGTTTTACTCCAAGAAATGGTAAAGCAGTAGAAATAAATGCATTGTGGTATAATGCATTAAAAATTATGGAAGAACTTTGTTTAAAAATGAAGGAAAGGGAAAAATCTTATAAATATGCAGATTTAGCAAATAAATGTAAAGAGGCTTTTGAAAAAAGTTTTTATAACAAAAATAAAAAATGTTTATATGATGTAATTGGAGATAGTAAAGTTAGACCAAATCAATTATTTGCTTTATCATTAAGTCATCCAATTATAGAACCAAATTCAAAAGTTGGAAAAGAAATAATTGAAACAGTTGAAAGTAAATTATTAAATAAATGTGGTCTAAAAACATTAGCAAAGGGAGAAAAAGGATATATTGCAACATATGAAGGTGATGCTTTTAGAAGAGATTCAAGTTATCATCAAGGAGTAACATGGCCATGGTTATTAGGATTATATTATGATGCTATAAAAAATAGTATTGAATATGAAAAAGATAAAAGGAAAAGAACAGAATTAGAAGAAAAATTAAATGAATTTAAAGAAAATGTTAAAAAGAATTTTGTAAAAGAAATGTATAAAGATGGAGCTATAGGAAGTATTTCAGAAGTATATAATTCTAAAGCACCACAAAAATCAGGAGGTACAATAGCTCAAGCTTGGAGTGTAGCAGAAATTTTTAGAATTATAGATTTATAAAAGAAAAGGTGGAATAATGAGAATATTAGGCATTGACCCAGGATTCGCAATAACAGGATACAGTATAATTGATTATGTTGGAAATAAATTTAAACTAATTACATCAGGAGCAATTTTAACAGAAGCGAAAACATCATTTCCATTAAGATTAACCAAAATATATGATGATTTAACAACAATAATACAAGAATACAATCCAGATGCAATTTCTGTAGAAGAATTATTTTTCAATCAAAATGTAAAAACAGCGATAAATGTTGCACAAGCAAGAGGGATTGTTTTAGTTGTTGGTTCGAAAAACAATATACCAACATTTGAATATACACCTTTGCAAGTAAAACAAGCTGTTGCAGGATATGGAAGAGCAGATAAAATACAAGTTCAGAGAATGGTTAAAACTATACTGAAAGCAGAAAGCTTACCAAAACTAGATGATATTACAGATAGTATGGCTGTTGGAATATGTCATGCTCATTCAGCAAAATTTGCAGAAAAGTTATAATGGAGGAATAAAATTTGACAATAGAAGCTTTAGAAAATGAATTAAAGAAGGAAAGTTTAAATAACAGTATATACTTATTTTATGGAGAAGAAAGATTTTTATTGGAAAATTGTATAAAGAAAATAAAAAAATCTTTTGGGGAAATTATATCGGGAATAAATTATATCGAGATTGATGAAACCAATATAAGAAGCCTTATACAGGAAATAGAAACTCCAGTTTTCGGATATGAAAAGAAATTAATCATGGTAAAAAACTCAGGTTTATTTTCTAAAAAGCGGAAATAAAGATTTAGAAAAACAAATTGTTAAGTATATAAATGAAAATACAAAACAAATTCAAGAAAGTATAGTTTTAATATTTGTTGAAAATGAAATAGTAAAAAATGATTTATTGACTACACTAGATAATTTCGGAATTGTATGCAATTTTGAAAAACTAAAACCTAATGATATAGGTAAAAGACTAGGTGGAATAATAAAAGCATATGGTGTTAATATAAGTGCACAGGACTTACAATTATTCATAGAAGTTTGTGGTACAAATATGCAAGTTCTAATAAATGAAATGAGAAAACTTATAGAATATGTTGGAAATGGTGGGACTATAACAAAAAAAGAAATAGAACTTTTATGTATTAAACAATTAGACTATATTATATTTGACTTAACTGATAATTTAGGAAAAAAAGATACTAAAAAAGCTTTAGAGGTTTTACATGAACTTATATATAATAAAGAACCAATACAAAAGATTTTAATCACAATATATAATCATTTCAAAAAATTATATATTGTAAATGTGTGTGAAAGATTAAGATTAGATACTGCAAAAAATTTAAATTTAAAGCCTAATCAAACTTTCTTAATAAATAAATATAGAAAGCAATCACAATATTTTAAAGAAAAAGAATTAAGAAATGTATTAAAGGAATTAATAAATTTAGATGAAAAGTATAAAAAAGGTTCAATAGATATTACAGTAGGATTAGAATCAATTCTTTGTACATATTGTAGTTAGAAAGGATGTTGAATATGAGAATACTAATGTTAGTAGGTTTAATAGTAGCAATGTTTGGAGTAATTTTAATTTATGATGCAAGACCAATAACAAAAAAGAATTTTGGATTTGGAGACCAAAATGAAGCGACTATGGGATTAAAAATAACAGGTTTCATAATGAGCATAATAGGAACATTATTGGTTATGCTTAGCATATAAAGGACGCATATGTAGGGGTCGGTCTTGACCGACCCGTGGGCTGGTCAAGACCAGCCCCTACAAATAATTAATAAACGTAGGGGCGACCAGTGGTCGCCCGTAACCCGTAAAAAATACCATTAATACAAAATTTGCTAGGCAAATTTTGAGGAGGAAAAATGCAGAAATTTAATGTATTAAGAGAAAAATATAAAGAATTTATATATAAAGATTTTAATATCTACGAAGAAAATAATAACATTATAATTAAATATTTTTTTGAAATTCCAGGACTTACTAAATTTGAATCTACAATAACTATAGAAAAAAGAAATATAGAATTTAACACAGTAGAAGACAAATTAGTAAAAAACATGGTCTTTAATCTTGGTATGGTAGAAGCAATTAGTTATTGGAAAAGCGTATGTGCTCAAAAACTAATTGTAGAATGTGGAAGTTTAGATTCTGAACAAATAGAATTTTTCAAAAAATTATTTTATTTAGGTTTAGGTGAATTTAGATATATAAATAATATTGTAATAGAACAAAATAATTTTATAGAAATCATTTCAAAAAATGTTGGGGTTGACATTTATGACAATTCACAATATAATAAAATGAAAGGTAACATAAAATCTGCTACACGGAAATTTAATTCCAATAGGTGGAGGAAAAGACTCTACAGTTACATTAAGTCTATTAAATCAATATAAAGAAGATAGTTACTGTTTGTTAATAGGAGGAAAACAACCTTCTGTTGAAACTGCAAAAGTTGCAGGATATGAAGACAAAATAATTTATGTTACAAGAAAAATAGATAAAGAACTTTTAGAATTAAATAAAGAAGGTTATTTAAATGGTCATACACCATTTTCTGCATTACTTGCTTTTTTATCTTATTTAATTGCATATTTAACAAATAAAAAATACATTACATTATCTAATGAATCAAGTGCAAATGAAAGCAATGTAGAAGGAGAAAATATAAATCATCAATATTCTAAAACATTTGAATTTGAACAAGATTTTAGAAAATATGTTGAGGAGTATTTACATACAGAATCAGAATATCTAAGCTTATTAAGACCATTAAATGAATTGCAAATAGCAAAATTGTTTTCTGAAAATGAACAATATCATGATATTTTTAGAAGTTGTAATGAAGGAAGTAAAAAAACACCATGGGAATGGTGCTGTAATTGTCCTAAATGTTTATTTGTATATATAATTTTAAGTCCATTTTTATATAAAGAAAAATTAGTGAAAATTTTTAAAGAAGACTTATTTGAAAAAGAAAGTTTAAAGAAAACTTTTATTGAATTAATACGGACATGGAGAAACAAAACCGTTTGAATGTGTAGGAACATATGAAGAAGTGAACTTTGCTCTAACAAAAACAATATTAAATTTAGGAGAACAAGAATTACCAGAGCTTCTTAAATTTTATAAAAATGAGTATGGATTAGTAAACACAGATGAAGATATAACAAAAAGATACAATACAAGTAATAATTTAACAAAAGAATTTGATGAGATTTTAAGAAATAGTGTAGGAGTAGATAAGGATGTCGAATGATTTTAAAGAAAAATATAAATTGCCTGAAAATTATAGAAAAGCTATAGAGGAAGTAAGTGAAACAAACAGAAAAAGAACAGAACAAATAGATGAAATAATGAGTGCATTAGAAGAAAAAAATCTTGACAAAAAACAATTAAATATAGTAAGGAAAACAGTAGAAGAATTAATTCAAGCTGGAACTGCAAAGTTTGAATTGACACCAGAAGAGTTAGCGAAATTTACTACTATTCCGACAGAACAACAACAAAAAGCGGCATACATGAAGTTTATAAAGGATCAAGCAAAAGGATTCTTTATGATATTAGAGCTTATAAAAGAGCAAATAAGGTTACTTATAGATAATGGACAGATTGATAAAGATGTAAGTGTAAATATGTATGCAAGAGTTAAAGGTTTAGAATCTGCAATAAATAATGAGGACAGTAATGAAGGTCAATTAGAGGGAAAACTTAAAGTTCTAGATGATGTTTTTGGGATAACAATAGTAGCAAAGGATAAAAAGGATATATTAACTATAAAGAAGCATATATCAAATTCTTTGATAAAAGTTATGAAGAGTAAACCTATTAATAAATCTTTAAAAGATAAAAATGGAAATATTTTATTAGGAGAAGACGGAAAACCATTACCAGGATATACTGCTGTACATGATACTGGTTATATCAATGATAAAGCATTTGAATGGTTAGATGATATAAAAGTAGATGGATATAAGGAACAGATAGCACAATGTATTAAAGAAGACAAAGAAGCAGAAATAACCTTAGATGACTTGGAAGAAATTGATAAAAAAGTATATACATCATCAGAAGAATTGCCAGTTATAGAAATTCATTATCAATCAGAAGAAGAATATGAACGTGCAAAAGGAGTTGCCTCACATACAGCATATAAGCAAAGACGTGGAAAAGAAAATGTGGTATTTATTCAACAAAAATATTTACATGAAGAATTTCATAGATTTGTAGACCTTCCAATAATGTTTGAATGGACATCCCATGATGATAAAGTAAGATTATTAGATAGAGATGAAACATTATTTACAATGTATCCTTATTTAAGACAACTACAAGCAAAAAAAGAACAAATGACACACTAAATGTAGGCGAAGCAGAATGCTTCGCCTAGTGAATAGTTAATGGTGAATAATGAATAGTTAATAATATAAAATCCCTTTGAGGGATTTTAATTTTTTTGTTCTAAAAATTTTTTTCTTGCATATATATATTAAAAGGACATGCTTGGAGGCTATATATGCAAAATCAAATATTAAGGTATTTTTCTAAAAAAATTTCCCAAGAAATAGAAATGTGTTTAAATGAACACTTAGAAGAAATTAGGTTAAGAGTAAATAAGCCTATAATTTTAAGATATGATACATATGAAACAAAATTAAAATTTGTTGTAAAAACTGAAGATGTATTAGAAACACTTCAGAATATTTGTGAAAATTCTATTTATGCATATCAAAAGGAAATATGCGAAGGATTTATTACTGTAAAAAAAGGTCATAGAGTTGGTATTGCTGGAAATGTAGTAATTGAAAATGAAAAAGTAAAAAATATAAAATACATATCAAGTTTAAATTTTAGAATTGCAAAAGAAATCAGTGATTGCAGTAAAAAAATATTAAAATATATATTAGATATAGAAAATAATAATGTTTACAACACTCTTATTGTTTCTCCGCCAGGAGGAGGGAAAACAACAATTTTAAGAGATTTAATAAAAAATATTAGTAATGGAATAGATGAAATAAATTTCAAAGGGTTAAATGTAGGTTTGGTAGATGAAAGAGGGGAACTCGCAGCAATGTATAAGGGTGCACCACAAAATGATGTTGGTTTAAGGACAGACGTGTTAGACAATATCCCAAAAGCAATAGGAATGAAACTCTTAATACGTTCAATGGCTCCACAAGTAATAAGTGCGGATGAAATTGGAGCGTATGAAGATATAAAAGCAATAGATTATGCAATATGTTCAGGGGTAAAAGGTGTTTTTACTGCGCATGGAAATTCATTAGAGCAAATATTTTTAAACCCAATTTTAAGTGAATTATTAAATAAACATGTTTTTGAAAGAATAATAATTCTAAATAAAAAAGAAATAGAAGAAACTCATAAATTATCAGGAGGAAAAGAATATGTTAGTTATTAAAATAATAGTGTATGCATTTATATTTTTGTCATCTTCTTGTATAGGACTATTAATTTCAAAAAAATACTCGGCTAGAGAAAAAGAATTAAAAGAATTTAAAAAAGCACTAAATATGTTTAAAACAAAAATAAAATTTACATATGAGCCGATTCCAGAAATTTTCAATCAAATATCAAAAAATATTGATTCAAATGTTGGACATGTATTTAAAACTGCAAGTAATAATATGAGAGATTATTCTGCTGATGAAGCTTGGAGAATGGCATTAGATATTAGGGTTTTAAATATAGAAACAGAGGATTTAAATATATTAAAAGACTTTAGTAAGTTGTTAGGAAAAACTGATATCCAAGGACAAATAAGTCAAATAGATTTGACAAATGTATTTTTAGATGAACAAATACAAAAAGCAGCTAAAGAAAGAATAAAAAATGAAAAATTATATAGAACACTTGGAATGATTGCAGGTCTAACAATAGTAATAGTTTTAATGTGAGGTATGAATTATGAATATAGATTTATTATTTAAAATTGCTGCTATAGGAATTTTAGTTGCGGTATTACATCAAGTTTTGGTAAGAGCAGGAAGGGAAGACCAAGCAATGATGACGACTCTTGCAGGACTTGTAATAGTTTTAACAATGGTTATAAAAGAAATTAGTACATTGTTTAATAGTGTAAGGACAATGTTTAATTTGTGAAGAGGAGATAAATTTGGATATTGTAAAAATAATAGGAATAGGATTAATTGCATTATTAATTATTGTAATTTTAAAACAATATAAACCAGAGTTTGCAGTATATGTTTCTTTAATTGCTGGTGTGTTAATTTTTTTTATGGTATTAGACAAGCTGTCAGGAATCATTTCTATTTTAACAACTTTAGCAAATAAAACAAACATAAATAGTCAATACATACAAATTTTATTAAAAATAACAGGTATAGCAATTTTAACTGAATTTGCAGTAAGTATATGCAAGGATTCAGGAGAAGCAGCAATAGCAAGCAAAATAGATTTAGGCGGAAAGGTTGTTATTATTAGTATTTCAATACCAATTATTGTTGCTTTGCTAGAAGTTATAATAAAAATACTTTAATCAAAGGAGTGAAATATAATAAAAAAAATAATATTTGTATTTTTTATTATAATAATCTTTTCTTCAAAATTTAGTTTTGCTACAGATGAAATAATAGAAGAACAAATGGAAGCATTAAATATATCCAGATTTATTAATGAAGGAGAAAAATATACAAAAGAAGTTTTTCCTGATATTGAAATTTCTGAACTTTTAAGTAATGCACTTACAGGAAATATCGATAATGAGGGGTTATATAAAGGCATATTATCATTATTAGGAAATGAAGTGAAAAACACATTAACTTTACTGCGGCGGGATTTTAGCAATAATAGTTATACATAGTATTTTAAAAAGCATAAGTGATAGTTTGAATAATGAAAGTGTATCACGGAATAGCATACTATATTGAATATATACTTATAGTTACTTTAGTTATGCATAATTTTTCTGAAATTATAAATATGGTAAAGGATACAATAAATAATTTGGTTGGATTTATGAATTCACTTGTACCAATACTTATGGCACTAATGACAAGTTCGCGGAAGTATTGCTTCTGCAAATTTAATTCAACCTATAATATTATTTATAATAATTTTTATAGGAAATATAATTACAATAGCAATTTTACCAATTATAACTGTGTCAACAATTATAGGAATTGTTTCAAATATTTCAGACAAAGTTCAAATAGGTAAAATTTCTAAGTTTTTAAAATCAAGTGTAATATGGGTGCTCGGTACGGCAATTACTATTTTTATTGGAGTCTTATCCTTAGAAGGAACATTGACAAGCTCGGTAGATGGATTGTCTGCAAAAGGTATAAAAGCTGTAGCAGCAAATGTAATACCAGTATTAGGAAAAGCTTTAAGTGATTCAGTTGATACAGTGTTAGGATGTACGATTTTATTGAAAAATGCTGTAGGTGTTGTTGGAATGGTTGTAATAGTATCAATCTGCATAATACCAATTATAAAACTTTCGGTATTAACTATTAGTTATAATTTGACAACAGCAATTGCAGAACCCATTGCAGATAAAAGAATCGTAAAATTATTAGAACAAATAACCGGGACATTTAAATTACTTTTAGCAGTTACTTTTTTTGTTTCAATTTTGTTAATAATTGGACTAGCATTAACTTTAAAAATTTCAAATACAGGTATGATGTATAGGTAGGTGTAATATAGTGATTAATTCGATAAGTTCATGGGCTGGACAAATAGTAATTGCAGTAGTTATAGTTACTATTTTAGAAATGCTTTTGCCAAATGGTAATAATAAAAAATATATAAAAACAATTATAGGAATATACATATTATTTATAATTGTTTCTCCTATAGTTACCTATTTTTTTAAGGAAAATTTGAATTTCGATACGATTTTAGGAACATATAGTATAAAAACTAATACTACTGAAGAAAAAAAAGACTTAACAGTACCAACCAATAATCAAGTAGAAAAATTATATATAAAAGAAGTAGAAAAGGAAATAGAACAAGAAATAGAAAAGCAAGGATATGAAACAAAAGATATAGAAACTAATGTAAATATAGATAATGGAGAAATCACGTATTTGAAAATAATAATATCAAAAACAAATAATGAAAATAACAGTGTAATAGAAAATAGTATTGTAGAAACCATAAATATACAAATATCAAAAAACGAAATAAATGAAGTAGAAAAAAATATTAGTGAAGAGGAATTTGAAAAAATAAGAGAAGCATTAGAGGAAACTTACAAAATAGAAAAAGAAAAAATTATAATTGAGGAGGAATAATATGCTAAAGGATAAATTAAGAGAATTGAAATATTTAGTTGTTAAAAAAACGGAAGGAAATAATAAAAAAAACATAGAAAATTTAGCTGTATTTTTAGTTTTATTAATAATAACAATAATTGCAATAAACAGTATATGGGGAAAAAACGATAATAAGGATAATAAAGAAAGTGAAACAACTTTTAAAGAACTTGCACAAGAAAGTATTAATAGTAATAATATAAAAACAGATGAATATAATTTAGAAGATGAATTAGAGGACATACTATCAAATATATCTGGAGTAGGAAAAGTAGAAGTTTTAATTACATATTCTCAGAGTAGTCAGGTAGTGGCAATGTATGATGAAAAGGTAACAACTAGTATAACAGAAGAAACTGATACAGCAGGAGCAAAAAGAAATGTGCAAGAATCAGATGTAAGTAAAGAAATAATAGTAGATGGAGATAATGCACCTATAACAGAAAAAGTAGTAATGCCAAAAATAGAAGGTGCAATAGTAATTGCAGAAGGAGCTAACAATGCAACTATAAAAACTGACATAATTCAAGCAGTATCAGCAGTAACAGGAGTATCTACATACAAGGTTCAGGTATTTAAAATGAAATAATATTTTATAAAATGTAGGGGCTGGTCTTGACCAGCCCACAAAAACGAAAGAGTAAAAAATTACATTGCAAACGCACTGTAGGGGCGGCTATTAGCGTCCGCTCTTCGAAGAATTTACTAAAAAAGGAGAGAAAAACATGAAAATTTTCAAAAGAAATCAATTAATTATTTTGGTAATGGCATTAATGCTAATTACTGCAGGGTATTTAAACTATACTTCTGATAATAACAAAATAGAAACATCAGCTACAATAGGAAGTACTGATGCAACATTAGGAGATGCAACTTTAGTTAATGCAAATCTTTATACTAATGAGACAATTAATGAAATAAGCAATTCAGTAAATGAGGTAGTGAGTAATGAAGTTATCAAAGAAGATAACACAGTTGAAACTGCAAATACAAATGATGATGAATATTTTATAAATTCAAAATTAGAAAGAACAGCAATGTATTCAGAATTATTAGAATCATACCAAGAATTATATAACAACACATCAGCAAGTGTAGAGGAAAAGAAAGAAGCATTGTTAAAAATAAATGAAATAAATAATAGAAAGAACTCAATAATGATAGCTGAAAATTTAATTTATGCAAAAGGAATAGAAGATTTAGTGATTTTTGTTAATGATAAAAGTGTAAGTGTTGTAGTAGGAAAAGATGATTTACGGAGCAGAAGAAATTGCACAAATACAAAACATTATTTCAAGAGAATTAAATGTTGATGCAGGACAGATACATATAAGCAATAAATGAATTATTTGACAATTTGTTGTATTTAAGATAATATTATTGAAAATAATGTTTTTGAAGTGAGATGTATACAATGATTGAAAAAATTATAGAAGAGATTAAAAATAAAAAAATATGTATATTAGGATTTGGAATAGAAGGAAAATCAACATATAATTTTATAAGAAAACATTTAAAAAACATTCCTATAGAAATTAGATACATAAAAGAAAATGGTGAAGAAAAATCCTTTTTAGAAAAAGATAATAATTTAAAATTTATAATAAACGAAAATTATTTAGAAGGTTTAGAAGAATATGACCTAATTTTCAAATCACCAGGAATTTCATTAAAGGATATTGATACAAAAGGGATAGAAGAAAAACTAATTTCACAATATGACTTATTTTTAAAGAATACAGATAATTATACAATAGGTATTACAGGTACAAAAGGAAAAAGTACAACAAGTTCATTAATACATAAAGTTTTAGAAGAACAAAACAAAAAAACTTATTTATTAGGTAATATAGGAACTCCAATTTTTGACCTAATAGATACAATTGAAAAAGATGCAATAGTAGTTTTAGAAATATCATCACATACATTAGAATTTGCAAAACATTCTACTAATATAGCAATATTATTAAATATTTTTGAAGAGCATTTAGACCATTATAAAAATTTTGAAGGCTATGCACTAGCTAAAATAAATTTAGTAAAAAATAAAAAAGATGTAGCAATATTTAATTTAGATAATGAGAATATTAATAATTTATACGATAATTATTCAAATGAAGATTTTGGAATAACAATAAATAATAATAAAAAAACTAATCAAACTATTTCTTTAAATGATAATAAAATTTATTATAATGATAAATTTTTATATGATGCAAATCAAGATAGAAACTTAAAAGGAAAACATAATCTTAATAATATAATGTTTGTTTTGGCTGTTAGCAAAATTTTGAATTTAGATATACAAAAAACTATTTCAACAATAAATTCATTTAATCCTTTAGAACATAGATTAGAATATGTAGGGAAATTTGATGGAGTAGAATATTATAATGATTCTATTGCAACAATACCTGAAGCAACTATAGAATCTATAAATGCATTAGAAAAAGTTAATACACTGATAGTTGGTGGTAATGACAGAGGAGTAGACCAAACAGAATTAATTAAATTTTTAATAAGTAGTGAAGTTGAAAATATAATTTGTTTACCAAAAACAGGAGAATATATTCAAGAAGGACTAAAAGAAACAGATAAAAATGTAAAATTAGTAAATACAATAGAAGAAGCAGTTACTACAGCAAAAGAAGTTACTAAAAAAGAAACAATATGTGTGCTATCACCAGCAGCATCAAGCTATGGATACTTTAAGAACTTTAAAGAAAGAGGAAATAAATTTAAGGAATTGGTAAGCAATTGAAATTTGTAGAGTGAATGTAGGGGCGACCATTGGTCGTCCGTGCTCCAAAGAAATGACTATATATTTATAATTGTATAATTTAAGTTAAAATATTAATTTTTGAAAATGAATACTCATTTGTCAAAAATTAATTATTTTAGCTTTTTAACTTTTACTGCAAAATAAATATTTTTCAGTAAATCGATAAATGAATAAAAATGTTGTAATTAACTACCCGATAATTTATTATCTTTAATTTTCTTTACAATTTTACATAAAAATGATATAATGCGTAATGTAAAAAGTGGCAATATTCACTATAATTAAAAAGAGGTGAAATTATGATCATTGTTGAAAGCGTAGCCTTTATTGTTTTATTTATTACTTTTATGGTAATAATATTGGCAACAGGAGGTTTCGTTTTGTCACTTGTTGATATTGATTAAGAGAAAGAGGCTCTCTTGTAAGAGGGCCTCTTTCTTTTCTTGTTTAATTATTACCACTAAATTTTTGTTTTGCTGTATCAATTTTTGTTTGGTCAGCGATTTCATTTTTATACCAACCTTTTTCAGCCATTAAATTGTATAGTTTATTTTGAATATTTAAAGCTTCTTTTAAAGCTTCTTTAAAGGCACAGTGTACTTCTGCAGTAGTTGATTCTAATGTACCATGTAAATATAAATCACATATGCCTTTTATAACTAATAATTCTTTTTCCATTATATCTTGGTCTTGCATAATATCCTCCTTATAATAAATTTAAAAATTTGTTAAATAATTCTGTATGTTTAGTTTCTAACTCTTTTAAATAATCTGAAAGAGCTTGGTCTTGTAATTGTGAAGAAGCGTTTTTACTGCATTTTTGCATAAATTGTTCATGTGATAAAGCATCTTCAACATATAAAAGTTCTTTACTTGTCATAAGAAAAACCTCCTAAAATTTTATAATCTATATTTAATATTGCCAAAACATAGAAAATGTATACAAAAAATATTGTGGACAAAAAGACATTTTTAGGGTATAGTTATTAAGTAAACAAGAATTGAAAGGAATATAATTATGGAAGATAAGTTTTCTAGAACAGAAATAATTATAGGTAAAGAAAATTTAAATTTATTAAAAAATAAAAAAGTTGCTATTTTTGGTATAGGTGGAGTCGGCTCATATGTATTAGAAGGTCTTGCCAGAAGTGGAATAGAAAATTTTGTATTAGTTGATAATGACAAAGTTGCTGAGTCAAATATAAACAGACAAATAATTGCAACAATTAAAACTGTTGGAAGAGATAAGGTAGATGTTGCAAAAGAAAGAGTTTTAGAAATAAACCCAAATGCAAATGTTGAAGTTCATAAAGTTTTTTATTTACCAGAATGCGAAGAGAAAATTATAGATAATACTGTAGATTATATTGTTGATGCAATAGATACTGTATCTGCAAAAATTGAGTTAATTATGCAAGCTAAAAAATTAAATATTCCTATAATATCTTCAATGGGGACTGGCAATAAATTGGACCCTACAAAATTAGAGGTTACAGATATATATAAAACAACGGTATGTCCACTTGCTAAGGTTATGAGGAAAGAATTAAAGAAAAGAGAAATAAAAAAATTAAAAGTGGTTTATTCAAAAGAAGAACCAATAATAAATAAAGAAGAAAAAAATATAGGAAGTGTAGCTTTTGTACCTTCAGTTGCTGGTTTAATTATCGCAGGAGAAATAATTAAAGATTTAATTAATATGGAGAAATAAAATGACAATAAAACAAATTTTAGAGGAAGCAATTAGTATTTTAAAAGAAAATAATATTGAAGAGCCTATTTTAAAGTCTAAACTTTTATTAGCATTTGTATTGAAGAAAGAAAAGGAATACTTACTTATAAATGATAATAAAGAGCTTTTAGCGAAGAAAGAAAAAGAGTATAGAGAAGTTATAAATCGATTAATTAATGGAGAACCTCTTCAATATATAATTGGAAAACAAGAATTTATGGGATTGGAATTCGAGGTAAATAAAAATGTTTTAATTCCACGAGCTGATACAGAAATCTTAGTTGAAGAAGTAATTGAACTTATAGGCAACAAAGAACTAAAAGTATTAGATTTATGTACAGGTAGTGGAGCAATAGCAGTATCTTTAGCCAAAAAGTTAAAAAATATAAAAGCTACAGCAAGTGATATTAGTTTAAATGCTTTAAAAACTGCTAAGAAAAATGCGATATTAAATGATGTTAATGTAATTTTTAAACAATCTGATTTGTTTGAAAATATAGAAGAAACTTTTGATATTATAGTTTCCAATCCTCCATACATAGAAACAGATGTTATAAAAACATTAAATAAGGATGTTCAAAATGAACCTTTTATTGCATTAGATGGTGGTAAAGATGGACTAGATATTTATAGAAAAATAATAAACGAAGCGTATAAATACCTAAATGAAAATGGAACATTAGCACTAGAAATAGGATATAATCAAAAAGAACAAGTTATAAATTTATTAAGAGAATCAGATAATTATACTGATATATATTCAAAGAAGGATTTAAGTGGAAACGATAGAATAGTAGTTTGTAAAAAGAAATAATGAAGAGGTGATAAACATGTCATTTTCTACAGATTTAAGAGAAGAATTATTAGAATTGAAAATGTGGGATGGCTCTAGCAATTTACCACAAGATGAGCAAATTGCTAGACTTTGTATAAGAGAAGCTTTTATAAAATCTGGTTTTTTTAATGACCCAAACAAGGAATATCATTTAGAAATTATGTTTAAATCAAAGAAAAAAGCAGAAGAAATGATAAATTTATTAGAAAGCTTTAATATACATCCTAAATTAGCTAATAAAAATTCAGGAGTTATTGTATATATAAAAGAAGGTGAAGAAATATCATCTTTTTTAGCATTAATTGGTGCAAGTAAAACCGTTATAAAGTTTGAAGAAATACGTGTAGAAAAAGAAATGAGAAATAATATAAACAGAATAGTAAATTGTGAAACTGCTAATTTAAATAAAACAATAAGTGCAGCAGTAAAACAAATAGAAGATATAAGATTCTTAAAATCAAAAAATAAATTCAAAGATTTACCAGATAACTTAAAAGAAATAGCAAAAATAAGATTAGAAAATCCAGATATATCTTATGAGGAATTAGGGCAAATGCTTTCAAAACCTATTGGAAAATCGGGAGTAAGTCATAGATTAAGAAAAATATCTGAAATAGCAGAGGAATTAAGAAAATGAAAGAGATAGGAATATATATACATATACCATTTTGTGCAAGCAAATGTGCATATTGTGATTTTATTTCTTTTGATAAAAAGGAAGAATATATAAGTAAATATATAGAAAGTTTAAAATTAGAAATAGAAACAAGTGAAATATTATATAATTCAAAAGTAAATACTATATATATAGGTGGAGGAACTCCTTCATATATTGATAGCAAATGTATTACTCAAATATTAGATGTAATTAAAGAAAAATGTGATTTAAGTTCTACTGAAATAACAATAGAAATGAATCCAGGAACTGTGACTCAAGGTAAATTACAGGATTATTATAATGCAGGAATAAACAGAGTTAGTATAGGATTACAAAGTACTAATAATCATTTATTAAAAACAATTGGAAGAATACACAATTACGAACAATTTTTAGATACGTATAAATTAGCAAGACAAGTTCGGATTTAAAAATATAAATGTTGATTTAATGTTAGGATTACCAACACAGAATTTACAAGATATACAAACAGATTTAAATAGAATAATAGAATTGAATCCAGAACATATTTCAGTATATTCATTAATATTAGAAGAAGGAACTTTATTGCAACAAAGGATAGAAAAAGGAGAACTTTATACTCCAAGCGAGGTTATTGAAAGAAAAATGTATTGGACTGTAAAAAATACATTAGAGGAAGCGGGATATAAACATTATGAAATTTCAAATTATGCAAAACCAGGATTTGAATCAAAGCATAATATGGATTGTTGGGAACAAAAAGAATATATAGGATTTGGACTAGCTGCTCATTCATACATAAACAATATAAGATATTCAAACACAGAAAATTTAGAATTATACTGTAGGGGTCGCCGCCCTCGGCGACCCGAAAACAAAAATAATCCACGAAACACAAACTAAAGAAGAGCAAATGAAAGAATTTATGCTGTTAGGATTAAGAAAAATAAAAGGAATAAGAATATCTGATTTCAAAAATAAATTTGTAGATAATCCAATATATATATACAGGAAAGAATTAGAGAAACTTGTTCAAGAAGAATTAATAGAAATAGATAGCGATAATGTAAAGCTAACAAATAAAGGAATTGACTTAGCGAATTTAGTTTGGGAAGAATTTGTGTAATTTATGTAGATATGATATAATTATAATTGGTGATGTATTATGAAAGATACCAAGTATAGAGATAGTTTAAAATTATTACGTAATATAAACTTTACAGATGCTCAGGGAAAAGATATATCAAGTAAAGTAAGAAAAATATTAAGACATTGTGGTATTGATTCTTTATCTAGAGCAGATATTGAACCGTTTATTTTAAAAAGAATTAAAAAACAAGCTGATTTGACAGAACAAGATATTAGAGATTTCATTTTAAATCCTGATAACTTTGAGGAATTATATCGTTTACGGAGAATTGAAAAATAATAAAAAAAGAGATAATTCTAATTGGAGAATAACTGGAGGAGGCTCAGGATATAAAAAAAGTCGTGCAAGTGTGTGGGAAAAATAGTAGTATATGAAATAAAAAAGTAATTAAATAAAAAATATCCTTAAATTTTTAAGGATATTTTTTTATAAATTTTAGCAAACAGTATTGACATTTGCTAAAACAGGATATAATATATTAGCAGTCGTTTAGAAACTTTGCTAAACGGAGGGGAAATATGTTAAATGAAAGAAGAAAAAGAATATTACAAGCAATCATAGAAGAGTATATTGCTACTGCAGAACCAGTTAGCTCAGCTACTATTGTTTCTAAATATAATTTAGAATGTAGTAGTGCTACTATTAGAAATGAAATGGTTGAGTTAGAGCAATCTCGGTTATATTGAAAAAACACATACATCATCTGGAAGAATTCCTTCTGCAAAAGGATATAGATTGTATGTAGATGAACTTTTAAATGATGAAAAAATTAGTTTAGATGAAATTCAATATATAAAATCAAAACTTGAGACTAAAGTTAATGAAATAGAAGAGTTAACAAGAATAACAACAAATACACTTTCAGAAATAACACATTATACTACAGTTGCTATAGGACCAAATGATAGTAATAATTTAATAGCTGATGTGAAATTTGTTTTATTGGGAACAAGAGTATTGATGGCAGTATTTCTTACTGAAAATGGTGAAATAAAAGAAACAATTATAAAATATGATGAAGATATTAATCAAAATCAAGTGGATGGTTTAAATTATATTTTTAATAATAGATTAAGAGGTAAACCATTAGAAAAAATTGATAAACCTATGGAAGAATATATTTTATCTGCAATGACAGACCAAGCAGATGTAATAAAACCAATAATAAATCAAATAAACAGAACTCTTGAGAAAAACGATAAACTATATTTAGAAGGTACTAGCAATGTTTTTG
>SVGD01000034.1 GCA_015056485.1 Clostridiales bacterium
TAAAAAATCCGAAGATGAAATATATGCTGTAAAACCATATTGTACTCATTTAGGATGTGAACTTTCATGGAACAATTTAGAAAAAACTTGGGATTGTCCTTGTCATGGTTCAAGATATGACTATGAAGGGAATCTATTAAATGAACCTAGTAAAAAAGGATTAGAAAGAATAGAAATAGAGGAATGAAATCAGCATTTATAATTGATATATAGTGAATAATGTAGGGCGATTTTAATCGCCCGTACTCCAGAAAATATTCTAAAAAATAAATTTTGTAAACACAAGCTAAAATATTAATTTTTGAAAATGAATGCTCATTTGTCAAAAATTAATTATTTTAGCTTTTAAACTTTTTCTGAAAATTCAAAAATTTTCAGAAAATCGAAATGGTGCCAACACTATTCTAATTTCGTACCCGATTAACTTATTACTTTAAATCATCTTTTTTATGGAATGAGGTAGTTGCCAACGGAAGCTTAAAGATATTTAAATATTTTTCTCAAAAATTTTCACGAAAAAGTTTGAATAATGTTGTATTTAGTGGTAAAATAATCTTTGTATTTTAAATAAAAGGGGATAGAAAAATGAGCATTTTTAATAACAAATGGACAAGAGCTGCAATACCAGCATTACTTTTACATTGTTCAATAGGAACAGTATATTGTTGGTCAACTTTTAAGGAAGCAATAGCTGATAAAATAGGAATGAGCACTTTTGCAGTAGGTTGGGCATTTTCATTAGCAATTTTCTTTTTAGGAATGTCTGCTGCTTTTGCAGGAAAAATGGTTGAAAAAAACATTCATAAATCATCTTTAATAGCATGTATATGTTTTTCTTTAGGGATGATAGGAACAGGACTATTTATTCAATTTACATCTGGTATAATTGCACTTTTGGGAATCTTTTTATGTTATGGATGTATAATGGGAATTGGACTTGGTATAGGATATTTAACACCAGTAAAAACTTTAATGTTATGGTTTTCTGAACAAAAAGGCCTTGCAACAGGAATTTCAATTATGGGATTTGGACTTGCTAAAGCAATAGCTACACCAATAATGGAATTTATACAAGGTAATTTAGGAATAGAAAAAATGTTTTACATTCTAGGTGCAGCATATTTCATTATGATGTTTGTAGGTCATTTACTTTTGAAAAAACCAGATGGATGGGTTGAAAAAACTGATGACAAGAAAGAAGGAAACATGCTAAAAATGTTTAAAGATAAAACATTCTTAGGAATATGGTTAATGTTCTTTATTAGTATACATTGTGGATTGGCTTTGATTACTTATGAAAAACAAATTTTAGGTGTTGCATTTGCTGGAACAGCTATTTTAGGGGCAATCATAAGTATTATACCATCAGTTACAGCAGCATTTAATGCATTAGGAAGAATAGGGTATTCAACACTTTCAGATAAAATGAAGGAAAGAAATACTGTTTATAAAATAATTTTCTTAAGTTGTATGATAATTACTGCAGTAGCATTAGCAACATTTACAATTTCAAATGGAGCTAGTTCAATTATATTTGGAGTTATTACAATAATATTATTATTGGTTGTTAATTCAGGATATGGTGGAGGATTCTCTACATTACCTGCTCTACTTTCAGAAAGATTTGGAATGGATAAAATAAGTTCTCTTCATGGATTAGCACTTTCTGCTTGGGGAATTGCAGGACTAACAGGAAATAATATGTCTGAATTAATATTAAGTTTAACAAATAGAACATATGATTACATATTAATTGCAACATTAGTGTTATACATTATAGGAATGTTCATATGTATTAAAATGGTAGGTAAAAAAACAGCTTAATTAAAAATACTAATAAAAAATAGCAAATCATGATTGATTTGCTATTTTTTTATGTAATAGGAAAGTTCACCTTTTTTATTGATAATTATTTTTTAGGAGTAAATTTTGTACATGTCCGTAGGATTTGCAAAAAACAATAAAACATGATATAATATTTCAGCTAAAAATTTAGAGAAATAAGGGAGTACAGTATCCCGGAAAGGAGTTAGAAACTTATTTAGCAATCAGTAAACAGTAAAACTATAAAAAAGAAAGAGGTAGACATCTATGGAAAGCAAAGAAAACAATAGAGTCAAGGAAGTCTTTGTCGGTATTTATGATTTTTTTGACAGGCATCGGGTCATTAAATGTATCACTTTTATCGTTACAGTATTTTTAATACTTGCAATTCTCATATCGTGGTTCATACATGCATATTACAATCCAAATCCGGAACTTACCGATAACTACATTAAGCGGCCATACAGTCAGCTGTTAAGAGTTTTGGATGAAGCACCGGCAGATATTACCAAGCAGCCATACGAAGAAAATTTTCCTGATTTGGTTCAAGAAGATATTCAAAGAATGCTTGACGCAGATAAAGATTTGAAAATCTTGTATTATGGCGATGAGACATATATTGAAATTTCCGAATATGTAACTGGAATAAATGTTACAATCTCAGAGAGAGCTGGTTTTTCACCAACAAGTGTAATGGAAAATATCTCTATGTATAAATCAGGAGATAGTATATTCATATATGGTGGCAGCTCTGGTGAAAGAAGAATAAGTAAGAGCATAGAAGTAAATGAGACATCGATGGATTATGATTTCTTAAATAACAGTAACATGGATTTATACGGCGCAACAAATGTTGAGTATGACAATGTACTCTGTTATAACGAAGAAATGTCTCTTGTAAGAAGCGGAAATGACTTCATGTTTTACAAACTTGGAAAACAAGTGGGTGAAACAGTATCTTTCCCTGGTGGAACAATTATAGATTTTAATTATCACTATATTTTAGATGATAAAAAAGATTTATATTATATGTATTACAATGCTAATCCAAGCAATTTTTGGATAAAATTCATCAAAGTGGATACTGATGTGGATGAGGTGTTAGTAGAAGATGAAGAATCTGTCTACGCCATGATGCCATATTTTAATCACTACGAGGATGAAATTAGTCTGGTATATCCTATATATTTAAAAGATGGAAAAAGATTTACCGGAATATCCAATGTTGAATTAGAAGAGGCATTCGGTTGTAATTATGGAAAGCATAATTATGATACATCGGATGCAAGTGCATTTAACTATGATATTACAGTTATCGAATTATCAGAAGAAAATGTAAGTAGTGTAATATTAAATCTTGAAGATTCTTATGTATATGATGATGGTTGGTATATACGTTACAATTATGCTAATGGAACGGTATATATTAAAGAACGAGTGAATGGATTAGATTCGTATTTGTTGAAGAGTATACCGAAAAACGAAATAAATAAGTTCGGCGGAAAAGAATTAAAACCTGAAGAGATTGATTCCACAATTAAAGAATTAAAAATGTTGTACGACAAGTATTCTAACACCTAAACCTATTGGTTTTAGCTAAAAGGAACCCTCAGATGAAAGTCTGAGGGTTCCTACTTTTTAATAATTTTCAATATCTTTTATTCCGAATTCTGGAATAATTACATCATCTTCACATTCTGTAATAAATCTAATTGCTTTTGAAACCTTTTGTGTTTCTAAACCTGTTGAAGTATCGTAATCGTTTCCTGCTTTTTTAAATAAATCTGTTTGCATAAATCCTGGATAAAATCCAGTAACTTTGATATTTTCTTTGCTTAAAGTTCTTTGTATTGACCTGTTAAATCCTCTCATTGCCCATTTAGATGCATTATAAACTGTGCTAAAATCATCATTGTCAAAACTACTTTGTGAACATACATTAATAATTAATCCTTTATTATTTTGTCTCATTAATGGTAAAACTGCTTTTGTCATGTAAATTGGTGCTTTAGTATTAACATCAATACAATTTGAAATTTGGTCAAAACTATTAGATTCTATGTCTCCCGCTAACCATACTCCAGCATTATTAATTAAAATATCAACATTATCAATTTTACTTATAATATCTGTAATTTGATTATAATCAGTTAAATCACATACATAATATTTACAATTTAATTCTTCTGAAAGTTTTTTTAGTTTATTTTCATCTCGTGATATTAAAATCAAATCTTCATTTTTTAACTCTTGTGCAATTGCTTTTCCAAGTCCATCACTTGCACCAGTAATAATTATTTTTTTCATAAACAAATAGCTCCTTTTAATATTATTTATTATTTGATAATAATTATAATATTTGAATGTAAAAAAGTAAAGATTAAATAATCGCAACGTATACTAAATTTGAAATTTATGTAAATCTATGATATAATAAAGGGTGAGATTTTCATTGAAGGAGAGGAAAAAATGGTACCCAATGATAAGAAAGCTTATATTGATTCCATACTCCGGGATTTCCCGAAAAGCTCTCACTTAAATCACAGCATTTGTGAAAAATGTGGGGGTAAATGCTGTCAAAGAGGCGGATGTGGGCTCATGACATGCGATGTTTCTGAAATGTCAGTAGATGGCATTAGAAGAATGTTAGATACAGGTAAGTATTCTATTACATTTTTCTTTGCAGGAATGGAAGAAATTATACCTGTCATGTCAGCACGTGAGGTAAATGCGGAAAGAGTGAACAACTCTATTATTCGTAGACCTTGTTCTCTACAACAGCAAAATGGATGTTCTTTTTCAGATGAAGAACGCCCGACAATGGGGCTTTTATATGTCCCGAACTCACAAGGAAATTGCGAAATGTTAGTAGATTCCTTGGAATTAGCATTTGATTGGTATCCATGCAAGGAACTTATGGAACAAGTTGTTTTGCTTGAAACAGGAAAGAATACAACCGAATTATTTTATAATGGTTGTATCAATGCTGCTATGCAAATTCGTCAGAAGCTCGACCAGAACCTGGAACTTACCGAGACAGAGGAGCAAGCACTTGTTGTTTTAGACCTTACAGGTATCATTATGCTCCTTGAGGAGTAAACAAAGACGCTTTAAGGGAACCCTTAAAGCGTTTTTTGTTTAATTATTAATATTTATATAAATATACCAAGATGACATTATTATTTGATAATTATGTTACATTATGATATTATATATAAAATTATATTACAATGAATTAATTTAAGAAATGCTATTAGATAGGAGATAGAAATGAAAGGCATAGATAGATTTTCTAATAAAGCAAAAAAATATGAGCAATATAGACCTGAATATACGGAAGAATCGTTAACTGAAATTTTAAGATTAAGTTGTATATTACCATATACGAAACAAAAAGTTGCAGACATTGGAGCAGGAACTGGAAAATTTACTAAATTGTTATTAAATAGAGGATTTGAAGTATATGCAATAGAACCAAATGACCAAATGCGCGCAATAGCAGAAAACAAATTTAAGGGAATTGAAAGATTTAATTCTATTAGTGCAACATCAGAAGATACAACATTGGATGATAAAAGTGTTTCATTAATTACAGTAGCGCAGGCTTTCCATTATTTTGATTTAAATAGAACAAAAAAAGAGTTTTTAAGAGTGTTAAAACCAGGTGGAAAAGTTGCTTTACTATGGAATTTTAGGTTAAGAGATTCAGAATTTATAAGAGAATATGAAGAGGCTATATATGGTACACATTCGCAAAAAGTGAATCCTACATATGCACAAGATAATATGACAGATGATATATTTAAACTTTTCTTTTCTAGATATGAAACAATAAATATACCAAATAGTCAAAGTTTTAGTTTAGAAGAATTGTGGGGAAGAACTCTATCAAACAATCATGCTCCAAAAGAAAATGAACCAGAGTATAAAGAGTTATATGAAAAAGTAAAAAAATTATTTTATAAACATCAAAAAGACGGAAAAGTACTTTTCCCATATCGCACACAAATTGTAGTAGGAGACATATGCAGAACGAAAGATATACAAACACAAGAAAACACAGATAGTTTTAATAGATAAAAGGAGATAATAAATTTGAAATTATATATAGTAAGACATGGACAAGTTCCACATAATGCATTAAATCAGCATACTAATCCAGAGGAGGATTTGACGGAGTTAGGGATAAAACAAGCAGAAGAAGTAAGAGATAAGTTAAAAGATATTAAATTTGATGTAATAATATCATCACCTTTTGTAAGAACAAGACATACAACAAATATAATTAACATAAATAATTATAATGTTATATATGATGATAGGATAAGAGAAAGAAATTGTGGAAATTTAAGTGGACGTTCTTATGAAACAACAAATAGGGAAGAATACTGGAATTATTACACGGATATACAACAAGGAACAAGCGAAAATATAAGAATATTCTTTGAAAGAGTATATGATTTTATTGAAGAATTAAAACAAAAAAATTATAATTGTGTTCTAGTTGTTGCGCATAGTGGAGTATCAAAAGCATTTAGTGGATATTTTGAAGGAATAAATGATGGAATGTTTTTAAATCGTGGACTAAAAAACTGTGAAATAAAAGAATATAATATATGATTTTAATCCAGAATATTGTAATTAATAGTGGATAGTGAAGAATGAATAGTTAATAGTACAAAAAAAAGACTAGCTTTGCTAGTCTTTTTTTGATGGTCG
>SVGD01000003.1 GCA_015056485.1 Clostridiales bacterium
ATATTTTTCTACCAATTTTATCATAAAATTATTATTACTACAATAAAAACACAACAAATTTATCTAACACCATCTCATTAGTGCATTCTTTATAAATTTATTTATGAAATAAAAGCGGGCGATTAAAATCGCCCCTACATTAACTCTATGTCAATTGGGATGGGGCTTTTGGCACAACTAACACCAACTCACATAAGCGCGGGTCGCCGAGGGCGACGACCCCTACATTTATTCTTCATTTTTGATATAAACGTTATAATATTTCTTCTTCAATATTTAATAACCTATTATATTTTGCAACTCTGTCGCTTCTTGCCGGGGCTCCTGTTTTTATTTGTCCCGCATTTACAGCTACTGCTAAATCTGCAATAAATGTGTCTTCTGTTTCTCCTGAACGATGTGAAATAATTGTTCTATATCCATTTTTATTTGCTAATTTTATAGCATCTAGTGTTTCTGTTAATGTTCCTATTTGATTTAATTTTATTAATATACTATTTGCTGCTTTTTCTTCTATTCCTTTACTTAATCTTTTTATATTTGTTACAAATAAGTCATCCCCAACAATTTGAATTTTGTCACCTAATTCTTTGGTTAATTTTTTCCAACCCTTCCAGTCTTCTTCTGCAAGACCATCTTCTATCGAAATTATTGGATATTTTTCAGTTAATTGTTTCATATATTCAATCATTTCATCTGAAGTTTTTATTTCTTTAGTTTTCCAAAAATAATATTTTCCTTTTTGTCCTATTTTTTTTGCCTCTTCATACATTTCTGTTGCTGCAACATCTAATGCTATACATACATCTTCTCCAGCTCTATATCCAGCATCATCTATTGCTTTAATTATTATATCTAAAGCTTCTTCTTCATTTTTTAGATTTGGAGCAAATCCTCCTTCATCTCCTATACCTGTCGAATAACCTTTTTGTTTTAAAATTTGTTTTAATTTATGGTATATTTCTACACACATTTGCATTTTTATTCTAAATGTTCTTGTTCCCATTGGTACAATCATGAATTCTTGTATACTTAAAGAACTATCTGCATGCTTTCCACCATTTAAGATATTAAGCATAGGAATCGGTAAAACTTTTGCATTTATTCCTCCAATATATCTATATAATGGTATATTTAAAGTGTTAGCTGCAGCTCTTGCAACTGCTAAAGAAACACCTAACATTGCATTGGCACCTAATTTAGATTTATTATCTGTTCCATCAATTTGTATTAACTTATTATCTATTTCCCTTTGTTCAAAAACATCTATTCCTTTAAGTTCTTTTGCAATTACATTGTTAACATTTCCTACTGCCTTTAATGTACCTTTACCAAAAAATCTTCCTTCTTCATTATCTCTTAATTCTACTGCTTCAAAACTTCCAGTTGAAGCACCTGATGGCACCATTGCACTTCCTTTTATTCCTTCCTCTGTATAAATATCTACTTGAATTGTGGGATTCCCTCTAGAATCCAAAATTTCCATTGCTCTAATCTCTTTTATTCTTGACTTTTTTTTCATAAAAAAACCTCCTACTCTTTATTAATTATATTATTACCAAAAAGTAGGAGAATATATCTTAATATTTTTAAGCTTCATTTTTTAGAAGTCTTTTTTCTTTATACACAAAATTTTCTTCGTTAAAAAACAAATTAGCACATGTTTCCATATCTAAATCTAAAATTATTTTCATTTTTAAAATTTCGTTTAAAGTGAATTCTCTTTCACCATTTAATTTTTTTGTTAAGGTATTATAGCTAATATTCATCTTTTTTGCTAAATAACTTCTTTTTATATCTTCAATAATCATTATGGACTTTATTCTATTTCCTATTATATTTGGATTCATATTATCTACTCCCTCTTCGTATATCAAAATGATATAACACGCGAAAAATCAAGTCAACAAATACCCTAACCCATTTTTTGACTTTTTAGTTTTACTATCTTTGCATTTTGCAAACAAAACGGTGTATTTAATTATTATTTAGTATTTTTTGGAAATAAATTAGATAAAAATTTAAAGATTATAAATTATATATAGAATTTGGATTTTGACATTTGGTAGTTGGACATATAAAGAAATTCTTCGTAGCCTTTCCCTATACTGCCAAATTCCAAACTCTAAACTCCAAATTCTTACATAAAAAAACTAGTATTATTATATAAATACCTATTGGTTAATTCAATAGGTATTTATAATAACACTAGTTTTTCGTACTACATAATTTGACATTTTTTTATTCGAATTCTATTGTTGCTGGTGGTTTAGAAGTATAATCATACATTACTCTGTTGATTCCTTTTACTTCATTTATAATTCTATTCATTACTTTTTCTAAAATTTCATGTGGTATTCTAGCAGCTTCTGCTGTCATGAAGTCTGTAGTTGTAACTGCTCTTAAAGCAATTGCATAATCATATGTTCTTGAATCACCCATACATCCTACAGAACGCATATTAGTAAGTGCTGCAAAGTATTGATTTATTTCTTTATCTAATCCAGCTTTAGCAATTTCATCTCTGAAAATATAATCTGCATCTTGAACTAATTTTACTTTATCTTCAGTTACTTCTCCAATTATTCTTATTGCTAATCCAGGTCCTGGGAATGGTTGTCTGTAAACTAAAGAATCTGGTAATCCTAATTCTTTTCCAGCTCTTCTAACTTCATCTTTAAATAATAATCTTAGTGGCTCAACAATTTCTTTGAAGTTTACACAATCAGGTAGTCCTCCAACATTATGATGACTTTTTATAACATCAGATTTTCCAAGTCCACTTTCAATTACGTCTGGATAAATAGTTCCTTGTACTAAATAATCTACTTCTCCTATTTCGTTTGCAGCTTCTTCAAATACTCTTATGAACTCTTCTCCAATTATTTTTCTTTTTGTTTCAGGCTCTTCAACACCTTTTAATTTATTATAGAAACGTTGTCTTGCATCTATACGAATGAAGTTTAAGTCATAATCACCTTGAGGTCCAAAAACAGCTTCAACTTCATCTGCTTCATTTTTTCTAAGTAATCCATGGTCAACAAAAACGCATGTTAATTGTTTTCCTACAGCTTTTGATAATAAAACTGCTGCAACTGATGAATCTACTCCACCTGATAAAGCACATAAAACTTTACCATCTCCAATTTTATTTTTTAATTCCTCTATTGTTGTATCAACAAATGATGCCATTTTCCAATCTCCATTACATTTACATACATTAAATAAGAAATTAGAAATCATTTTTGTTCCTTCAGTTGTATGAAGTACTTCTGGATGGAATTGAACTCCATACATTTTTTTCTCTTCACATTCAATTGCTGCAAAAGGACAATTTTTAGTTTCTGCAATACCTTTAAATCCTTCAGGTAATTTTGTTATTTGAGATGAATGACTCATCCAACAAATACTTTCTTTTTCAACACCTTTAAATAATAATGAATCTGTATCAAATGTGATTTCTGTTTTTCCATATTCTCTTGTAGGTATTCTTTCTACATCTCCACCTAAAAGATATGTTGTTACTTGTGCTCCATAGCAAATTCCGAAAATAGGAATTCCTAATTCAAAAATTTCTTTATCACAAAGAATTGCTCCTTCTTCATTTACAATATCTGGTCCTCCAGTAAAGATTATTCCTGTTGGTGCAATTTCTTTAATTTTTTCTACGCTAATATTATATGGTACAACTTCACAATAAACATTACATTCTCTAACTCTTCTTGCTATTAATTGATTATATTGTCCACCAAAGTCCATAACTAGAATCATTTGTTTACTCATATTTCCCACTCCTACTACAATATTTTATTACTTGGTATATTATAACAGATATTTTTACTTTTTTAAATAGTTTTTTTAATTAAATTAAAAAAAGCAAGAATAAGAGGCACAGGATTATTCTCGCTTTTATCTTTTTAACTTTTTTCTTTCAATGCAGTTATTGCATGAGGCCGAAAAATTTTCTTATGGCAGTGCTCACGAGCGTAATAACCTTCGACTGTCATCTCATACTCTTTTTTATCCTTTGTTTGAAAAGTATAAACAGCTTTCTCCATATTTCCGACCTTTCCTTTAAGATCAGAAAGTTTAAGAGTTTCCCATGCAATAGGATATTTCTTTTTTCCCCTTAATTCCCTTAATGCAATCGCAATATTTTCTTTTGAATATGGGTAATACAATAATTTCACTTCCTCTGTTTTTCTTTTTATAAAAATATTGACTCCTGTGCAAAGTCTAATATTAAAGAACTAATAAAACTAGGACATTGCGCTTTACGAATAGATTTTATCATTTTTACATAATTCTTTCAACTGTTATATAAAAAAACGTGCAAGAGGCATAGTTGCACGTTTTTTTAGATGTAATTTTTAATCTTCATCATCAATAAGGGTTATGCTTTTTATTGTTATTGCTTTATCATACATTTCAGCAATATCAAGTTTTTGGAAACCTTCACATACCATTTTATACTTTTTTCCATCTTCTGTACAAAAATGATATGTAATCTCTCGTTTTCCACCAAGCTCTCCGTATGAGCTTCTGAACTCCTTTGAATCTCTTACATAAGGCGATTCAGTTTTCAAAACTTCCTTCAGATATTCAGCAATACCTTCATCTGAACACGGGTACTGGTATGTATTCATAATATTAGCACCTTCTTAATTGAAATTATTTTTCGCTTAATTTCTATGCAAATTAAGTCTTATTAAGAGTATCTAAGTCCGACAACTTGCCATGGACAATGGCATTATATTATGGTTTATGTAAATTTACAAGATTTGATATACTGTTTCTTGATTTTTCCAATAATGTATTCTATAATTATTTCACTAAACTTTAGGAGGTTTTATTTCATGACTAACTTGACATTTTATTCAAAATCAATTGGCACTGAACTCACACTCAAAGATGGTCGACTTTTCTTATCGGGTTCACCTGTTACAAGTATTACTTTCAAGCAATATGATCCGACTGTGATAATTTGTAGCGAGAATGGTCACACTATATTAAGAGATGGCATTACCCAAATTAAATGTGAGGAAGTTACGGATTAAAAACCTTTGAGCAGAGACTATAACATCTCTGCTCACTTTCTTTTACAATATCATCAGCTGTTTCGCCATTATATATTCTTCTACCATTTGTTGTTGACAACAAAATGTCAAACGCACTAATATGACTATTTTCACATGCCTCTTCCGCCTTTTTATAACATTTTCAAATTTACTCCATTCCTTATAATCTAGAATAATTTGAAGTTCTCTAGCATTCCAAAAACAAAAAAATCACCCGAAGGTGATTCTTTTGATTTTGGCTGGGGTGGTAGGATTCGAACCTACGGAATGTCGGAGTCAGAGTCCGATGCCTTACCACTTGGCGACACCCCAATATATAGATACCGAGATATAAACCTCGGCATCATTTTTTTCTTATTTATTCATTGCTTCTTCTACTGCTACTGCTACAGAAACTGTTGCACCAACCATTGGGTTATTTCCCATTCCTATTAATCCCATCATTTCAACATGGGCTGGAACTGAACTTGAACCTGCAAATTGTGCATCTGAGTGCATTCTTCCCATTGTATCTGTCATTCCATAAGAAGCTGGTCCAGCAGCCATATTATCTGGGTGAAGTGTTCTTCCTGTTCCTCCACCTGAAGCTACTGAGAAGTATTTTCTTCCATTTTCTATTCTTTCTTTTTTATATGTTCCTGCAACTGGATGTTGGAATCTTGTTGGGTTTGTTGAGTTACCTGTAATAGAAACATCAACATCTTCTAACCACATTATAGCTACACCTTCTCTAACATCATTTGCACCATAACATTTTACTTTACTTCTTTCTCCATCAGAGTAAGCTATTTCTTCAACAACATTTACTTTTCCTGTAAAGAAATCAAAATCTGTTTTTACATATGTAAATCCATTTATTCTGGAAATTACTTGTGCAGCATCTTTTCCTAAACCATTTAAAATAACTCTTAATGGTTCTTTTCTTACTTTGTTTGCAGATTTTGCAATTCCTATTGCTCCTTCTGCTGCTGCAAAGCTTTCATGTCCTGCTAAGAAAGCAAAACATTTTGTTTCTTCTGATAATAACATTGAAGCTAGGTTTCCATGTCCTAATCCAACTTTTCTATCATCAGCAACTGAACCTGGTATACAAAATGCTTGTAAACCTTCTCCTATTGCTTTTGCTGCTTCATAAGCTTTTGTGCATCCTTGCTTGATTGCAATTGCTGCACCTAAAGTATATGCCCAAGCTGCATTTTCAAAACATATTGGTTGAATTCCTTTTGTTATTTCATAAGGATTAAATCCTTTTTCTTTGCATATTGCTAATGCATCATCAAAATCTTTTATTCCGTATTTTTCCATAACTGGTTTTATTTGGTCTATTCTTCTTTCATAACTTTCAAATAATGCCATTTTATTTCCTCCTATTTTTAGAATATGTGCATATTTTCTCCGGGCGGACACAGGGCCCGCCCCTACATTCACACTTCTATTTTTTCAAATTTAATTCTACCTATTTTTAAAACGAAGCAAAAACGAGTAGTGCTAGGCAATTTTGTAACAAAATACCGGAGACGTGCGTTTGCACGTTGAGGATTTTTGTTGCAAAATTAACAACGCAATACGAAGTTTTTCATTCGTTTTACCATTATTCTTGACGTGGGTCAATTTTCTTAACCGCTTCGTCGAAACGTCCATATTGTCCTGAAGCTTTTTCAATTGCTTCTAAAGGTTCTAATCCTTTTTTGATGTTTTCCATCATTTTTCCTAAATTTACATATTTATATCCAATAATTTCATTGTTTTTGTCTAATCCAACTTCTGTTATGTATCCTTCAGCTAATTCTAAGTATCTTGGTCCTTTTGCTAATGTTGAATATATAGTTCCAACTTGACTTCTTGTTCCTTTTCCTAAGTCCTCTAATCCAGCTCCTACTGGAAGTCCTCCTTCTGAGAATGCTGATTGTGTTCTTCCGTATACTATTTGTAAGAACAATTCTCTCATAGCTGTATTTATAGCATCACATACTAAGTCTGTGTTTAATGCTTCTAATAATGTTTTTCCTACTAAAATTTCTCCTGCCATAGCTGCTGAGTGTGTCATACCGCTACATCCTATTGTTTCAACTAAAGCTTCTTGAATTATACCTTCTTTTACATTTAATGTTAATTTACAAGCTCCTTGTTGTGGTGCACACCATCCTATTCCGTGTGTTAATCCTGAAATGTCTTTAATTTCTTTTGATTTTACCCATTTACCTTCTTCTGGTATTGGTGCTGGTCCATGGTCCACTCCTTTTGCTACTGGACACATTTCTTCTACTTCTTTTGAATAAATCATGTTTTTTGCTCCTTTCAAAATTATAAATTTTTTTCCTTTTTCTTTTGTATTTATTTTATATATTTTTTTATATAAAAAGCTACTTAAATATTTTCATTTTGTTGTATTAATTCTAATAAATTATTTCCTAATGTTGAATTTACTTGTACCCATTTTCCTGTTAATTTATTTCCGGATTCATCTATAAATATATCAGATATATTCCATGTTTTGTCAAGATAAGTATCATCTGTAGCAACATTTGACATTCCCTTTGTAAATTTTATTTCAAGTCTTTCATATCTACTTTCTTGTTCTTGTGTTTGTGTATATGTACTATCTGTGTAATATACAGTTTTATATGCTAACCTTGGAATCCAAACATATGTTGGAAATCCAGCTTGATAGTAATAAGCCCAATTATTTGAATTTGTTAAATCAGAATAATCATATTCGTCTGGTAATTTTTCTATACTTAAATTCATATCTTTTTGTGGTTTATTTACTACTTCTATATATTTACTATTTTCATATTCACTTGAAGTAGTATTATCTATTAATTTAAAAACATATGTACCTGATTTTGATATTTGTACTGCATAATTTTTTCCTGCTTTAGTATAATTAGTTATCGTTTGCCAGATTTCATCCTTCAATTTATATTTTAATGTTCCATTTGTTATTCCAATATCTGATATTACTACTGTACAATTTAATCCATCAGCATTATCTATTGTTACATTTTCAGCCTCTACTGTTTGTCTTGTAATATTGATTTCTCCAAAGTTTGTTGAACGTTCTCTATTTTCTTTAATTCCCTCATAATCATATTGAGAAACCTTTTGTCCTTGTAGTAATTTATATTGTGTATAATATGTTATACCTTCATATTCGATTCCCTCTAAGCTTACCACTTCTCTTGTATCAAAATTTACAATAATATTGTAATCTATATTATCAAGAGCTAAAATATTTTTTACATCTTCCTTAGAAAAGTACCTTATATTTTGCAAAGTAATATCCCAATTAGTTATTTCATCTCCATTTTTAGCTTTTTTTATTGTTTCTTCAATCTCTGTTTTTTTGCTGCTTTCTGTAATAATAATTCCTATTTCAGTGTCATTATCACTAACCAATGTATCTACTTTTTTTTGAATAATCTGCATTTGCATAACAAAAGCAGTATATACTGATTCTTTGTATGTATCAACACTAAAATATGCTGTTGCAGACAATAAAATTAGCATAACAATTATTGTAATTATTAATGCAATTAAGGTAATTCCTTTTTCATTTTTCATCATAAGTGTCCTCCAATTTTAAACCATTAAATTGTCAAACATAAATTGCTCTTGCATTCTTTTTAATGATTGTTTGATTGTCCTTGCTCTTACTTCTCCTATTCCTTCTACATCATCTAATTTATCTATATCTGCTAACAAAATATGTTGGAAAGATTTAAATGATTTAACTAAGTTAGTTACTATTGTATTTGGCATTCTTGGAATTTTGTTAAGTATTCTATAACCTCTCGGATATACAGCTACTTCCTCATAATTATCAAAGTTTTCATACCCTAATAAATTTGCAATTATTATTGGGTCTATGAATTCATCCTGTGATTTACTATGAATTGTTTGTAATATTTTTTCTGGCATAGTTCTCTTTCCTGATGCTAGATAGTCTTTTATTATTAATAATTCTTCATTTGGTAAATCATCAACAAGTTCTTCTAATTGCATTTTTACTAGAACACCATCGTCTCCCAATTCATATATTGCATCTTGCACTTCTTTAGCAATTCTTATAACCATTTCTGCTCTTTGTATACATGTTACAACATTGTCTAATGTAACAATATCGTTAAATTCATATTCATTTAATATATTAAGTTTTGTATCAAAAACTCTTTTATAATTTTCAAGTGTTTGTAAAGCTTGATTTGCTCTTGTTAATATTTTTGCTGTATCTTCAATTATATATCTGTTATCACCTTTAAAAACTGTAATTATATTTCTTCTTTGAGAAATACTAATTACTAGTTCTCCTGTTTGTTTTGCTGTTCTTTCAGCTGTTCTATGTCTTGTACCTGTTTCACTTGTACTAATTTTTGAAGATGGTATGATTTGTGTATTTGCTAACAGTATTTTTTTAGCATCTTTACTTAAAACTATTGCACCATCCATTTTTGCAAGCTCATATAATCTTGAAGGTGTGTATTCTTCATTAATTTTAAATCCACCATCTATTATATCCATAACATCTTTTGTATCACCAATTACAATCAATGCTCCTGTTTTTGCTTTCAAAATATTATCTAGTCCTTCTCTTAATGGAGTTCCTGGAGCTATAATTTTAAGAATTTCTGTTAACATTTTTCACCCCTACTTCAAACCTAAATATTTCATAGCTTCAACTATGTTTTGCACGCCTATTATATCTAATTTATAGTTTTCTTTCAAGACTTTTTGATTACTTTTTGGAATTATACAAGTTTTAAATCCTAATTTCTCAGCCTCTTTAATTCGCTTTTCAATCATATTAATACTTCTAACTTCTCCTGTAAGTCCTACTTCTCCCATTATTACCACATCATTTTTTATGCTCATATTTTTAAAGCTAGAAGCTACTGAAATTACTGCAGCTAAATCTAATGCTGGCTCATTTATTTTAATTCCTCCAACAATGTTTAAATAAACATCTTGCGAACCTAATGCTAAACCTGCTGATTTTTCTAATACTGCAATCAATAATGTAAGTCTATTATAATCAAGTCCATTTGCAGTTCTTCTTGGAATTCCAAATACACTTTGTGTAGTTAATGCTTGTAACTCAATCAGTAATGGTCTTGTTCCCTCTATACTTGCAGTCACCACTGTTCCTACCGGATTATCTTCTCTATCTGAAAGTAATACTGAAGATGGATTATCGATTTCGAGCATTCCATCACTTTGCATTTCAAACATTCCTATTTCATTTGTTGAGCCAAATCTGTTTTTTACACCTCTTAGAATTCTATATGCAAAATATCTTTCTCCTTCTAGATATAACACTGTATCCACCATATGTTCTAAAACTCTTGGTCCTGCAATATTACCATCTTTTGTAACATGTCCTATAATTATTGTTGTAATATCATTTTGTTTACAAATTTTCATTATTCTTGATGTTATTTCTCTTACCTGACTAACACTTCCTGCTGTTGAAGTAATATCCTCAGAATACATAGTTTGCATCGAATCTATTATTACTAGTTTAGGCTCAACATTTATAATTGCATCCTCTATTGTATCGATATTTGTTTCACCTAAAAACATAATATCATCATTATTTATTTTCAATCTATCTGCTCTTAATTTAATTTGTTCTGCAGACTCTTCTCCTGAAACATATAAAGCTTTACCTTCACCTTTAACCTTATCACAAAGTTGTAAAATCAGAGTAGATTTACCAATTCCAGGTTCTCCACCTAGCAAAGTTAAAGAACCTTTTACAAGACCTCCACCTAAAACTCTATCCAATTCAGCAAATCCTGTACTAGTTCTTAATACATCTTGTCCTTTAACATCATTTAATAATGTAGGTTTAGCTGATTTTTTTTCTTTATTATTTGATTTATTACTATTGCTTACTTTCTCTTCATAGCAAGTATTCCATTCATTACAACCGCGGACATCTTCCAAACCATTTTGGAGACTCATTTCCACAATTACTGCATACAAAAACTGTTTTCTGTTTTGCCATAAAACTCACCTTAAACCTCTCTATATAAATTGCCCTAAATTTGATTCATTTGCCATCTAAATATTATCATAAATAATATCACATATTCAACTAATTTTTTAACAATTTGTCAATTGTGTCAGTGGGGACGGGGCATTTTGACATTAATGTCAAAATGCCCCGTCCCCACTGACACAAGTTTTTACATTTTTCCTTTTTCTATTAATTTTTGTAATACTATTATAAACATTGCATGTGACCAACCTAATCCTATTATCCATGCCGGTTGCATTTTTTCATTGTTGATTTGTTCTGCTAAAAATCCATGTTGTCCACTGCTTTTTAATACAAAGTTAAAGCATTCTTTTGCTTTTTTATATTCTTCTGTTTCTATGTAATAGTTTGCCATCCATAATGTTGCAATTACCCATGGATTTCCTCCCATGTAATGATCATTTTCAAATCTTTGATATCCACCTGTATAAGTTCTTAATGTCAAGTTAATTCTTTCTACTGTATTAAGCATTTTCTTTTCTTTTGGTTTCAATACATTAAATGGTGTTACTGCTCCTAATAGACTTATATCTATTTTTTTGTCATCTAAATTTCTTACAAAACTTTTTTGTTTGTCATCATAAAAGTTTTTCAAAATGAATTCTTTTATTTTTACCATGTCTTTTCTAAGTTGTTCAGTTTCATTATGTACTTTTTCTTGCTTTACTCTATTCTTTACAAACTCTTCTTTTAATTCTTCATAAATGTTTATCATCGCTTCATATGCTGCAAAAATACTTGACATAGAATATAAATGAGTTCCTTCATACATTTCCCATAGATCATAACTTAGTTGCATTTTATGTTCTTCTTCAATAACATCTTTCACATACTTTTGTAAAAAATTTATTGCTTTTTCACACATTTTTAAATTATCTTTTAAGAATTTCTTATCTTGAGTTACTTTAAAATGGTCATATACTCCATATACTACACTTGCTGTTTCGTCTATTTGATATCCCCAACATGGTGCTAATTTTCCATCTGTATAAAAACGTTGTTCCCACATACCATTTCTACTTTGTGTATGTTTACAAAATACTTTATAAAATTTTTCAACTTCTTTTTTCATGTTTAAAATATCCATTGCTTTTGTAATAAAAACAGCATCTCTTGGCCAGCAATATGTATATCTTCCGCATTGTGTTAACTTCTCATCTGCTTCTACTGCAGCAGAAATTCCTCCAGTTTCATAATTTACTAATAATGGATATAATAAAATTGTCCTTTCATATATATCCATTATTTTATTTTTACTTGGTGAGTCTGGAATTTTTAGTTCTAATTTTTGATGGTCTTTTAAATATTTTTTCCAGTATTTTCTTGTATTATCTATTTCATCTCTAAAATCAATTTTCTTTATTCTTTCTATTTCTTTATCTATTCCATCTAATCCAGTTTTGTTTTCATCAATATATATGAATATTTCAATTTCTTTTTCCTCATTTGGCTTCAATATTTCTAAATCATATTGTATGCTAGAATCACTAGACATACCTACATAATCTTTATCCCATATGTTACCTTCAGAAATTTTTGCAGAAGTATTATTTATTTGTGATGAACTTATTTTATTTTTTGAAAAAGTACACAATGTATAATCATGCATGTATTGTAACAAATAATCATTTTTACAATATCCACTTACTTGATTATTATCTGATGAAATTAGTTTTGAATGTACCAAAAAATTTAAATTTAAATCTATATTATTTTCATTTATAAATTTATATTTTTTTACTAATACATTTTCTTTTATACATACAAAATCTGTTTGAATTATTTTTAATTTAAAATATGTATTAACAATTTCTGTATTTAAGATATTTGTTCCTTTTTCATAATATTGATTATATAAATTGTTAATATCATCATGTAAATAAATAATTCCTGAATCATTTATTTTTATACCTACATGAAAATAATCTATAAATTGTCTATAATCTGTTGTAGGATATAAAACTCTTAAAAGTTCTCCTTTTTTTGTATAACTTACTGTCATCTTTTGATTTCCAATTATTGCATCATTAAAATATTTTTCCATTTGTTTCTCCTTAATTTATATAGAAATAATTTTCACTATTTGTTGTTCTAATTCTTTTATTTTGTTATTTATCATAGCTATTTCTTCATCTTTTTTGTCTTCATTAAATATGTCGTCTTTAATAATATCTCCCATTTCTTCTAACTCTTCTTTTAAAGTAGCTAATCTATCAATTACTTCTAATCTTAAATATCTATGTTTGTTTTCTGAATTATATCTGTATACTACATTTAAATTATCATTTAACTCATACACTTCACCATAATCTGGTATAGTAACAGGTATTTTTGTTTCTTCCAAAATTTTTTCTTTTAATGCCTTTTGAGCCTCAAATTCTCCATGTACTAAAAAGATATGTTTTGGTTTAAATCTGAATGAATATATAAAGTTCATTAACCATTCTTGGTCTGCATGCCCTGAATAGCTTTCTATATATTCTACTCTTGCATTAACAGCAACTTCTTCTCCAAATATTTTTACTTTTTCGTCTCCTCTTACTATTTTAGACCCTAATGTGCCTTCTGCTTGATATCCTACAAATAAAATTGTATTATTTGAATTCCATAAATTATGCTTTAAGTGATGTTTTATTCTTCCTACTTCACACATTCCACTAGCAGAAATTATAATAGACGGTATTGTACTTTCATTTAAAGCTTTTGATTCATCTGCTGTTTGTGTAAATTTAAGTCCTGGAAATTCTAATGGGTTATCTCCTCTTTCGATTTCATTTCTTACTTCTTCATCGAATAAATAAGTATTCTTCTTAAATATTTCTGTAGCAGAAATTGCTAGAGGACTATCTACATATACCGGCGCACTCATCAATTTTTTATATTTTTTCATAAAAGCTTTATCATCAGTATTTTCTTTTATTTTATTAATTTCATATAATATTTCTTGTGTTCTTCCTACTGCAAATGAAGGAATTATTACATTTCCACCTCTATCTAGAGTGTCTGATACTATATTTAGAAAAGCTTCTGCTCTATTCTCATCACTTACATGAAATCTATTTCCATATGTAGATTCCATAATTAGATAATCTGCACTTTCAATCATTGTAGGAGAATCTAATAAAGGTAAATCTGCATTTCCTAAATCTCCAGTAAAAACAGCTTTTTCCTCTTTTCCATTTTCATTAACCCAGATTTCTATAATACTAGAACCGTAGCATATGTCCTGCATCATTAAATCTAACATGTATTTCTGGACTTAATTCTATTATCTCATCATAATTTATAGGTTTAAATATTTCCAAACTGTCTATTGCTTGTTGTGCAGTATAAAGTGGTTCTAGTGTTTTTTTACCAGACCTTTCTCTTTTTTTATTTTGCCATTCATTTTCCATCTCTTGAATATGTCCACTATCTGGTAGCATAATTGAACATAAATCACATGTTGCTTTTGTTGCAATAACAGGATTTCTATACCCATCCACATATAATTTAGGTATTCTACCAGAATGGTCTATATGTGCATGTGTTAATAGCACATAATCTATATTTCGTACGTCAAATGGAAATTCAGCATAATTTTCTCTTTCTTCTTTTGCCTTACCTTGATATAGACCACAATCAATTAATATTCTTTTACCAGCACCTTCTAACAAGAAATTAGAACCAGTAACAGTTCTTGTTGCTCCTAGAAATGAAATATTCATATTGTTTCCTCCTCTTTTGTATTATATAAACAATTTAATCTTTTTATTATATTTTACATTTAAATCTTCAAATTTATCATATTCAATGCATTTATTTAGATTTTCATCTTCATAAATATTTAAAATTATTTTTTCATTTTTCTTTTTAAATTCTAAAATAATATCCTCTAAATCAATCATGTTTGTATTAAATATTTCTTCCATAATCCTATAATTTTCTTCTATCGTATTACTTATTATATTTAATACCTTAAAATTACATGCTATTGTTAATAATTTTTTTTCAACATTTTCTATATATTTTTTTAGTTCTTTGATATCTTTTATTTTTTCATGTTCATTTAAATATATTTCCTTGTAATATCTTAACTTGTATATCATATCATAAATTTCTTTTTTTGTTTCTATTTTTCCAATTCTTTCTGAAAAAAATTTTAAGATTTCCTTTTGTAAATCTATTAAAAAATTCCTTTGAGTAGTTAAATCTTCAATACTAGAAAATATTTCAATTGAATCTTTAAAAAATTCTTTTTTTTCAACAAAAACAGCTGGCTTCATAGCTTGGCTATACTCATCAATCTCTTTTATTAGCTTATTTCTTTGTGCTTGTTTAATTTCTACAAAATCACTAAGACTAAATATTTTGTTATTATCATCCAATTCTTTATTTACTTTTATAAATTCATCTTTTAGTTCGTTTAAATTGCTTAATAAATTATCTATTTTCTTTATTAATTTAGTATTATTTTTTTTCTTCTCTGCTAAATTTTCTAAATAAATTTTTTTGTCTTCCATATTTGACAATTCTTCTTTGAATTTTTTTATTTTTATATCAATTTCTTTTTTGAAATCAGATTCAACTGTAACATATTCTTGTACTAAGATTTTACATATTAGCTTGTAAATTTTTTTATCAATATTTTTTTCTATTCCACCAAAATATCCATTATTATTTAGCCACTTATTTAATTTATTTTCTCCCAAAATAATTGAAAAATTTTGATAAATTAAATTATAAATATAATTATCAATATCATTTCTTTCTATATTCCATGACCATCCGTCGAAATCTCTGATTATTTCAGCTTTGCTAATCCATAACCCTTCATTCATCGCTTTTTCTATTACTTTGTCAATTATTTTCAAACTAGTTTTTACTTTATATTTAGGTTGCTGCAAATTACACAATCCATAATAAATAGATTTTTCATTTTGGTAAGCAATTATTTTCTTTTCTTCATATATTGCAATAAATTTTTTATCTTTTAAAATAGTTTCTTCTTTTATTTTTGGTTTTATTAATTCTATGACATTACAATCATTTTCTATAGTTTTTAAAAGTTGCTCTAATTCCTCTTTTTTTGTTTTTTCAATTGATTTTATTTTTTTATAATCATCATATGCATTTTCTATTTTATAAAACATGCTTAAAAGAAGGTTTTTTGCGTCCTCCGAAAAAGCCTTCTTTTCTATAATTTTCTCTAGCTCATTATTATAATCTTTAATATTAAATTTGGAAAAAATTTCTTCCTTTCCCAAAATTCTCCTTCTTTCTTTTGTAATATCTCCAATTAGTAACTACCCTTCTGATGAACTTTCTTCTGATGTCCTTGAAGTTTTTAACTCTTGCCATTGTTCTTTTGTTACTAAAACTTGTCTTGGTTTACTTCCTTCATACCCTGAAATTATACCTCTTGCTTCCATTTGGTCTATAATTCTTCCAGCTCTTGCGTATCCAACTTTAAAACGTCTTTGGATAAATGAAGCTGAAGCTTGTCCCAAATCAACAACAGCTTCTATTGCTTCCATTAAAAATGGGTCTGTTTCATCATCGTCTTCATCTATTTCTTTATCAGTAGTATTAACTCTTTCTATTTTTTCCAATATATCTTCACTATATGTAGGTCCACCATTTTCTTTTAAGAAAGTTACTATTTTCTCAACTTCGCCATCTGATATAAATGCTCCTTGAATTCTTTGCGGTTTTAATACTCCTGTTGGAAAGAATAACATATCTCCTTTCCCTAAAAGCTTCTCAGCTCCAACAGAATCTAATATTGTTCTTGAATCTACACCTGAAGTTACTGCAAAAGAAATTCTACTTGCAATATTCGCTTTGATTATACCTGTAATTACATCTACTGAAGGCCTTTGTGTAGCTATAACTAAATGCATTCCTGCAGCTCTAGCCATTTGAGCTAATCTACAAATTGCATCTTCAACATCATTTTTTGCAACCATCATTAAATCTGCAAGCTCGTCAATAATAATTACTATTTGTGGTAATTTTCCTTCTGCCCCTTCTTTTTCTAATGCTTCATTATACCCCGCTATATCTCTTACAGATTTTTGCGCAAATAAATTATATCTGTTTACCATTTCTTGAACAGCCCATGCTAATGCTCCTGCAGCTTTTTTAGGATCCGTTACAACTGGAATTAATAAATGAGGAATTCCATTATAAACTGATAATTCTACAACTTTAGGGTCAACCATAACAAGTTTTACTTCGCTTGGTTTTGCCTTATATATAATACTTGTAATTAATGTATTTATACAAACACTCTTTCCTGAACCTGTACTTCCTGCTATTAAAACGTGAGGCATTTTTGCAATATCTGTTACAACAGGTTCACCTGCAGCATCTTTTCCTAAAGCAAACGAGATTTTAGATTTTGCATTTTTAAATGCATCACTTGCAATAATATCTTTTAATGCAACAACCTCTTTTTGTTTGTTTGGAATTTCTATACCAACAGCTTGTTTTCCTGGTATTGGAGCTTCAATTCTTATTGTTTCTGCAGCTAAATTTAATGCAATATCATCAGCTAGATTAGCAATTTTATTTACTCTTACACCTTCTGCAGGTTTTAATTCATATCTAGTAATTGTTGGTCCCACTGAAACATCTTCTACTTTTGCAGAAACTCCAAAATTATATAATGTTCTTTGTAACTTATTTGCAGTTTCAGTAACTAATTTTTTTCCACCTCTTGAGTTTGAACCTTGTCCATCTTTCAAAAAATTCATAGGAGGAAATTCATAATTTTCATCTTCTACAGTCAATGCATGTTCTAAAACTAAAACCTGTTTTGATTTATCTTCTTTTACTTCCTCTTGTTCTTTAAATAATGATGATTCACTAGCCATTTTTATATTAATTTGGTCTTCTAATACTTTATCGTCTATTTTATCTTCTATAATTTCTTCATATTTTTTATCATGTTTCTTTATTTTTTCAGTCTTTTCTTTTTTCTTATCTTCTTTTTCTTCTTTATAATGTTCTTTATAAGATTCTCTTCTATTTTCTTTGTTTTCTTTAATCTCTTCTAATTTTTGTTTTAAAATTTCTGCTGGACTTATACCTAAAATAAATATTAATGTTATTATTGATATTCCTATACATAATATAATTGTTCCAACTTTTTCAATTAATGCAATTAAAGGTATTGCAAATATAACTCCAACTGCACCTCCACCAATATTATTTGTGCCTTGTTCATATGCATAAACTATTGATTGTTGATATCCATCTGGCAATACTAATCCTGAAGTCATAATTTGAAATACTGTTATTATTACAGATATACAAATCAATAAAATTATATAAGGAACAAGCTTTTTCTTAATTCCCTGACTACCTTCTCCATAAGCTACATATAATGCAATAATAAAAGTTCCAATAGGTACAATATATTTAATCCATCCAATTATTCCACCTAATATTGGACTTAAATGCTCACCTATATAACCAGTTCTTGCATATATTAAAATTCCCAATAAAATACTTATAATTATTAAAGAAACTACTTGTAAATCTATATTATGACTTTTCTTTTTACTTCTTCTTCCTCTTGCCATTTGTTTTCTCCTTCTACAATAAAAAAATCAGAATTAGGAAATCAATATTTTTATTTATGACCCCCATAATTCTGACTTCCAACTTATTTTAATTCTTTTCTGTTGTTTTCAATTGTTTTCATTGCTTCATTCATTGTTGTATAAACATTATTTATTGCTGTTTCAATATTTGCTAATATACTGTCTGCATATTCTTTTGTTCCTTTTGTAATTTCTCTAGACATTTCATTAGCAGTTTCAATTATTTCAGATTTTTGTTCATATGCTTTCCTTGTAATTTCATGTTCATCAATCATAGCTATTATTCTATTTTCAGCTTCTTTCACAATTCCATCAGCTTCTTTTTGAGCTTCTTGTAAAATACGTCCTCTTTCTTCTTTTACCCATTTAGCTTGTTTCAATTCGTCAGGAAGTTTTAATCTGATTTCTTTGATTATCTCTAATACTTCATCTTTATCAACAATTCCTTTTTCTGTAAAAGGTATACTTTTACTTCTTTCCATAATATCTTCTAATGTTTCTAATAATGTAAAAATTTCCATTTTTTTATTTACCCCTTTCGAATAAATATGAGTAATACTTTACCATATTCTCTTTCGCTAAATATCTCTATATCATTTTTTCTTAGGATTTCTTCTTTTTTATTTTTATCATCAGTTTCTAATATTATTATTCCATCTTTAGATAATAAATTTAATTCTATTATTTGTTCTATTGCTTTTGCACCAAAATCAGTTTTATATGGAGGGTCTAAAAAAATAATATTAAACTTCTTATTTTCCTTAGCTAAATATTTTAGTGCTTGTACAAAATCTTTGTTTATAATATTACTATCTTCTTCTAAATTTGTATTTTTTAAATTATCTTTTATAAACTTTATTGCTGTATAAGAATTATCACAAAACCAAACTTCTTTTGCACCTCTGCTTAATGTCTCTATTCCGAAGTGCTCCGCTTCCCGCAAACAAGTCTAGTACTATACTATCTTCAATATCGAATTGTATTATATTAAACAAAGCCTCTTTTACTCTGTCTAAAGTTGGTCTTGTGTTAAGTCCTTCTAAAGAACTTAATTTTTTTCCTTTTGCTTTTCCGCTTATAACTCTCATATTTCAAGCCTCTTCTAAACAAGTATATTTTATTTCAAATTTAAAATAAGTCAATAGAAAACACATAAATGTCACACATAAATAATATTATTGTAACATTTGTAAAATAACCACGTACATTATATATTATCTTCTATAATTTTGCAATACTTGACATAAACTTTTTTTCACAAAATATTGTAAGCACCAGTGGGGACGTATTTATTTGGTGACTATTAAATAGTCACCAAATAAATACGTCCCCACTGGTGCTTACAATATTTAATTTTTTTGCTGTACTCCATTATTATCAATACTATAATCTTCCTGATAAATCAAGTCTGAAACTGTAACTAATTTATATCCCTTTCCTTTGATGTTTTTTATGAGCATATCTAAACTAAGTGCCGTATTTTCAGTTCCATTATGCATTAAAATTATACTTCCATTTTCTAGTTTTTCACTGATTCTTGCCCACATCTGTTCTCCTGTTAATCCCTGCCAATCTAGAGAGTCAATTGACCATTGTATTGTTTTATTATTTGCATCTGTTGCAGCTTGTATTACAGTATCATTATATTCTCCATAAGGTCCTCTATATAAAGTAGGTCTTTGTCCTGTAACCTTTTCTATTAGATTATTACACTTGTTAATTTCTTCTACATTTTTATCATAACTTAAATTATTTACATGTGGATGACTATATGAATGATTTGCTATTTCATGCCCATTATCAAAAATTTTCTTTACCGCTTCTTGATTTTTTCCTACCCATTCACCTACCATAAAAAATGTACATTTCACTTGATTATTATTCAATGTTTCTAATATTAAGTCCACATCTTCTGCACTCCAAGCACAATTTATAGTTAACGCAACTTTGCTTTCCTCAGTATCTACGCTATATATAGGCAAAAGTCTCTTTTCTTTTGTAGAAGTAGTAACTGTATTTGGTTCTTTTGCAGGTACAACTGTGGCCATTAAAAACAAAATCAAAATTGTACTTAATGCGATTACGCATGATACAATTCTTTCTTTATTTACTATATAAAACATAAAAAATCCTCCTAAAATATGCTATCTAATTGTATGCGTATTTTAAAAGGATTATTACATTTCAAATAAAACGGACGGCTGATAGCCGCCCCTACATCTTTATAAATATCATTAATTACACCTTTTGAATTCTTTGTTTAACTGTTTGTTCTCCTAACACTTGCATTATTTCATATAAATCTGGTGTATTGCATCTTCCTGTTACTGCAACTCTTATTACAGTACTTATATCTCCTACATGTCCTTTGTATTTTTCTGGCTCTGCTTTAAATTCTTTTACTTCTCTTGCATAACCAAATTCTTCTGCTACATCTTTCATTTTATCGAACCATTTTTGTTTATCATCATTAATATCAAAATAATTTTCTATATATGATTTTAAAATACTTTTTATTTCTTCTTGAGCATTTATTTTTTGAAATTCATAAGCTGTTTCAAACTTATCTTCATACATATATATAATTGAATCTTTTAAGTCAGACCATTTAGCAATATCTTTTCTTGGTTTAACATTTCCACGTTCTATCCCTAAAACTTTCTTGCTGTATTCAACATTAGACTCTAACATATTCTTTAATTCTTCATCATACCTATTCGCCCAATCTAATGCTTTATTATATACTTCTTCTGCATCATATTTTGATATAACTGTTTTTGAAATGTCTAATAATTTCACCATATCAAAAACTGCTCCACTTACATTCATTTTATTTAATTGTAATTCAAATTCATCCATTGAAGCATCTTTATTAGCTCTTCTCCATGGTTCAAAATTTGAATTTGCAATATTTAATAAATATTCTTTAACTGCTTGAACTGGAATTCCTTGTTCATGATAATAACTCACTGCTGCTTCAGGGTCTTTTCTTTTACTTATTTTTCTTTTGCTTCCATTATCATCTTTCATTATTGTTGCAGTATGAGCATATTTAGGTGGTTTAAATCCTAATGTTTTAAATAATTCTAAATGTAAAGGAATTGAAGAAACCCATTCATCCCCACGAATAACTTGCGTAACTCTCATTAAATGGTCATCTACTGCATGCGCAAAGTGATATGTTGGAAGACCATCAGCTTTAATTATTACTATGTCTTGGTCGTTTTCTGGGAATTCTATGTTTCCTTTAATAGAATCTTTATGTTTTATTTTTCTATCTTCTCTTCCTTGTGATTTAAATCTAATGATACATTTTTCTCCATTTTTTATTCTTTCTACCACTTCATCTAAAGGAATGTTTCTACATTTAGCCCATATTCCATAATATCCTGGTCTTATTTTTGCAACCTCTTGTTTTCCTCTAATTTCATCTAAATCTTCTGGTGTACAAAAACATGGATATGCTAAACCTTGCTCAATTAGCCATTTTGCATAAGCTTGATAAATATCTTTTCTTTCGCTTTGTTTGTATGGTCCATAGTTTCCTTTTTCAGTATTTTCAGATGTCATACCTTCATCTGCTACAATATCAAAATCTTTTAAACTATCTACTATTTGTGTTATTCCATTTTCAATTTCTCTTTTTTGGTCTGTATCTTCTATTCTTAATATAAATACACCATCTGTTTGTTTAGCTAATTTTTGGTCTATAATGCTACCAAACAATCCTCCAATATGTATAAATCCTGTTGGACTTGGAGCAAATCTTGTAACTAAAGCTCCTTCTGGTAAATTCCTTTCAGGATATTTTTCTTCATAATATTCAACTGGTTTTGCATCTGGGAAAATTAAATTTGCTAAATCCTTATAATCCATATTTTTTTATCATTCCTTCCATTTCTTCTTGTTTTTCTTCCATTTGTCTTATAATTTCAATTTGAGCTTTTGCTCTTACTAAATTATGGTCTGGTATATTCTCATCTACATGAAAATATGTATCTCCATTTAAATAATCAGCGACAAATCTCATTGAATTTTCATATGTCATCATCCATGCTCCTAAAGGAAGCATCTCTAATTCTTCTTTAGTTAAGATACTTTTTGTTTTCTCTAAAAAGCCTTTTGTAAACGCTTCAAATCTATTTATATCAACATATATTTTTGATAAATCTTGTTCATCTTCTTTTGAAGTTACAATTCCAGTTCTTATAGCTTCTCCAAAATCATAAGCTATTGCGCCTGGCATAACTGTATCTAGATCAATTAATGCAACTGCTTTATTTGTATTTTTATCAAATAAAATATTACTTAATTTTGTATCATTATGAGTTACTCTTAAAGGAACCTCTTTTGTTCCTAATTTAGAAGTAATAGCTCCTGCTTTACTTGTTCTTTTAACATCTGTTAAAAATTCTATTGCTTCCTTTGCTTTTTCAAATCGCTCTTGTCTTAATTTTTTATTCTCTTCATTATTAATGGCATCCATTAATTGATTAAGTCTATTAGGTGTATAATGAAATTTTGGAATTATTTCATATAATTCATCTGCTGGAAATCCATCTAAATATCTCTGGAATGTACCAACTGATTTTCCTGCTTCATACAAAATATTTAAATCTTCTGTAGATAAATATGTAGTAGTATTATCTATAAAATCTTCCATACGCCAATTATTTTCACAAATTGCATAAGGATTATTATCTACTGTGTCTTTCATAGTTATAGTAATTCTTGAAATGTCTTCATTACATTCTGTTGCTTTATTTTTTATATAACTTGTAACTTTTTTTATATTATTCATTAATTCTGGTAAATTAGGAAATACATTTGTATTTACATATTGTAAAATATATGTGTCTTTTTTATTTTCTTCTTCAAAAATAACTTTGTATGTTTTATTTATATGTCCACTATCAATTAATTTTATGTCTGTTGGTTCTCCTGAAACTTTAAACTTTTTTGCAAGCTCAAATAATTTCTTATTTTCCATATCCCACCTCATATATTACTTTATTTTAACATGCTTATTATACTATTATAATTTGTAAAAGTAAAGATATAATTGAATTTGGTGGTTGGATTTTGGAATCATATTGTAAAATTTATTTCAAACGTTGTAGGGGTCGCTGCCCTCGGCGACCCGCAATCTATAAATTGAAAAACATATGAACTAAAATCTTCCGCTCATAAAACAAAATTTGTAAATCAAATTTGACATTATTAATTATTATGTATAAATTCCTTTGAAGAACGGGTCGCCGAGGGCGGCGACCCCTACAATTATTCTATACATTCAGATGATGCCTTAAAAATTATATTAAAATTCGGGCGATTAAAATTGCCCCTACATATACTCTGCATTTTTAAATTGGAGTCTGGACAGTAACGTTAGTATTTGATAGTCAAGAACAAAAAAGCAGATGTATAAATACATCTGCTTTTTTTATCATTTATTTTTAATTACAACATATATACAATTCCTAATACAATTGTAAGTATGATATAAACTATACCTAAAATAATTGTCCATTTTTTTAATTTACCTTCTTTTGTTCTACCTTTATTTTTTTCGTAGAAACTTCCTGATGAACTTCCTCCAACTACTGTTGCTGATGCTCCTTCATCATCCTTTGATTGCATTAAACATACCGCAATTAATACTATTGATAATATTGCATAAACTATTATTAATACATTTTCTACTATATTCATTTTATTACCTCCATCTAAATTGACTTAATTATTTTAGCATACTTATTTACAAAATGCAAGGAAATTTATATAATATATTTATGAAAAAATTAGTTGTAAATAAAAAATATAATAATAAAAAATTGTCATCATTTTTACTAGATACGTTTGATGGTTTAACTATAAATACAATATATAAAGCTCTAAGGAAAAAAGATATTATTATTAACAATACACGTATAACTGAAAATGTAGTATTAAAAGAAAATGATAATGTTACAATTTATATTACCGATGATTTTCTTTATAAAAAACTTGATTTAAAAATTGTTTATGATGATGAAAATATAGTTATAATAAATAAACCCATCGGAATCGAGGTCGTTAGTAAAAATAACGAAAAAGATTTGACCTTCTATGTAACTACTTTCTTTCCTAATGATGATATTTCTCCTTGTCATAGATTAGATAGGAATACATCTGGTTTAGTTTTATTTGCTAAAAATACTTTAGCTTTGGATATTCTTCTAAAAAAATTCAAAAATTTAGAAATTGAAAAAGTTTATTTATGTACAGTCTACGGTATTCCATCTAAAAAACACGAAATTTTGGAGGCTTACCTTTTTAAAGATACAAAAAAATCTTTAGTATATATTTCCAATACATTAAAAAAAGGTTATCAAAAAATCATTACAGAATATACTATAAAAGAAAAAGATTATTCAAAAAATACAGCTACTCTTGAAGTGAATCTTCACACTGGAAGAACTCATCAAATACGTGCTCATTTAGCACATATTGGTTCTCCTATTATAGGTGATGGAAAATATGGAAAAAATGAAATTAATAAAAAATTTAAAAAATCAACACAGGACTTATGTGCTTATAAATTAAAATTTAATTTTAAAACTGATAGTGGAATATTGAATTATTTAAATGGCAAAGAAATAAGGTTAGATTAAAATCTAACCTTATTTCTTTGTAATTCTATTTGAAAAACTCTTCAAATTCTTCTGCTGATATTACTTCTTTTTCTAATAATCTTCCTGCTACGCTGTGTAATTTATCCATATTTGCTAATAAAATTTCTTGTGCTGTTTTATACGCTATATTTATTAATCTTTTTACTTCGCTTCCTATAACATCATTGATATTTTCTCCAAAACTTAGTTGTTCATATGGCTCTTTTGTTTGTAAATTTATTGGACCTATACTGTCACTCATACCATACACTGTAACCATATCTTTAGCAACTTGTGTTGCAACTTCAATGTCATTACTTGCTCCTGTTGATATATCATTTAAAGCAATTTTTTCAGCTGCTCTACCGCCTAAAAGAGCTACAAGTTTTTCTTCCATTTCAGTTTTTGAAACATAATACTTATCTTCATTTGTTTTGTACATTGTATATCCACCAGCTAAACCTCTTGGAATAATTGAAACTTCTTTTACTTCAAATTGTGTTTCTAAAAATTTACTTACTATCGCATGTCCTGCCTCATGATATGCTGTTAGTTTTTTATCTTTGTCAGAAATTACTCTGCTATGTTTTTCTAAACCGACAGTTACTTTCTTTACAGCTTCTTCTAAATCTTGCATAAGTATACTTTTGTGTTTTTTAGTAGTAGCTATTATAGCAGCCTCATTTAATACATTTGCAAGTTCAGCTCCTGTAAAACCTGCAGTATCATTTGCAATATCTTTAAAATCTATATCTTTGCTAAACTTCTTATTTTCTGCATGAATTTTTAAAATTTCTTCTCTACCTTTAGCATCTGGTGCTGCTATCGTAATTTGTCTATCAAATCTTCCTGGTCTTAAAAGAGCTTTATCTAACATCTCAGGTCTATTTGTTGCTGCTAAAACTATTATAGTTTCTTCAGTATCAAAACCATCCATTTCCACTAATAATTGATTTAATGTTTGGTTATTTTCACTTTCTGCTCCACTTGCATTAGTTCTTCTTGCACCTATAGCATCAATTTCATCTATAAAAATAATACATGGTGATATTTTTTTAGCTTTTTCAAATAATTTTCTTACACGTGATGCACCTAATCCTGCAAACATTTCTATAAATTCTGAACCACTCATTGAAATAAATGGAACTCCAGCTTCTCCTGCTATTGCCTTAGCAATCAATGTCTTTCCTGTTCCTGGCTTGCCACATAATAAAATACCTCTTGGAATTTTAGCTCCCATTTCATGAAATCTTTTTGGTTCTTTCAAGAAATCTACAATTTCTATTAACTCATGTTTTTCTTCGTCTAATCCTGCAACATCTTTAAAGCTAACATTTGTTTTTGTACCTTTTTCTCCATCATAAACTTTGCCTTTATCTCCTAAACCTTGCATTTTTAATACTACTATAAAAAGTATACATATTATTATAGTTGGAAGGAATGTAACCAAAGTATCTGTTATTTTCAAAAATATATTTGGACTATTTTGTATAAGTTCTATTTCATTTCCTTCTTTAACTTTTTCTTGTATAAGTTCAACAAATGCTTGAGTACTTGGAATTATTACTTTTTCTTCTTCCTCAACATTTTTTAATTTAACTTTTATAGTTGTGCTTCCTGTTGTCATTTCTATTTTTTCAATAGAGCCTTCATCTATCTGTTTAATAAGTTCTGTATATGCTAAATCTTTTTCCTGTTCCTTTTTATCCTTGTTTTGATTAAATACAATAAAAAATACACATGCAAAACATATTATTGCAACTAAAAATGCTAGTAAATAATAAAATTTATCCTTATTATTTTTATTCTTTGGTTTATCTTTCATTTTTTTCTTCCTTTCTTTTAGTAATTTCTTCAAAGTTCGGGAAATTAAAATCGCCCCTACATGTTTTATTCGTTGTAGCTTTACGCCTTATTACCTTGTGGTTCTTCGTCTCCATTTAATTCGTCATTTTCATCTTTTTCGTCTTTCTTCTTTTCTTTTTTTTCTTCTTTCTCTTCAGCCTCTTCTTTTACTTTTTCTTGCTCTTTAATTATTTTTGTTAATTCGATTTTTTGTTTTATTAAATCCGCTCTTAGCATCAGTACTGCTGTAATTATATAAATATATGTTATTGCATCATATGCCAAAGAAAAATATTTAATTTCTATTTCAAACAATATATTTGAAATCATATATATAGCAAGTAAAATTGTAGGAAGAGTTATTGAATATATTGCTAAATTAAAAGCTTTTCCAAATTTTAATTTAATTCCACAAATTCTTGCTATTATTAATCCAAAAACTCCAAAAACGCAAGCAGTTAATAATGTAGATATTCCATAAATAACATATGAACAAATAAGATTTACTATGAAAGCTATAGCGATAATATAAACATCATTTGTTTGTTCATAAAATCCTTTAAATTCTTGTATATATTCTTCTTCAAATCCATAATCTGTTAATATATTTAACTGTTCTTCACCTATTCCTTGTTTGTAAAAATCAATAGTCTGTACAATTGAAACTATGATTGAAAAAATGATTAGAAATTTAAAAAAATATTTTATAGCCTCTTTGGTTTTTTCTAGTATGAAATTAGAATATGTCTCCGGATTAAATATAGCTCGTTTTAATCTCACAAAAAAAGGCACCTTTATTTGTTCCACTATACAAACTCCCTCCTAACTTTACTATCAATGTGTAGTGTATTTACATTTAATAAAACTTCGTCATTTAGTTTTATATTTGTATCTGTTATATCAATAACCATATGATACATTCCAATTTTTCCTAATACAGGATATCTTTTTTCATTTATCATAACAGTTATTTTTTTCTTTCTTATTAAATCTTTTGCCGCATGATAAAATGTTCTTAATTTATCTACAAATCTAAACATATCTTGGCTAGTTTCTATATTTATTCCATCAATATATCCAATTTGAATTATTCCAACTCTAGTTTCTTTTTTTGTTTTATATGTGTTTAAATAACTAATATTGTATCCTTTTGGCAAATTTCTTATTTCTTTAATATTGGTTTTTATATAACCAATTCTTTTAAATCCATTATTATTTATTGCAGCTCTTCCTAAAAAAGCAGAACCAATTCTTGCACAATTCAGCCTCATATTTTTATAAAGTAAAAAACCTGTTGAATTACAAATATGTTTGAAATCAAAATTTATATTGTTTTTTTCTAAAAAATTTATAACATTTATTAAATTTTGATATTGCTGTTTTGTCCATTTATTATTCTCGTAATATGCTATAGAAAAATGAGAAAAAACACCTTCAAATTTAATATTTTTATTGGCTTCAATTACATCTTTTATATCTTCTAGCTCACTATATAAAAAACCATATCTTCCCATTCCTGTATCAATCTTTAAATGAGCTTTTACATTTTTATTCATTTTTTGGCCTATATTATTTGCGATTTCTGCAGTCTCTTTAGAACCAATAGAAAGAATTATATCATTTTCAACAAGTGCTTCTATATCTTCTTTAATAGATGTACTTGATAACATTAGTATTTTTTCTTCTATTCCTGATTTTCTAAGTTCTAAAGCCTCTTCTATAGTTGCAACAGCTAAAAAATCAATCCCGTTGTCTATTAAAAACTTAGAATATTCTACTAAACCTAATCCATATCCATTTCCTTTTACAACAGCAATTATTTTATAGTTTTCATCTGTTTGCTTAGCCAATTTATTTATTATATTTACATTATGTCTTAAATCTTCTTTATTTATTAATAATGTATTCATTAATCAAAAAACTCCTTATTCTTGTGATTGTTTTACAACTCCATTTATAGTTGTTAATTTACCTACTTTTTTGATTATTTTCTTTATTTCTGTTTTTGCAACTGCTAAATTTTTGTACATTTTTTCAGAAATTTTATATACTTTATATTTTAATGGTTTAAATTCTATATAAATCTCTCCTAAGAATTCTGTAAATTCTGCTCCAAATCCTTTTTTGAATCTATATAATCCATATTGAGGATGTGATTCATCTAACACTCCTGAAACTCCTCTAAAATCATATACATCTTTTTTGTTTTGTATTGCGTATTTTATACCTTCCCATTGTAGCAAATAGTTTGGCATTAAATTTCTATGTTCATTGCTACTTGCACCATATAAATACCAAACCTTATTTCCATACATTATATCTATAATTCCTGAAATAGGTTTTCCTTCATAATATGCCATAAGAACCTTCATATGGTTAGGATATAATTCATCATACATTTTTTCAAAATATGAAAGAGGTCTTATCATAAATTTATCTCTTTCACCTGTTATTTGCATAATTTTATGAAAATCTTTTAAATCTTCCCTTGTTCCTTCTTTTATTGTTACACCTTTTTTTGTTGCTAAACGTATATTATATCTAGTTTTTTGATGAAACCCTGAAAAAATTTCATCTTCTGTTTGATTTTTTAGATTTAATCTAAAAACATATCTTGGTTGAATTTCTTCATTAAAATTCTTTGCATCATCCTTAATTTTATACCCTAAATCTTCAACTATTTGTCTAAATTCTTTATCATCACTTTTTACATCTGGTTCAATTTTCAAAACAAATGCATTATATTTTTTTGAAAGTTCCTTTAAACCTTTTGTTAATTGATCTAAAACATTTTTGTCATGAACATCACAAACTGGTCCCCTTGAGGCATACATGATATTGCCGAAAACAGGAATTTTTCTAATTAAAACACTTATAGAACCGATAATATTTCCTTCTGAATCTTCTGCTAAAACAACTTCATTTTTCCAAAAAGTCTTTACTTTTCCCCAATCTAATGATTGTTGAAAGTTACATCTTTCGTGTTTTTCTAAGAATTCTTTATATCTTATTTTATTACTATCATCAACTAATTTCATACCTACCTCCACGTTTGTTTATTTTATAACAGTTTGTCCATTTTTACAAGAGTTAATTAAAATGAAATTAAAAAAATAAAACAGATAAATAAAATTATCTGTTTTATTTTCATATTAATATGTAGTATAACCATTAAAATAATTGTACCAATCTACTGCAAATTCTCTACGATTTGATGTTTGTCCACTACAAACTTCATACTTTTTCTGGAATGCATCAGATGCTTCAATAACATCATTTGTAGTTGTTAAAACATTCCATGCTTCTTTATACTGTTTAACATTCTTTAACTCTTTAATCATAAAAGCAGTTTGTTCTTCTAAGCTAATATTAGTAATTTTTGTGTCTTCTTTTTTACCTAAATTTTTCTTCATATTAGCAAATCTTCCTTCACTCCATTGAACCATTCCATAATGATACCCATATTTTTTACTGTAAGAAGCTATATGAATATTCCATCTACACTCTTGTGTTATATTTCCAACTGCTCCAGCTGCTCCTTCTTTAGTTGCTCCAGCTGCAATTAATGCATCATATACGTATCTTGCTTTAGCTTCCCAACCAGATCTGTTTTGTTTAAATTCCTTATATCTTTCTTTATTATATGAACTTTCATTATATTTTTTATTATTTGCTTGTGTTTGAACTTCTTCTGTAGGATTTTGTTCTTCATTTTCTTTCTCTGGACTTTCTTTTTTTGCATCATCTTGTGTTTTTTCTTCTTCATTTATTTCTGGTTTAAAATTTTCTTTATCAGGTTTATCTGTTGGATTATTAGTATTTATTGTTGGTATATCTATTTTAATATCTTTTAAATCTTCCATTAATTTAGTAACTACATCTGTTATCATTTTAAATAGATTTTCTAAAATTCCAGATTCTCCTATTTTTTCTACTGCATCACCAATTCCCGATGTATCTATATTTAAATCTGGCATTTCAAAATCCTTTTTGGGTAAATCTATATTCCATTGTGTGAATTCAAAATTTTGTTTACCACTATCTGGTAATTCTACTGTTACTTTACATCTTGCAACTTCCTTCCCATTTTTTTCTGCATCTTTTGCAATCAAGTCAGCTGAACCTTCTTTAAGAGCTTTAAATCTTACAAATGTTTTTCCCAATTTATCAACTCCACCATTTACAACTTTTATTGTATTAGCATCGGAAGAAAACCACCAAACTGATTTTCCTGTTGTATTAGATTTAGCTGTTAATTTTTGTTCTACATTCAGCTTTGTAACTGTCATATTACTTTTTAAATCTAATTTTCCTGCTGCTAATGCTGGTGTTGAAACGCACATTATAACTATTGTTAGCATTGCTATTATAATCATCTTTTGTGTTTTATGGCGAATTATCTCCATAAAATCAACTCCTTTTTTTATTTTAGAGAAAAATCCCTCGTTTCTATTATAACACATTTTTAAAATTATGTAAACCAGTTTTCATGTTTTTATTCTTATTTTTTATATAAAACAAGAAAGGTAAACTTCCTTTACTCGGGCTATCGAGGACTCCATCCCCTACATCTAAATTCAAATATTACTATAGGGGTCAACGTCCTTACCCCAAGAGCATGTGATATCCGTAACCTCATTGCATTCGGACGGCTATCCGACGGCTACCTGTAACACATCAATAAAAAATTAGCACTTTCCTATTATACAAATAACGGGCGATAAAAATCGCCCCTACACCTACTCTATAACTTTTATCTTAATCTTATATATTAATATTTAATCTAAATAAAAAACTAACCAATAAATTTTGGTTAGTTTTTTATTTTACAATTCTAATGTTATTTTATTTCCTCTTGATTTATATTGAGTATATTTTACATTACTCATATCAAACATTTTCTTTGATACCTTTACACTATCTGTATCTGCATATTTATCACTCAAATATATTATTTCCTTTATTCCTGATTGTATAATTGCTTTTGCACATTCATTACACGGAAATAATGCAACATATATTTTGCTTCCTCTTATTGTTGTTCCTGTATAATTTAATATTGCATTTAATTCTGCATGGCATACATAAGGGTATTTTGTTTCTGCAAAATTCCCTTCTCTCTCCCATGATATACAATCATCTGAACATCCTACTGGAAACCCATTATATCCTATTGATAAAATTTTATTATCTTGACTTACAATACATGCTCCTACTTGTGAATTTGGGTCTTTGCTTCTTTCTCCTGAAAGTAAAGCTATTCCCATAAAATATTCATCCCAGTTTATATAGTTATCTCTCTTTGGCATTTTTTCCTCCTAAACAATAACTGATTAATAATATTGTAGGGGCGGCTATCAGCCGTCCGCCAATATTTATCTTCTTCCCATCTTTCAACATTTGTTTGTATATATTCTTTTATTTTATAATATTCTTTATCATTTCTAATTATATGGTCGTAATAATTTCGTTGCCAAATTGAATATCCGATCTTTCTTGTTATAATTGATTTATATGAATTTATTATTTTTGACAATGTAGGGGTCGCCGCCCTCGGCGACCCGTTTAGATATTCTAATTATAAAATGTATATGATTAGGCATAATAACATATTCATCTATTAATATCGATTCATCTTGTTGATTATATTTTTCTAAATGGATTTTAAGAATTTTTCCTTTATCAGATAATTTCATTTGCGGGTCGCCGAGGGCGGCGACCCCTACAATCTATTTTTCCTAAAATCTCTTTTCTATCTTTTGTACATATTGTTATAAAATAATATCCTTCTTGAGAATAATCATATTCTTTTAATCTTATCCTTTTTCTTTGGGGCAAATTTCTTTTCATTCATAATACCTTTCTTGCCCCCATATTTTAGTTATACTCTTTCAATTTCCATTCCGTTTTTTGTGTCTTTTACAATATATCCTTTTTCTTTTAATTCATCTCTTATTTTGTCTGATAAAGCCCAGTCTTTGTTTTCTCTTGCAGTTTTTCGTTGTTCTATTAAATTTTTGATTTCTTCTGGTAATTCTATTTCAGTGTTCTCTACTGGCTTATCGATATTGATTGCTAATACTTTATCAAATTCTAATAATAAATTTGCAAGTTCTTTTGATTTTATTGGATTTTTTACAACTTCCCAAACTACACTCATAGCTATAGGCATATTTAGGTCATCATTTAATGCTGCTATAAATTTGCTTCTATATTCGTTTATTATTTCTTCACTTACAGTTTCATTTCCTTCATTATGTTTTGAATATCCTTCTCTTAGTTTTTCTAAAGTTTTTTGGCTACTACTTAAAGCATCCCAAGTGAAGTTTAATTTATTTCTATAATGTGATGAAAAACATAATATTTTATATGCTAGTGGTTCATATCCTTTGTTTATTATATCTTCTACTAAATAAGCATTTCCTAAACTCTTAGACATTTTTCCACCATCAATTAAAAGGAACTCACAATGCATCCAAAATCTTGCTGGAATTTTTCCTGTACAACCTTTACTTTGAGCAATTTCATTTTCATGATGAGTTGGAATTAAATCTACTCCACCTGTATGTATATCAAATTCTTCTCCTAAATATTTATTACTCATTGTTGAACATTCTATATGCCATCCTGGATAACATAGTCCCCATGGACTTTCCCATTTCATTATATGTTCTTTTGGAGCTTTAATCCATAATGCAAAGTCATACGGATTTCTTTTTTCTTCATCAATTTCTACTCTAGCTCCTGCCTTTTGGTTTCTTAAATCTATTCCTGAAAGTAGTCCATATTTATCTAATTTTGAAACATCAAAATATATTGCTGTTGAAGTTTCATATGCATAACCATTTTCTAATAACTTTTCAACAAACTTTTGCATGTCTTCAATATGTTCTGTTGCTTTACATATAATTTCTGGTCTGTCTATATTTAATCTGTCAAAATCCATTAAGAATTTTTCTGTATAATAAGCCGCAATCTCAAGAGGAGTTTTTTTCTCCTCTTTTGCTGCTTTTACCATTTTGTCTTCACCTTCATCTCCATCTGAAACAAGGTGTCCAACATCAGTTATATTCATTGCATGTTTCAAATTATATCCGTTATATTTAAGAAGTCTTCTTAATGTATCCATAAATATGAATGATTTCATATTTCCAATAGTTGCATCTTTATATACTGTTGGTCCACAACTATATAACCTTACTGTATTACCTTCTATTGGTTTAAAAAGTTCTTTTTGTTTTGTTAAAGTATTATAAAAATATATATCCAAAGTTTAACTCTCCTTTATTTTAAGTCTCATTTACTTCACTTGCTTTTATTTTTACTCTTCTACTTACCATAGTAGTTTCACCTTTTGAATTTTTTACTGTATATGTAATAGTATATTCAGCGCCTGGTTTTGATGCATCAATTTTATCTGCTCCAGTAACTTCAACTTTATCTGTTAAATCTCCATCGTTACTATCTGTTGCTGAATATCCTGGTTCTGAATATTCTTGATTTAACTCTAAAATAACAACTTCTCCGCCTCTTAATGAAATAGCAGGTTTAGTTACAGCTTTTTCCTTAACAACAACAGTTCTTGATACCGTAGTACTATTTCCTGCTGCATCTTGCACGGTATAATCAATTTTATATGTACCAGCTTTTGTTACATCAACTGTTCCTGAAATTTGTATTTTACTTGTTAAATCTCCATCTTTATTATCTGTTGCTGTTGCTCCTTGTTCTGTATATTTTCCACCAACTTCTAATGTTATAGTAGCAGCACCTTTTAATGTTATTGCTGGAGCAACCTTATCAAGTTCTTGAGTATGAACATTACATGTATCTTTTATTGTCAACATGAATTCTGCATCTTTTGCTCTTTGCCATGATGTACTTGTATCAGAATTTGGTCTTGTTATATAAACTTTTTCTGTAACATCTTGACAAAATTCTGTTGCTAAAAGACCTGTTTCATTACATATTCTTGCTTTAACATGAGAATCACATTTTTGTGATGGAACTGTTCCAGCAACAAAATATTCTCCATATACTTGTGTTCCTCTCGGGTCATTTGCACAATGTTCTGTTGCAAGTTTACCTGAGCATTTACAAATTGATACTGATGTAACACCATTTGGTCTTGTATTAGCAAAATATTTTGATTCTTTTCCATTATGTGCTGAAGTCATTACAGCGTCCCATATAGAACCTGCTGGATTACCACTATATCTAACTTCTTCATTTTCATCATATCCAAACCAACATGCTGCAGAATAATATGGTGTAAAACCACATAACCATCTATCAAAATCGTCATCAGTTGTACCTGTCTTTGCAGCTACACTTATACCTGAAATACCACAGAATGATGCTGTTCCAGTTTTTACAGGTTGTGTTAAAATTTCTTTTACTACATATGCTGCTGCTGGAGACATAACTTCTTCTTCTCTTTGTTCAACTTCTATTACAATATCTCCATTTGCATCTACTACTTTAGTATAGAAAGTTGGTTCTATATATTTACCATCATTTGCAATAGTTGCAAATGCTCCTGCCATTTCTAATGTACTTACTCCATGGCTTAATCCTCCTAAAGCAGCTGATAAATTAGCATCTTTCTCTTGTGTTACAGAAGTTATACCTAATTTATGTAAAAATTCTATACCATATTCTGGTGTAATTGTTTGTAATAATTTTACCATAGGAATATTTTGTGAGGTTTCTATAGCATATCTAACTGGGATTAATCCTCTATAATGATTCCAGTTCTTAGGTGAATAACTTGAGCCAAAAGTTGTTGGTATATCATCAAAAACTGTTCCTGCTGTAACAGTTCCATTTTGTACTCCTGCTGCAACAAATAATGGTTTTATTGAAGAACCTGTTTGTCTTGGTGATTGTGTAGCTCTGTTTAATCCAAACGAATCTGTTTTTGTTCCTGTTCCACCTACACATCCTAATACATATCCATTTGTATGATCAATTAATACCATTGCAGCTTGTGATGAAACATAATTTCCATTTTCATCTTTAGTTTTTCTAGAAGATATTTGATATTTATCTTTTGCAACTTCTTCCTCCATTGCAGTTTGAATAGCCGGATTTTCTGTAGAGTAAATTGTTAATCCGCCACTTTTTACATATAATCTTGCATATTCTTCTGTCCAATCATTTTTTTCTTGTAAGTCTTTTATTACTTGTGTAATAGCCGCATCTGTATGATACGAATATACATTTTCAGTAATTACACCTTTTTGGAATTTAATACCTTGTTTTACTTCTTCTACTGCACTCTTGTATTCTTCTTCTGTAATTCCTGTAAGTTCTTTTAATTCATACATTTTATCTAATACTGTTTCTGTTCTATTTTTTACTTTCTTTATATCATCTTCTTCTGTTGAAAAAGGTGAATATGAATTTGGTGAATTATTTATTCCTGCTAAGAAAGCACTTTCTGCTAATGTTAAATCACTCGCACTTTTACTAAAATAGTAATTTGATGCAACTTCAACACCATATGTATTTCCACCTAAAAATATTAAATTCAAATATAATTCTAGTACTTGGTCTTTAGATAAATCTTGTTCTATATAATAAGCTCTTGCCATTTCTTTTACTTTTCTTTTCCAAGTTCTATCTTTTTCTTGAGTTAAATTTTTAACTAATTGTTGAGTTATAGTACTTCCACCATAATCAGCTGACCCTATTCCGATTTTGCTTAATACATACTTACCTGTTGCAGCAGCTGTTCTTTTTATATCAACTCCATCATGTTCATAAAATCTTTCATCTTCTATTGCTACAAAAGCTTTAGGTAGATATTTAGACATTTCTGAAACAGTAACTATTTCTCTATTTTCATCTCCACTTAAATTTGCAATCACATTACCTTCAATATCTAAAACTACTGAATTTTCATATTCAATAGCTAAATCTTGAGCGTCTAATTTAGCATCTTTTGCAATTCCATAAATTAATGCAAAACCAACCCCTGCTCCAATTATTGTAAGTAATAATAATGTTAAAAATACTCTCTTTATTATTTTTCCTATTTTTCTCTTTTTCTTATTAGAAACAACCTTATATTGTTTTGTTTTATTTGGTTCATTATTAATAGGATTATTATTTTTGTTGTTTTCCATTAAATATTCCCCCCATTTAAATATATACTGTATTATATTACATTTATTTTTATTTTACAATATATTTCATATTTTCTAATATATCATTTTCATTTGTTATTAATTGTGCTCCTTGTTTGATTAAACTATTTGTTCCGTAAGAATTTATGCTATCAATATTTCCTGGTACAACATATACTTCTTTCCCCTGTTCTAATGCAAAATCTACTGTAATTAATGTACCACTTTTTTCTTTAGCCTCTATAACTAAAACTCCATCTGATAATCCACTTATTATTCTATTTCGTCTAGGGAAGTTTTCTGGTAGTGGTTTTGTACCTACAATATACTCAGAAAGTATAACTCCGCCATTATTTATAATTTGATTATAAATATTTTTATTTTCAGCAGGATATATAATATCTAATCCTGATCCCATTACTGCAATTGTTTTTCCTTTTGACTGCATACAACCTAAATGCGCACATGTATCAATACCTCTTGCTAGTCCACTAATAATATTAATATTTTTACTAGATAATTTATATGCAAACTGTTTTGCTACCTTTTCTCCGTAGCTACTTGAATATCTACATCCAACTATTGCTATACTAGGCTCATTTAAGATTTCTAAATTTCCTTTAGCAAATAATATTATTGGTGGTGCATATATTTGCCTTAACTTGTTTGGGTAAAACGAATCATATATTTTTAATATTTTAATATTATTCTTTTTTATATACTCTATATATTTATCTAAATTTTTTCTGTATTCTTCATTAGTGAGAGCGCATGCTATTTTCGAACTAAATCCTTCCTGTATAAAATCTTCTTTTGAAGTCTCCCATATTTGTTTTGGAGTTTTATATTTTTTTAATAATTTAATCCAAGTTATTGGTCCAATTTCTTGAATTCTTGAAAGCCAAATCCAGTATATATCTTCCATAATAAATCCTTTCCTTAGCCCTCAAAAATATAATCCCCCATTATCTATACATTTCTTTTGCAGCCTTTACAATGTTATTCATAAGCATAGCTATTGTCATAGGTCCAACTCCACCTGGCACAGGAGTAATATATCCAGCTTTATTTACTATGTTCTCAAAATCTACATCTCCACAAAGTTTGCCGTCTTCTCCTCTGTTTATACCAACATCAATAACGACAGCACCTTCTTTAATCATATCTGCTGTAACGAATTTTGCTTTTCCAATTGCTGCAACTACTATATCAGCATTTTTTACGATTTCTGGTAAATTTTTTGTTTTGGAATGGCAAACTGTTACTGTTGCATTTTTAGACATTAAACATTGCAACATAGGTTTTCCAACTATATTACTTCTTCCTATTACAACTGCATTTTTTCCTTCAATTTCAATATTATATTCTTCTAGTATTTTCATAATTCCAAAAGGTGTACAAGAAACAAATGTATTTTGACCTAAGCATAATTTTCCTACATTTGTTGGATGGAATCCATCAACATCTTTTTTCTCGTTTATTGTTCTAAAAGCTTTATTAATATCTAAATGTTTTGGTATAGGACTTTGAACTAATATTCCATGTATTTTATCGTCATTATTTAATTTTTCAATTAAATCTACTAACTCTTCCATTGTAGTTTCTCCACTTAAAAGGTATTCTTCATATTCAATTCCTACTTCTTCACATGCCTTACTTTTATTTCTAACATATATTTTAGAACTAGGGTCATCCCCGACCATAATAACTGCTAACTTTGGAAAAATATTTTGTTCCTTTAATTCATCAACTTCTTTTTTTAATGAAATTCTAATCTTTTTAGCTAATTCTTTTCCATCTATTATACATGCCATAATCAACACCTCGAACTTATTTTATATCATATTGATATATTTGACAAGTCGTTTCATAAGTTTTTGCGTTGACATAAATTGATATGTGTAGTATAATTTTTTTGGCAAAATTTTCAGTTATCTTTATCATTAAAAAATTTTATTATGAAAGGACTTGAAAAAATGGTAATTGAAACAATCAAAAGACGGCTTAAGGAATTTGTAACTCTTACATGGATTCCGCTTATAAGCAATTACACAAAACTTTTTATCAGTTTTTGTTTACTTGCTTTCGCCTTTCTTATTCGTATGGAACGTCCGGAATGGCCCAGCACATCATTTTGTCTTGGTGCAATGGCATTGTGTTCCCTTGGCGACGTATGCTTGAATTTATTGCCCATTGAGAAAAGGCCTCACGCTCTTTTATATACTGGAGCTGGAGCTTTTATGGTTGGACATGCGTTCTACGCTATTGCATACATTAAAAATATTATAGCAAATTCGTATGCATATTTTAACCCTGGCACATATATAGCAATTGGATTCATGATTTGCTTTTTGATCGTTGCAGCTGTTTGCATAAAAGGTAAAAAATTAAGTCCTGTAATGATAGGAGTCTTTGGATTCTATATTTTAGTAATTGGATTTAATTTCGTAACAATTTGTTCCTACAGTTATAGTGCAAAATCATGGGCGTGGATAGGTGCTTTATGGTTTTTAGCTTCCGATTTTATCATCGGACTTGAAACTGTTTTCAAACTAAAAAAAGACTATCTTCGCAAATGGGTTTGGTTACTTTATCCTGCTGGGCAGCTTGTAATCCTTATCTGTCAAAATTGTTAAATTGCAGAGAACCGGTGGGCTTTTGCCCACCGGTTTTTCGTTTTATTATATAGGGAAAACCGAGCAAAAGTGTAACAACTCTTCTACTCGGTTCTTATTTTGGAAAACTATTCTATTATTTTATACCTCGTTTGGAATTTAAAATATCCAGGGAAATCTTGATGTTTATTAGATTCTTTTAACTCTTCCATCATTTTAATAACTTTCCTGGACTTCTTATTCTTGAAAATTCTTTCATGACTAACAACCACATTTCTTTGAAAAGTATCTCCGATATGTTTTAAGAATATCTTTAAATGATACTCTCTTAATGATTCAGTCATTTGTTCAAAATTAGCAAGAGGATGTTTAGGCGCGCAAACATAATAATTACAAAGTACGTAGTCCGGCTGTGTAACTGTAATAAGTTCTGCAAGTGCATATACGTCTGTCATTGTTTCAGTTGGCAAACCTATCATGACTGTAGTTCTCATATGGATTTCAGGGTGAGTTTCTCTTAAGTCATGATATAGAGTTATTGCATCCTCAATAGAATGTTTCTTCCCAATAACTTTAAGAAGTCTGTCAGTACCAGCTTCCAAATTCAAAGAAATCGCGTTTAATTTTTTCGATTTACATAATGAATTTTTAATAGCAGGAGTTATCTCACCAATACATAATCCAATGGGACAATCAAGAGTTTCAACTTCATCATAGCTCTCAATTAAATCTATGAGTTCGTCTAAACATTGTTTTCCATAGATATCGATACCGTATTCAGTAAGATTTTCTGCTCGCAGGCTGATATTCCTCATCTTCTCAGGGGCATTATTTTTGAAATAATCCAAATTCTGTTTGATAATATCCAAAGGAATACTTTCAAACGGAATATGCATATATGTCCTTCTGCAGAAATTGCATTTTTGCATGCAACCATCAACAGTCCATATTGCTAAATGATCTTCTTCATCGTCATATACAAAATATTGCTCTCTAATATCGAATCCGAATTTTTTGCCTAATTTTTCAGTAAAATGGCTCATCCAAAAAGTGATATTTTTTATAGAACCATTTAACAAATTTTCGGCATTAGCCGCCTTTCCAACGACTATTATTTCAGCTCCGGGTTTTCTGATACTGTCAAGATATTTAAGCTCCTTTATGACTACATGCGACATATCTTCACATCGAGCATAAGCATGAGAATATAAAATATAATCCGCTTCTTCAATTCGAACTTGCTCCTCCAAAAGTGGTAACATAGGAATAAATGAAACCATCCGTTCCCTATAGCACTCCTGAATATTGTTAGAATGAATAAAATAAGCATTTATTTTATATTTACTTTCTTCATAGCTTACATATCTTTTGGTTGGGGATGCTAAAAGGAGTTGCCGTTTCTCCTTTACTCCCATTTTTTCGTAATTCAATAAAACACTTCCTTTCATATATAGAATAGTTTTCCCTCTACAAATGGCCAACTAGCGCAAATGTACATATAATATTTTATCACACTTTACATAACGTGTCAATTTGTCTTTAAGCACCAATGGGGACGTATTATTTTGGTGACTTCAAATAATTATCATAACAATCATTTATCTTTCTTCTACTAATTTTCAAAACTCTTTCCATGCATCTAAGTGAAATATTATGACTATGTAAATAAGATACTAATTTCTCTGTTAAGTCAATATCTTCCATTACATTTGAAATAGTTATTCCTTTTTCTTTTAAAAAATTTCTTACTATAATTTCACACTTTTCATCTGAATTTTCATATACCTCAATGAAATTATTTTCTAATTTATTTTCAGTTATATATTGCTTATTTTTAAATGTTTTATAATTTGAAAACTTATATTCTTCTGGTCTTTTACATATTTTTGCTTTAACAGGATTATAAAAAATATAACTTATGCAATTATATAAATGTTCTTCATCTCTTATAGCTTCACTTTTAAATCTATTTCTAAATACAAACCCTACTCTGTTATTCTTTTTATTATAATACTGTGCAAATCTTGCATTTAATTTATGCATATATGAGCTCAACTCTTCTATTGAATTAATCTTTAATAATAAATGTGCATGATTACTCATAATGCAATAAGCTATTATTTCTATATGATACTCTTCTTTTAAATCATACATAATATATATGTACTTCTTTATCTCTGTTTCTTCTTTAAATATAAAATTTTTATTTATCCCTTGGGACATAACGTGAAAAAAATTACCTTCTGAACTTATTCTTGATAAACGCGGCATAAAAACCTCCTAGAAAAAAATAAACTAATAGAATTAAATATATCTATTAGTTTATCATAGTTATAATAAAAAAATTGTCGAAATTTATATGATGTAATCACCAAAAAAATACGTCCCCAATGGTGTTTACTAATATTATTTTGCTGTTCTCATTTGTTTTACCATTAAGTCTCCAAATACTGCATAGCCTGTTGTTGGGTCTGATACTAGTACATGTGTTACTGCTCCTATGAATTTTCCATTTTGTACTATTGGCGCTCCAGACATTCCTTGTATTATTCCTCCTGTTAAGTTTAATAGTTCTTCATCTGTTACTTTTATTATCATACTTTTGTTGTCATTGTTATTGTTTTTATATATTTTGGTAATTTCTATTTCATATTTTTTTCTTGCTCCGTCTTCTAAGTTTATTATGACTTCTGCTTTGCCTTCTTTTATTTCATCTCTTAATGCTACTTCGTATTGTTCTTGGTTGTTTATGTTTAAAGAAGATAGATTTGTAAGTGTTCCATATATTCCAAATTCTGAATTGTCATTTACTTTTCCTACTTCAAGTCCATTTATTATTGTTCCTTTTATTTCTCCTGGTGTACCTTCTTTTCCTTTAACAATTTCTGTAACATTTGTTGTTACTACTGTCCCTTTTGATATTGTAACTAATTCTTCAGTGTCAACATCAACTATTCCATGTCCTAATGCTGCAAACATTCCTGTCGATGGTTCATAATAGCTTATTGTTCCAACTCCTGCTGCTCCATCTCTAACCCATAATCCTAATTTATATTCATTTGAAGATGTTTTTGTGGCAGTCATATTTGTAGTGTGTTCTTTTCCATCCTTTATATAAGTTATTTCTAATTTTTTTCCTTTGCTTTTATCTACACATTCCGTTAATTCTTCAGTTGTCGTAACATCTATTCCATTTACACAAACTATTAAATCTCCTTCTTCTATTCCTGTGTTTTCATATGGTTTTATACCATTTACTTCTGTTAATCCTACAACTAAAACTCCACTGGTATATAGTTTTAATCCTATAGTATTTCCTAATGGAACTACTGTTGTTCTTGGAATAGTATCTACTTTAACGTCTTTTACATCAATAGTATTAAACAAACTTAATGTAATTGTTTCATTATTATTTAAATTATTTGAAGTTTTTACTATTTGTTTTTGAAAATTATTTTCTTTTACTGTTACTCCATACACTGTTCCTAAATTTAACTCTTCACCTTCAAACAAAACAATTTGACTCGGTATAGAAGTAATGTTTGTTACATATACTAATATTATTAACAAACAAAAAATTAGTAAAATTTTTTTTAATAAATTCATAAATGGTCACCCTAAAAATAGGATAACCATTTTATATTTTTTAATTCATTTTGAACTTTTACAAATAAATTAAAAAAGTCGATTAGATAATTTGCTAATCGACTTTTTGTTAATGATTAATATATTATTGTAATTTCTTCTGATGTTCTTAAGTGTGTATATTCATTTATATCTAATTTCCCCTCATTTTCTAATAAATCTTCGTTGATTTTGTTTAATTCATTGACATCTATTTCAGAAAGTTTATTTGAGCCTATCATTACGTCTGTTATTGGATATTGATGTTTATCTAATGTAAGTATTCCATTTACAGTTTCTTTAGGTGAAGGTACAGCTACAGTTCCTTGTATGTCTTTAGCTATTTGATCAAAAACTTCTGCAATTTTCTCTTCTTGTTTTTCATAATTGTCAATTGATTCACATCTAAAAGAATATTGTCTTCCTTCTTTATATCCATAATCATCATTTCCTCTATGTACTTTAGTTGTTCCATCTTTCTCCGTAGCTACACCTCCAGTTGCCATTCGTTGCAATCCATAAAATCTAGCATTATCGTTATCCTCTGTTGATTCTAATCTTTCAGCTATATTCTCCGTACTTTGGAATATTGAACGTGGCTCATAGAATATTGTATATATTTGACTTTGAGTTAAATCTTTTGACCCTTCAGGATCACCTGCACTTGCTTTAACACTATCTAAAGTTTTTAAGTCATGTACTTTAGGCATTATTCCAATAACAGAATATGTCCATTCACTTTCAAATATAGTACCTTCTAATGCTTCCCAATTAAACTGCCAAACAGCTTCTACATAATCATCACTTGCATTTTCAAAAATTCCATTCCACATTTTATTTATTCCAGCAATATCTAAATACAAAAAGTCTGTAAGCAATGAATTACCCCAATAGCTATCTTCATCAACCCATAAACATTCATACCATGAACCAATAAGTAATGCTGCGAGATCTTCCCCTGCATCTTTAATCCAATTAATAGCCTCAATCAGAAAATTAACGAATAGATTAACGATTTTATATTTTGTCTCTATTTCTTCTATATTTTCCTCTCTAGGCCATTGATTTGCAGTCGGACCACCATCACTCATAAAAATAATATAATTTTCATAAAGTTGTCTTGTATCATCATCTGAAGCCTTAACAGATTGTTCTAAGCAACCCTCTGCTGCCATTAACGCACCTAAATAATTTGTACTAAAACCTGTGGCCTCTGTAAAACGTCTTTTTAAAGATCCAGATCCTAAGCCACCTCCGTATGAGTCCAAATCCGTTATCTCACTAGCATTCTGAGCATAAGCAATAACATGAATATTAGCTTCTGCAATTCCTGGAATTTCACCTGGATCTTCACAGTCACCATCGCCATTTAAATCAAGACCTTCCTTTAATTTATTAATAAATTGTTTAGAAGCTTCTCTTATTTCCTTTTTCTCACTATTTCTCAAACTTGTAGACTCGTCTAGCACTAATACTACATTAGCTTTTTTTCCTTCTGTACTACCTGTTGATATTGTTACTTCTTTTTCTGCTTGTACTTTTGCAGATGCACCATCTATATCGTCAATTCCATCTTCAGATTTAAGTATTACATTATTATATAATGTTCCTATTTTAGTAACTCTTACACTAACTTCTAATAAACACGTTGCTCCGGCATCTATCATACCTGTTTTTATTTTTAAAGAATCCGAATTTACATCAACAGATTCAGTTGTACCATTAAAACTATATCCTATATAGTCTTGTCCTTCTAAAATAGAATCAAATATAATTACTTTTCCTGGGAAAGTTCCTACATTAGAGATTTCTATTTTCCATGTAATTGTATCACCGATTGTATAACCACTAGTTGGAGAAACATATTTTTTAACCTTAAACACTGCTTTGTCTTTTGATATTGTTACATCTTGTTTTGCTCTGTAGCGTTCTCTTGCTAAGGCTGTGTCGTAAGCTATTGTATAGGCCTCATTCATTTTATCATCATCAGTTTCTTCAAGATTTGCTCTGTTTACTAAGCAGTAATAACATGCCATTGAGGCTTCTGTTCCATTGTTATGTAAAAAATAATATTTTGTGTTTTCTTCTCCAGTACCTGCATCTTTTGTTATATATTTATTTTCAACAAAATCTACACTTTTATATCCTGTGAAACTATACATATTATCAGTTCTTTTTATTGTTTTATTACATTGACATCTATGATAATACTCATCTGAATCTTTATTGTTTAAGAAGTAGATTTCATTCGGATCTACATATTCTCTATTATTTGTACTTGTTGCAATTGCATAACTATTATATGTTTTAAAACCTATTGGAATTCCTTGTAAAAAGCTTACTACTGATACATTTCCTAATATTTGTTCCCACTCTTCACCCGTTAAATTAGGTAATTCACCACTATCTGGATTATAAGTATGTATTGCTTGCGCTAAGCTTTTCATTATTTCTTCTTGTATTATTTGATTTTTGTGTAAATAAAATGCTGATGTTTCATCTTTTTCTGGATTACCCGGGTCATTGTCTTCATCTATTGTAAAAATATCCTCATAAGTAAATCCCATTGTTCCATTTCCACTTATTGAAATGCTATTTACCCATCTTGTAAAAAACCATGATTGCACATAATATTTTATAGCTGAACAATCTTCCGTAATCTCTATAGTATTTAACCCATATAAACTTGTATCTTCTATTTTCTCACTTGGTGTTAAGGCTCCATCATCATTCCAATCTGCAAACCATTTATTTTTTATTTCATTATCTCCGATTTAATACTTGATAAAAATTTATATATCTATTTAAATCTCCACTTTCTTGACTTGGTAATGATACCTTTTTATATACGTATTGAGTTACATTTGTTACATAATCAGATAAATAAGTTATTTCATTTTTACTATTCACTGTAAACCATGGATTTTTATCTGGTACACTTGCTAATGTTTCATCATAATATAATTTTGATTTATCGCCTTGACTATCTTCTATATAAATATATTTAAAAGATTCTGTTTTATATATACTTCCATCTTTATATGATACATTTTCAGTTAAAGTTTCTGGCGTAATTTTAATTGAATCTGTAACTTCATTATCATATTCAATATTATAAATATCTTTTCCTCGTAAATCAAATTTATTATGTACTAAATGACCTTCTTCTTGTACATATTTTGCGTCGTTTCTGCTTCCTATAGGTTGTGTTTTATCTCCTCCGTAATTCTTGTAATTAGCATCACAGCTGAATTCTCCACTAACTTTTATATAATTATCTAATGTATAACTAATTGTCATTTTTCCTATTTGTTCAGAGTATGAAACAAATGGTAATAATGTGTGTTCTGTTGTTTTTTTAGCATTATCTGGATTTAGTGTTGCATTTGAATACTCTGTACCTTCAGCATCCTTTATTTGAGCACCACCAGATTCTGCCTTGTATATAATTTCCTCATCTTTTGTTAATGCATCTTGTCCTTTTTCGTTCTTTATAGTTTCGTTCATATCTGTTGGTGTATAAATGTAATATCCATCATACAATGTATATAATACTGCTGGAATATATGCTTCTATATATTCTTTATTTGCTCCACTTACTCCTAAATTATTTGCTAATGATTGTGTAAAGGTGTTTATTGATGCTTCTACATTTCTTCGCCTAGCATTTGCTACATCTGAGAATTTATTATTCCATTCAACTGTATTTATTTCGAATGATTCTATTGCTGCTTTTGTTGAAGCTAGTAATTTTGTGTTGTATGTTGTTTGTAATGTTATTGAATCTATTTGTAATCCCATGTAATATGATACTACTAACATAATTGGTATTGCTATTAGTATAAATATTACTGCTGTATATTGGATTTTCATTTGTTCACCACCTTATTAATTATTTTCAACATATGAAGTATAATTTTTATTATACTTTATTTAAATAAATGAGATGTGAAATGATTTTTTCAAACACATCTCACATCTCATTATTTATACATCTTTAATTTCCATTAGATGTTACTGTACTTGAATAGCTTGCAGCTACTTGATATGTATCATTTCCAGCTACTGTATAAAAGAATCCTCTTAATAGCTGTGCTATCGTTTTATTAGTATTTTTTACAGTTACAGTAAAATTATCTCCTTGCTTTAAATCATACTCTTTGTTTTCTCCCAATGACTTTTCAATTGTTGAAGTATATACTGAATAATATGAATTTTCACCTATTAAATTGCCTGATGTACTTGTTTGTTTTTTTCCAAAGTTTTCATCGATAATTTGTGCTTCCATTTCTATTGAATATGTATTTCCTGTTGCACCTAATGTTTGAACAAATGCACTATAATCAGCTTCTGTGATTTTTCCTTTTGTTGTTGCTGTTTCAACAAATTCTGATGTTGCAGTTTGTACTGCTAACTGCATAATATCGTCATTTCTTTCAGATATTGACATTAATGGAACAATAAACATTAAAATTGCTGCTACAACTATTGCAATTATTAAAATTAATGAATCGCTCATAATATTCTCCTTTTATTAATTATTATAGTTCATTTGTATTTATTAACTTTAGGGAGATTGATTTAACCTCCCTAAAACCTTAATATTCATTAGTATAATCTTTTCTTAACTTGGTAATTTATAAGTATAAGTTATATAAATTTTGGTACCCCCAGGCTCTAATGTAAGTTCCTCTGAGCCATCCTGTTCATATGTACCACTTGTTTTTATTTCTTGATATTGCTCTTCAAAATAAAACTCACCTGTTAAATTTGATATGTATTGGCAATATTCGCTAATATCTTCATATGCTTCCTTACTACTGTTATAGTCATCACTTTTAAAAATTTTATCAATGCTCGTAGGTCCATGTTCTCCCTTTTTTACTTCTATAACTAAAGATTCATCATATAATCTATATAATGTCGAGATTACAATATCCTTTTCAACTTTTCTAGGTCCTCTTTTTATAGAATCCATATCATAGTAATTAGTCTCATCTCTAACAAAAAATACTGCATCTGAAGTTTCTTTTGCTTTCGAAACTAATACAAAAGTTGATGTGATTGCAAGTACAAGCATAATCATTGCAAATGCAATTTTTAAAGAATTAGCCGCATTTTCCATATTTTCTTATTCCTTCTTAGGTTTATGTTTTTTCTGAGTAAGATATAGTTTTTATTAATCCTTCAGTATAAGTAAAAGTTACTGTGTATGTAGATGATGGTTTTATAGCAGTCAATAAAGCTGATATGTCTGCTGCTGATGTTTTTGAATTTATAGTTACTTGTTTTGCAGTATCAGTTGCATATGTTTGATTGTTTGCAATAACTGCTTGTAATAAAGATTTTACACTTGTACCTTTTTGATCTCCTGAATATTCATCAAATTGAGCATTAAACATAGATATTTCTGTTGAACTCATTTGCGCAATACCTGTATCTATAACACTCCTTGATTTACTATAAACTAACATACCTACTGCAATTAATAATATAACTATTAATATTGCTCCTGCTATTAATAATGCCTTTGATGCATTCTCCATAATAATTCCTCCTTTGTTTATATATATATTTTTATCTTTAGAATTTTTAATTCTAAAAAGTTAAAAACTAATTTAGTTTAAATATTGCCCGTAAAATAACTTATTTAAACATATGTACTATTTAATTATATTAATAAATAATACATTTGTCAATGACTTTTCTGTAGTTATGTAATAGTATATTCAATTTTATTCTTGCTGTTTTATTATTACCCTTCTTACTAAACCATTTTCATATAATAAAGACACATCATATGAATTTGAACCTTGATTTTTATATCCATTAGCAATAAAAGGATAGTAATGCCCAATCATATCCTGCATTGTTTCAACAATATTTGCTTGTGACGCCCAATTAGAATTAGAATCAAATCGGGCTCCTGGACCTGGATTTTGTGTTATATGAATTTCCAGTAGTACCCATCTACTCTTGTCATCTTTATATGTTACATTATGATTTTTTATTTGTTCTAATAATTTCCCAACTGTTTTTCCATTTTGCAAACCTTCATAATTTTGGTAAATAGCATTAAACATATTTATTTCTGCAGAACTCATTTGAGCTATTCCTGTGTCTACCACACCTCTTGATTTGCTATATACTAGCATTCCTACTGCTATTAATAATATTACTATCAATATTGCTCCTGCTATTAATAATGCCTTTGATGCATTTTCCATATTAGTTTCACCACCTTTAAATACAAATATCTATAAATCAAAAAATTCTTTATACCACTCTCTTCCATCTTGTATTATAAATAAGCAATAATCTGTAGCAAATTTATATTCACACTCTTTATTTTTTGTATTTGCAAATATAATTTCATAATTTTTTTCACCTTTTTTTTCGTCAATTAATGACAATACTTTATAAGCCTCTTTCTCAATCCAATCGATATCAGTACTATGTCCTCCATTAAAATTATAACTTCCATAATTATCTCCATAACAATAAATAATTCCTACCATTTTTGAAGAACTTCCTTCATTTGCTCTATTATTATTTATTAGATTTTTTACTGCTAATTTTACTGTAGCTTCATCCTTATTTTTCCCCTCATAAACGGCAAATTGATTAAAAAACATTTGCGTATCCATTGAATCAGTTTGTGTAATTCCAGTATTCACAGCCCCTTTTGACTTACTATAAACTATCATTCCTACTGCTATTAACAGTATTACTATTAATATTGCTCCTGCAATTAATAATGCTTTTGATGCATTCTCCATATTAATACCTCTCTTTTTTTGGCTCTGATTATTTGTTAAAAAGTTACATATTTTTTATATACAATACTAATAAGCTATATTTATTAAAATTTTGCATGACCACTTTGAACTATATTAATCCAATCTACTATTCCGTCATCTCCTAATTGAATTATCACTTTATAATCTGTATCTCCTTTACTCTTATTGGCCCAATTTAAGCAATATTTCACGTTACTAATTATCTTGTCACTTTTATCTGAAGTTGACTTTAATTGTGATTCACAGGTCCTACCAGCCTCGTTAATCCAGCAGATATCCATTTTTACCTTAATAAGTCTTTCTGGATTTTCCTTATTTATCGTGTTATTATTTAAAATTGTCTGCAACAATGTTTTTGTTGCCTTTGAACTTTGTACTCCCTCATAATTAGTAAACTGTGAATTAAACATTGTTATTTCTGTCGAATTCATTTGTGCTACTCCTGTATCTACTACTCCTCTTGATTTACTATATACCAGCATTCCTACTGCTATTAACAGTATTACTATTAATATTGCTCCTGCAATTAATAATGCTTTTGATGCATTTTCCATATTAAACTTCTCCTTTGTGTTTTCAAGTGTTATTTTTTTCTTCTGCTATTTCCTCAATTTCTTCAAAAATTAATTTACTTACTTTTCCAACTTCATTATATTTAATTTCTATACATTTGAAATTTATTTCATTAAAATTTTCTACAAATTTTGTAATGTCATTATTATAAAATTGTTCCATTTTATATGCTTTTGGAATCGTTTTCATTTTAACTTCTAAAGTTATACTGTTTTGATTATTTTCTATATAATAACCATATTGATTCTTGGGTACATTGTTTTTTTCATTATGGTCTATTATTTTATTTATTATTGATGCTAAATCTGTACCATAAATTTCTTTATTTAAATATATTTCGTATTCTTTATTTTCTTTTTTTAACATTCTTTCATTTGCTTGCACATTACGTAAGGTAATAAATAATATACACATTATAATAAAAAAGATTGCTATTATAAAAAGTATGTTTTTTTTCATTTGAATCAAATCCTCCTTATATTATAATGTTTTTATTTTACTATTATTAATTATTGAAATTCTACTTTATAGACTTTACCTTCTTCATTGTATTCTATATTAAAACACTCAAATTTTCTTAACGTGACTCCAGAAGCTATGCTATCTATTGATGTATTTAATTCAATATATTTTATTAATTCATTATCAGTTTTACCAGTAAGTTTTACATTATTATAAAGTAGCCCTCCGTACAATGAAGGTACTCTAATATTATCAATAATAATTTCAACTTTATTTTTTTTCCCATTAGCTGATTCTACACCGTCATCTACCTTTGCATTATAATCTTGCGCCAAGTGTACTAATGTCACAATTTCTTGAATTGTGACATCTTGTCCTAAATATTTTGTAAATTGACTATTAATTTTTTCGGTTTCTTGTGATATTTGTGATTTTTCATATGTAACAGCTACATCCCTATAATACACAAAAGCATAAATTACTAAAGTTAAAATAAGTATAGCTATTAATATTTCAGCTGCCATCAGCAATGCTTTTGATGCATTATCCATAATTTTCTCCTTTTTTATTTTTGTTTAAAAGTCATTTGATATACTCTTCCGTCACTATTATATTCTACTTTTGTACATGTAAAGACCTCTGATTTAAAGCTTTTAAGTCCTGAATGAATTATATATATTTTGTTATGTATTGGATCTTCTTTCTCGTCACTACTTGCATTGTTAAAAAAATCTATTATATATTCATTCATCTTTATATCTCCAAGTTCATTAATAGTACCTATACTAATTTTTCCTTGTATACTTTTTACATTTATGCCTTGAGCTAATGCATCTTCTGAACTTAAATTTCTTTTTTTATAAATAGGCTCTGACATGTCAATTTCTTCTACAGTTTGAGAAAATTTACTTGACAAATCAATCTCGATATTAACATAGTATGGGTCAGTGTTTATAGCTCCTTGCATTTGATTATTATTTATTGCCTTATTTACAACTGATATTACATCTATTCCTCGTAGTAATTTTCTATTATATGACTCATATTCTGCATTAAAAGCTTTTATTTGGTCATTTTTAGCCATTTCTGCTTCCGTTGTTTTTAATGTTTGTATTTTTGAATAAGCTAATACGCCTACACTTAATAGTAATATTGCTAAAAGTATTCCACCTGCCATTAATAAAGCTTTTGATGCATTTTCCATTTACACTTTTCTCCTTTCTACATGTATGTACTCATTGTGTTAAATGATTGTGTCATACTTAACATTCCTATTACAACTAATGGAACTATTAAATATCCAACAAATAAACATACCATAGGTGCAAAACCAATTGCCTTTCCAATTAAACCTTTTCTTGCAATTAATCTTTCATTTGACTCTTTTCGTTTAGCTTGATAGTATTCTCTTTCAGTATCTAATTCATCAAATGCATCTTGAATTGGAATTTTTTCAACTGCTGCTTGTAAACTTTCTACAATTTGTATTAGTTGCGTAAAAGTTATTTCATTTTTTAATTCTTCTAATGCTTCCCAAGCACCTGATTCATAATTATTCACACATCTTGTAATTGGTTCTTTAAAAATATTAGCATATCTTTCTAGCCATTCCAACATCATTTCAACATTTACTCTTTCAATTTTCATAAGCATTAAAATAATAGTTTGGAATTGCATTACCTCATTTTCCATTTCCAATTTTCTCAATATTTTTTGGAATAATAACATTATATATGGCCCCATGTATCCTACTACAGCAAATACAAATGCTATTAACCACTCAAACCATTTTAAGTATTCTGAATTTACAATTTGTAATTTATCGTATATTTTCTGTGCATCTTGTTCTATTTGTTCTTCTGTTGAACCTAAATAATGTTCCGATTCTGAGATTATTCTTTGTATTTGCTCAACAGTAACACCTTTTTTACCTTTTAACTTTTTCAAAAAATGATTATGAATTTCTGTTTTCTGCATGGCTTTTTTTTCATCAGATTCAGACATTTGTCCTAGTAAGTTATAATCTGCCGTTGGTTCATTGTATACATAGTCAATAGATACTTTATGTAGTGCAAAACAAAATACTAATGCACCTACAAATGAAGCTATTGCTATTGCAATTCTATTAACATACAATGTTTCCATTTTTTGTTTTGTTGCAGAATCCTTCATTAATCTATTTATTTTTCTGTACTCTTTTGTTTTTTGTTTAGGTATAAATAAGTCTACAACTTTTTTTACCATTGGGTTATTATATAATTTCATTTGCCAAACTTTGTTTGGATCCTTGTAGTCATCTTTTATTGCTCCACTATCTTTTAACTTTCTGGTTAAAATATAGCACACAAATGTTAGAACTATTAATAGTACTTGTACAATTAAACCAAGTTTTCCATTATAGAATTGTGCTGTGAAAGAGAAATTACTAACTGCCCAATTTTTCAATGGTTCTATAAATAATACCGGTGCAATTGATATAAATGACAAACTTTGAAAAACATAGTCTAATTTCTCTCTTTTTAATATTTCTAATTGCATTTCTTCAGTTATATTATTTAAGTTCTTCAAATATAATGAAACATCATCTACTGTTCTATCACCAAATTCTCGTGTTAAATATGATATTCCTGCAAATTCTTTTAAATAACTGTTTGGTGCCACATCATAATATTTTTCTAGTTCCATTTCTGGCTCATCTGATATTAATATTTCGTAAATTTTTTCACCTTGTCTTGATATTTCTAATTCATCTTTTTGAGAAACTTCATATATAGCTTCTTCAACCATGTTGTATTCATGGTATGCATGTCTTATATCTGCGAAAAATTCTACTTGTTGTTTTAAAAGTTTAGTATCAATTTTATCTACCATTCCCGCCATAATTGTTTCAACTAAAAATGTTTCAAATAGTAAAAATACAATCATCATAGGTATGTTTGATTTTGTAATTAAAATTGTAATTAAAATTACTGGAATTGTAATAATTAAAGCATTTGTAATAATTCTAGCTGATTGTCTTCTTGTTAAATATTCATCTTCAATATTAATAATTTCTAATCTTTTTCTTATTTTTTTTAAGTATCTGTTTAATAAAGGTATGCTTTTATAAATAATATAAAGCTTTTGATATCTTACATCTGAGACATTGCTTCTTCCTTTATTTTTTTCTCTCATTGCCTGAATTTTTCTACTGTCACCTTTGTTTAGTTTCTTTTGTATAATGAAATATGCAATAACTATTATAGCAAAAACTCCAGCTACGCCTGCCATTAAATAATATATAATTTGCTCTGACATTATTTATTTTTCACCTTCTTCGTTTGTTAGTTATTTAGTATCATTATTATTTTGTCGGGCGGACACAGGGCCCGCCCCTACAAATATTTTTTACAATATTTTTATTCAATGTTTTTTCTTGGTCTTCCACGTCTTTTTTCAGTAGTTACTACTGTTGAATCTGTATTTCGGATATATGAATTTGCCATTGTATTTACAGTTTGTTTCCCCCAACATCTTTCAACAAACTCATCAAATGCTTCTACGTCTGATGCTTCCATGTTTTTTCTCATTTCTCTAATGTTTGTATCTGATATTTTATTTGTTATAACATATTCATCGTTTCTGTATTCTAATATATTTACATATTTATATAGTTCTTTGTTTGTTATTTTCGTAAAGTATCTTGTTGCATTATCCATAAATTTTTCAAGTTTTCCTTCAAGTGTTTTTTCATTTCTATGGTCATATGTATATTCATTTTTATCTTCTACTGGAACACATTCTGTTATTCTTTCTATGTAACGTCTTCCCCTAAAATCTTTTACTAAATGTATATCAAAATTTAATACTTGAACAACTTGCTCTTCTGCAACTTTTTCGTCCTTAAATACACCTGCTCTTAACATTGAGTTACGTAGTGCAGTTACTAAGTCTGGAAATGTTTTAGCATGGTGTGTAAATAATGTGAATTTTGATGCAACTTGGGCTGATTGTATCATCCAAGAAGCTACGGGGTCTGTTGCAACCTCTCCTATGATATTAACACTACCGTCAGTTTTCTTTTGAACGTCCAAACAAGCTTGTCCTGAAATTGTTTCTGTTTCACGCATTGACAAAATGTTTCTTGTTGGATATATTTTTCTTAAGTGCAACTCGAAGGCAGTTTCTGTAATACGAAGGTTCATTGTTTCATATATGTTTTCAATCATTGCCATAAGCATTGTTGTTTTTCCGGCACCCTTGTTCTCCTGTAAGAGATATAATTCTTGCACCTTTTACTAAGAATTTTAATAAATCTATTGCATCTTCTTTTCCTGGAACTTTTATTATTTGTTCCAATGATGCTCTCTTTACGTCGAATTTTCTTACGAAAAATGCCCATGTTTCTGACATTGATGGACGTACAACAACAACACGAGACCCATCTTTCATTTCATTTATTTTATATCCATTTGTATCTGATAATTGTCCTGGATTATTATATTTATATATGTTTTGACATACTCTTTTCAATTCACTTTCTCTTCCAAAAGATAGAAATGCTAATCTTATTGATTTACCTTGGAACATTATCCAAATACTATCACATGCTCTTGGCACTTTATATTCTGTAATTTGGTCTAGGTATTCACTATCTGTTTGTGCAACTTGACTTAAGAAACTTTCTGGAAGTCCAGATACACCACCAGATACACCATCTATGTTCATATCTCTAATTTCATCAATAGAACTAAACCCTTTATAGTATTGATATATTCTTTGAACTAATATATTTAATTTGTCTGTGAATGTAAGTTCTATTTGCTCTTGTTCATAGATTTGGCTTATTTCATCATCTGTAATTACATAAGAAGGTTTTGTTTCTCCTTGCACATATTTAAGTCTTGCTAAATCATATTTTTTAATAATTTCTGTTAGTGCTTCATATCCAAAGTCCTTTTTATATGTATATAATAAAATATCAAATTTATCTTGTGATGTTAAAAGTGATGGTATATCAAAAGGAATTGCTTTTGATATATTTGATTCATTTATTCCATATTCCTTATATAATAAGTCATAAATTAATTCTTTAACATACTTTTTGTCATTAACATCTCCATATGTACATCCTTTTAAAGCTTTTTTTAATTCATATTTTTTAGCCTTTCTTCTTTTTAATTCTTCTTCTGAAAGACCTATATCGTATAAGTTTATTTTTGTAATTTCATCTAATCTCTTTTTTACGAAATTAATTGCAGATTCTACAGTATATGTTTTATCTTCCATTTCAAAACTTTCTTCTTCTTCTGCATTTTTATTTTTTACAATAATGTATCTTATAATTATTCCAATTACAACAAACATAACTAATGTTAATATAATATTTAATATATTCATCTTATGTCAATTCGCTCCTCTCCTAATAGGCTTTCATTTGCACTTGTCTTAAGTATTGTAATATCTCTGCTGAAGTTTCTTCAACTGCTTTTACAAACAAACTGTTTCTTTCAGTTGCATTAGCTTTTCTATATTTAATAAAATAATCTACTATTTTACCTTCGCTACATGCTTCGAAAAACAATGTATTATATGGTATAGCACAAACATTACTTTCTCCTATATATCTTGCTATATTTTTACTTGTATATTTTGAAGATTTATCATACCTTCCAAGTAATAAAATTAAATTTTTATTTTTTAGATTATTTCCTTCTTTTTTTAATTTCATATAATCTTTTATCTGTTTTATTTTTTGAGATGTAGTTACTATAATAATATTTGAAATTTCTAATATCGATTTTGTTACAGTTTCATTTATGTCTCCATTTATATCTACAAACACCAAATCATAATATCTATTTGCAATTTTAGCTATTTCACTAAACAATTTTCTTTGTTTTTCAAAATCCTCTTTTATAACATTTTTATCTGTTAAAACTTCTAATCTATTTTTGAAAACTGTTTTTGTATAATTTGCAATTATTTCTGGTGATGCTTTATTACTAGCAATAGCTTTAGCTATACCTGTTACACCTTCACTAATGTCAACCATTTTATTAGATTTATCGAATGTTACTTTCGTATTTTTCTCTTCTTCCCAAAAGCAGTCTTCTAAAGTTGTGTCATTATAATTTGCATTAAATAACAAGGTTTTATAATTGTTTTCTATTGATAAAGCTGTACCTATAGCTGCCATAGATGTTGTTTTTCCTGTTTCTGTTTTACCATCACTCCAAAAAGTTATTATTGGCATTTATTACAACCTCTTTCCTTATAAATTCTTTAGTACTCTTTTAAATTCATTACCTTTTACTTCTGGAAATATTTGTTGTGCTATAACAAGTACCCCTTCTTTATATTGTAATGATAAGTTTTTAAATCTAATTTTAGCTGCCCTTTGATTTTCTATTATTGCTGAACAATCTCCTTGTTCATATGGAAAATAGATAATCTCTTTATTCCATTGCACACTATAATAAAATGATAAGAAATTTAAATAGTCATCATCCTCTTGTAAAATTTCTTGTGCATATAAAACTTTCGTCATTTTTACTTTTTTTTCTAATTTTCCGATTATTTCTAAGCCTCGTTTTAATGAGTAATTATCAAAGGCAGTTACAAAGAAATTTCTATCGTTATTCTCTATATCAATTTTTCCAAAACTCTTTTCAGAATCTATATCTATTAAGGCTACATCGTATTCAAGTTCGTCTACTCCTAAATATCCTTTTATTTTATCCATGCTATCAAATCCAACTGCAACGTCTATTCTATCAAACTCAGTTATGTAATATACGCTTGGTGTAATTGTAGGTACTATATATCTTGCTCTTTGATTTATTGTGGTATCAATTACTAAAACTTTTTTGCCTACTTCACTTAACATTTTAGCAACATATATAATTAAGTCAGTTTTATCAAATCCTCCTATAAATCCTACTTTTTTCACCTTTCGTGCCTCCTCATTAGTACTTTATAATTAATATGCCATAGTATCTGTTGGTACAGCAATTGATTGTAAATAATTTTCTCTTGCTTCTTTTGCTTTTTCTATTTGTTCTTGGAATCCTGTTTCAATGTTTTGTAATTTTTCAACTGCATATAATCCTGTTGATGCATCAATGTATGTTCTTACATTGTCAGAAAATCTTGCTTCTAATACTGCACGTGCATTTTCAACTATATTAGAATCATAACCTATTAATGCTCTTACTTCTGGAGTTGGAGTATATGTAACTCCTGCTTTTTCTTGATTTCCAGCTTCAACATATTGAATTGCATAGAAATTAGAAGCTGTCATTGTATATGCTTCTACCATAGCACTATTCATCATTAAAATTTCTTCTTCTGATAAATATAATCCAATTGTTGTATCTTGAATACTTATAACTTTAGCTTTTGATACAACTATAAAGTCTTGTCCGTTTGGTAATGTTAATCTTATATCTATATAGTCATCTATATTTATATTTGTTGGTAATGTAATCATATTATATTCAACTATTCTCACATCATCTGTAAGAAATTCATCACTTTTACTTAATGCATCTAATGTTAATACTGTATTTGCATACATATCTATTTTTGCAACAGTTGGAACTTCTGATAATTTTATGTATTCTTTATCATTGTTACTTTTTTTAGTTTTATAATAACCATGTTCATCTTTCTTAATTAAAACTTTTGTTCCTTCTTCATCTATTGTTTTATATATGCTTTTTTCTGATTGCATCATATAAAAAGAGTTTCCATCTCCTTTAAACAATGTATTTCCTTCTTCATCTTGCATTTTTATTGCATTAATTTGAGCTTCATCTACATAGTTTGATGGTACAGTGTTTGCATATACTTTTATTTGAGTAAACATTCCAGATGTAATTTCATCTCCAGATTTTACATCTTGATTCAAAACATATGCCAATACTTCTGCTCCTCTAACTTCTTCCTCTTTTTTATTTTTTGATGTTATTAAAAAATAACATAATACACCAATAATCATACATACTATAAGAGTAAGTATCATTCCCAAAAGAAATGAATTTCTTGATTTTCTTTGCATTGGATTTGTTGCCATGTTAATTCCCCCTATTTATCTTATTTATCATATTTCATTTTATAACAAATTTTATCTAAAAACAACATTTTAGGCTTCTTGTAATGTAAAAAACATATTTTTGTAATATTTTTGTAACATTAAATATTGTGTTTATTAATCGCATCTGCAACCCCGTTTGAATTGTTATCTGGTGCAATATAATTCGCGATTTCTTTTATTCTTGGATAGCTATTCCCCATAGCTACTCCCATTTCAGCATTTTTGAGCATTTCCTCATCATTTATATTATCTCCAATCGCCAAAACCTCTTGTTTTTTTATTTTTAATTTTTTTATTAAAAATTTTAATGCAGACCATTTATCCACTTCGTCATCCATTATTTCCGTATAGTAATATGCAATCTCTTTATTTCCATTTTCAGACTTTATAGTCTTTACCGTTCTTTGCTTCATATCTAAAAAACTTATTTGCTTCATTTTTTTTAAAATTCCAACAATTCTTTCAAAAGCTATTTTATTCTGTTCACAAATGGCTACCTTTAAGAAATCGTCGCCTTCATACTCTTTTACAAATTTTAAAATATCATTTTTTATTTCAATATTTACTCGCCTTTCAGGAGCAACATTTTTGTTTTCACTATCATAATACAATATGTTATAATCTATTGTTTCCGTAACAATTTTATCATTTAAATATATATTATAAAATATATCATTTTCTTGACATATTTTTATTAATTCTAAAACCTTTTTCTTTGACAAGTACTTACCATATATAACTTTATTTTCTTTTATATCAAAAACCATAGCACCATTTCCTGCTATTAAATAATTATTTGAACCAATTTCTTTTGCTATCGGCTTAATTGATTGTGGTGTTCTGCCTGAAGTTAAAACAACTTCAGTACCTTTTTCCCTAGCATTTTTTATAGCTAACTTATTTTCTTCTGAAATTTCTCCTTTAGAATCTACTAATGTTCCATCAATATCTATTGCGATTAATTTATACATTTTTCTTTTGTCCTCCTTTATTAATTATAAAGTATTCTATTATTTTTTGACAATCTTTTTAAAAAATTATTTGAAAAAATTACTAGTTTATTTTTTTTAATATTGTTAATCATAACTATTGAAAGCAAAAAAGCTTTTAACATAACAGAATTTTATAAATTTTCTGTTATATAAGAAATTACTTTCCTAGGAGGTGAAAAAGAATGGCAACATCAAATTCTAATAGAAAATTAGTTCCTGAAGCTAAAGAATCTTTAGATAAATTCAAATATGAAGTAGCTAGTGAAGTTGGAGTTAATTTAAAAAAAGGTTACAATGGAGATATTTCTTCTAGAGACGCTGGTAGAATAGGTGGTAACATGGTTAGAAAAATGATCCAACAAGTTGAAAACGGAATGGCTGGTAAATAAGTTTTATACTAGTTAGTTTTTAGTAAAGCAGGAATATAATTTTTGTTTTTATGAATACATAAAGGCAGGAATTGTGTTCCTGCCTTCTTTTATCTATTTTTTCGGTATAAAATGTGTTACAAATTTATATTTTTCTCGATTTTTTATATATAAAAATCCTATGCAACTAAAAAATAATGCGCCCACAAAATTAACTAATAAGTCCTTCATAGTATCTATAAGTCCTATATCTAAATATCCACCTTCTATGACAGCGAGTTCATTGCCTTGTGAATCATACAATATTGTATGGTCTATATTTTTTATAAATATTGCATCATTTTCTTTTTCTGGATTTAATTCAACTGTACTTATCGCAGTTATTTTTCTATCTTTTTGCATGTCATATTTTAAATATGAATCTACTCCATATTCAAAAAACTCCCACAGTATACCTATAGTCATTGAAAAACAAAAAGCTACTATTGCTAAAAAAAACGGAGATAAGTTTATTCTTTTACTATTTTTGTTTAGCAAATCTATTAGTGAAAAACCTATACCTGCAGCCAAAAAACCATTTATTGTGTGTAATATTGTATCCCAATGTGGAATATTTCCATAAAAATTATTAATTTCTCCTAAAATTCCTGCAGAAAATATGAATAAATATATTATACTTTCTAAAACTGTCGGTAATTTTATTTTCAGTTTCTCTTCCACTATAGTTGGTATCAAAAACAAAACTAAAGATAATAAGCACAAAAAAGCATTATTCCAATCACCTCTTAGTATTTGTAGTACCATACATATAATTACTAAAATCCTAAGAACAAAATAAACTATTAAAGATTTCTTTTTTGTACTTCTGTAATTTTCCTTTATTTTATTAAAATATTTTTTCATAACACTACCTCTTTATACTGATTATAACCATATAGTATTCAAATTATTTTGTCAATATTATATTTTGTATTATAGAAATTTCAATTTGTATAAGAAGTGTGATGTGAGAAGTGCGAAGTGCGAAAACCAAGTAAATCCTACGAAGCCTCCGCCATAAAATCACACATCTCACTTCACATTTCACACCTCTAAATTATAAAAATAAATATTTTCAAAAAAAATGTTGTCATATTATGTTTTTTATGATAGTATAATCTTAGAATTTGTATTCTAAAGTTATAATTCAAAAGAAAGGGGTCTTCTATTATGGATAAAAAAGTAACAAGTATCGTAGCTTATTTATCTTGGATTGGATGGTTAATAGCTTTCTTAGCAGGAGATAAAGAAGGAGCTAAATTCCACTTAAATTCAGCATTAGTTATACTTTTATTAGGTTTACTTAGTATAATTCCTGTATTAGGATGGATTGTTTCAATCTATGCTGCTGTTATGTGGATTATGGGATTAGTAAACGCTATTAAACAAGAAGAAAAACCATTACCATTAATAGGTAAAATAACTATTTTAAAATAATTTAACAAATAAAAATTCCTTAGCTTAGCTAAGGAATTTTTATTTGTTATTATACTTCTGGTTCTACTAATCCAAAATTTTTGCTATCTTTTAACTTAAATAAAACATTTACTTTGTTTGTATCTGAATTTATAAAAGTTATAAATCTATCTGCTGGTTTTTCTTGAAGTTTTAACATTGCATCTTCTGGTGTGATAGGTTTTAAATCATAATAAAGTGTTTTTATTATTTCATTTTCTGTTGGATTTGATTGCATTTCTTCTACTGGTAAATTTTTAATTGAATCTTCTCTTAAGTTTCTATCTTTTTTTGTTTTCCATTTTCTAATTTGTCCTTCTAATATGTCCATGTCTTTATCTATTGAAGCATACATATCTTTGTGAGATGTTACTGCTCTATATGTATCCTCACTTGTTTTTACATTTATTTCAGCAATTTGTTCTTCTCTTTCTGTTCTTATCATAACTGAAACATCAAAATCTTCACCAAAATATTTTTCAAATCTTTCTACTTTTTTACCAACATAGTCTTTTATAGCATCTGTAGCTTTTAAATCTTTTCCTGATATTGTTATATTCATTTTAATCTCTCCTTTCAACGTGTTCTTTCTTGTATTATATATGATTATATTTGATTTGGCAAATACTTTTTTGTTTATAATTAATATAATTTGTTATTACATATTGTAGGGGTCGGTCTTGACCGACCCTGGGCAGGTCAAGACCTGCCCCTACAACGCATACAATTAGTCCCTACAATCACTATTCCTTCATACTTAACTGTACCTTTTGTCTTTCTTTATCAATACCTATAACTTTTACCTTTACAATGTCTCCTACTGATACAATGTCTGATGGATTTTTTACAAAGCTATTGCTCAATTGGGAAATATGCACTAAACCATCATGTTTTACTCCAACATCTACAAATGCTCCGAAATCAGTTACATTTCTAACAGTACCTGTTAAAGACATTCCTTCTATCAAATCCTCAAATTTTAATACATCTGCTCTTAAAATTTGTTTTGGCATTTCATCTCTTGGGTCTCTTCCTGGTTTTGATAATTCATCTATTATATCTTTTAACGTAATTTCTCCAACACCTAGCTCTTTAGCAGTTTCTTTAACTTCAATTTTAGATAATCTTGTTTTTATTTTATTTAGTTTTTCTTTACTTGTTAAATCTTCTTTTTTATATTCTATTTTATTTAATAATTGTTCTGCTATTTCATAGCTTTCAGGGTGAACACCTGTTATTTCTAATGGATTTTTACCATCTGGAATTCTAATAAATCCTGCACATTGTTTAAAAGCTGCGGGGCCTAATTTAGCTACTTTTAAAAGTTCTTTTCTTTCTTTGATTTTACCATTTTCATCTCTATATTTTACAATATTATTAGCAATTGTTTTGTTTATTCCTGCAACATAAGATAGAAGTGATGGTGTTGCTGTATTAACATCTACTCCGACTTCATTAACTGCATTTTCAACAACTCCTGTTAAGCTTTCTGTTAATTTTGCTTGATTAACATCATGTTGGTATTGCCCTACTCCTATTGCCTTGGGGTCTATTTTTACTAATTCTGCTAGAGGGTCTTGTAATCTTCTTGCAATTGAAATAGCACCTCTTAACGAAACATTAATGTCAGGATACTCTTCTGTGGCAAGTTTTGAAGCTGAATAAACAGAAGCTCCGGCTTCACTTACTATTGCATAATGCACATCATCTGAAATTTCTTTGAGCATATCTGAAACAAAACTTTCAGATTCACGTGATGCTGTTCCGTTTCCAATAGCAATTACATTTATTTTATATTTTGAAATTAAGCCTTTTAATTCTTTTTTTGCACCTTCTACATCATTTTGTGGCTCAGTTGGATATACTGTTGTTGTTGTCAATAATTTTCCTGTTTCATCTATAACAGCAATTTTACATCCTGTTCTATATGCTGGGTCAAATCCCATAACTGTATAACCTTTTAATGGTGCTGCTAATAATAATGGTTTTGCATTTTTTCCAAAGACCTTAATTGCTTTATCCTCAGCTTTTTCTGTTAAATCAGAACGAATTTCTCTATCAATTGAAGGTTCTATTAATCTTTTCCAGCTATCTTCTATTGTTTCTTTTAATATTTCAGTAAATTGTGTTTGTCCTTTTATAATATCATATTCAATATACCTTAATATATCCTCTTCGTTTTTATCTAATTTTACCTTTAATGCATCCTCTTTTTCTCCACGATTTATTGCTAAAATTCTATGACTAGGTATTCTATTTAATTTTTCTTGGAATTCATAGTACATATTATATGCTGTATTTTCTTCTATATTTGTACCTTTAGTTACAATAAACCCATCTCTATAACATTTTCTTTTTATTTGTTTTCTATAAGTTGGATTGTCTGAAATTGTTTCTGCAATAATGTCTTTCGCCCCTTGAATTGCCTCTTCTACATTCGTAACTATATTTTCTTTTGTTACTTCTTCTGTTATCATTTCTGGATTAGTAACAAACGCGATTGCTATTTCTCCTAGAGGTTTGATTTCTTTTTGTTCCAAAATTATTTCAGCCAATGGTTCTAATCCCTTTGCTTTTGCTATTGTAGCTCTTGTTTTCTTTTTTTGTTTATATGGTCTATAAATATCTTCTACTTCTGATAAAGTTTTTGCAACTTCTAAACTTGCCACAATTTCATCAGTTAGTTTTCCCTGATTTTCTATAGAATTTTTCACTTCTTCTTTTCTTTCTTCTAAATTTCTAAGATATGTTAATCTTTCTCCTAATTCTCTTAATGTTTCATCTGAAAGTCCGCCTGTTACTTCTTTTCTGTAACGTGCAATAAAAGGTATTGTGTTTCCTTCGTTTATTAAGTCTATTGTTTTTGTGACTTGCAACACTTTAATATTTAATTCTTCCGCAATTATACTTGCTATTTTTTGATTATCTTCCATTTATACACTCCTTGTTTATTTTTTCAACAAAAGCATGTTACCATATTGCTATTTTTTTTGCAAGCATAAGATTGTAAAATTATAAAAACCATGTTATAATTATGTAACTTTTAATTAGGAGGTAAATTATTCATGTTAGTCATTAAATCGCATGACGCCAAGACCGGAGTAATTTGTAATCTTGAAATACCTGGAAATCTTGTTCTCCAGGAAAAAGTATCTCAGGAATTGCAAAGCGGAAAATATCCTTCACATTTCGCCTTTTCACACAGAGGCGCAAATTTGGAAATACATTTCCGAAGCACTGATGAATATTGTGATTTCGCAACATGGATTTTCGGAAAGATTCAAAAATCTTCTGAAACCTAAACCTAAAGGGCACCGTGAACGGTGCCCTCGTTTTTTTAATATACTACTTTAAAATGTGTACTGTTATATACTACAAATTTTTCTCCTTCTTTGTACGTTTTATTAGTTGCTGTATCAATAAAATATTTTGCTCCGATTTTAGGGAATGTATATATACTATTCTCTTTATATAAATAGTTATCTACATTTTTTGAATTCACTTTATCTTCTGATGTTGTAACTATATAATGTCTTTCACCATTTTTTGTTATTTGCTCTTTTTCATATTCTATTAAAAATTCTCCTAAAGCTTTTAAATTTAAACCACTATATTTTACTAAAAATAATGTATTGTTCAAATTGCATCCTTTAAATAAATTATATGGAATACAAGTTGCATCTTTATAATCTATCTGTTTGCTATTTGAAACTTTATCAAAATTTTTAAATACTACTTTATCATCAAAATCATATAAAATATTTGCATATTGAGTTATTATATCTGTGGTAATTAAATCGTTTGCTATTATATTATAATGTGTTGTAGAAAGCACATCATAATATTCAACTTTTTGTTCTATGTATTCTATTTTGGTTGCTGTAACTTCTTTTAATTTACTATTCTCAATTTTATACACTTTACTTCCTACATCAAATTCTTCTTTATTTGAAACATCCACATATTTATTTTTTTCACAGTCAAATAAACAATGTTGTCCTACTACTTTTATATAAGTTCCATCATCAAATGTAACTTTTTCATATACCGATGCAGTTCCACCTTTTTCTATCCAAATAGGATAAACATATGTTATTCCACCATTTAAATGATCATAAACTGCAAGTAAATCCGTATATTCTATATCTTCGATGTTTTTATAAATTCCATCAGCCAATAATACTTTAGTTCCTTTTACCAAACAAAATGAAAAAGTTCCTTTTGCTGTAATTTCAATATCTCCTGTTACATTAGGGATTGTAAGAACACCATCCGCATAGGTTTTTGTACATTCAATTCCTCCCATAATAACTGAATCAAGTTGCTCAGGTGGATTATATGCACCGCTGCCCTCAAAAGTTACTGTATATGTTTCCCCTCTTTTAACGGTGGAAGCACCATTATTAGTCAAATTTGTTTGGTTTATAGTAACATTAAAAACCCATCTGTATTCTGCACTTTCAGTTCGTGATGCTGTTCCTGAAGCTGTTGTAGCTGAATCAATTTCCTCTTGAGTTGCTGTATTTCCAAAATTATCAACTCCGCAAACTATAAAATAATATGTTCCTTCCGCTAATCCAGTTATAGTATAAGTTTTTTCTGAAGATTGAGTATCAATTTTACTAGTCTGTTCTAATGTATCTCCATTATATACATATATTATATAATTATCTATACTTCCGTCATCTTCTGCATTCCAAGTTAATTGTACTGTACCTTCTGTATTCTGTATTACTGCTGATACATTACTTATTGTTGGAGCTGTAATATCAATTATAGTTTCATCTCTATCTACTAACACGTTTACCATTCCCGCAGGATAAGTTTGTCCCTGTGATACCATTACTATATCAACACCTGTTGAATCATAAGAAAATTTTGCTCCTTCTACTTTTGTAAGATAAAATTCATATGTGTTTTCACTATTTGCTGCTATTGTATATTCAGTATTAGGATTTTGCACTGCAAATTTATCTGTATTTTTGGCTTCAATTGTAAATACTTGCTCTACCGAATGAGTATTAATAACTTTTATCGTAAATTTAGCAGATTCATTAGTTCCTGTTAAATCTCCTGTTTCTGACTCTGAAACACTCCCCATCAATACTGCTTCATCATCATCACTAACACTAGGTGTAAAATCAGAATTAATTAAATAAGTAACACCATAACTTTTCTCTGGATTTTTAAAAGTAAATACTATTCTAAAAGTTTTTTCACCTTTAGCAGGTATTTTATCACCTATATTTGCATTGATAATCTTCCATCCAGCATAGGCAGAATCTATGCTTTCATATGTATCATTACCTAGATCTTTAAGTATATCTAATTTATAATTAGGCATATTAAATATAAAATCATTAAAAGTTTGATTTGAAATTGTTACATCAAAACTTGCTTCATATATAGTATCTTCACTTTGTTTAGTTGTAAAAGATAAATTAAAATCAATACCTGAATCATTATTTATTTTCTCTGGATTTGCTGCAACATTTGTTAATTTTACAATGTTTACACTTTTAATTGCAATTACTCCTCCTGGCACTAAATTTGCACTTCCTGAAACATTTAAAATTTGCTTATATGATGCAAATCCAACTGTCATACAAATTAAAGTTAAAAAGAATAATATCGCAATATTATTCTTTTTTATTATTTCAAAAATCTTCATTATTCACCCTCTTTTTTTATGGTATACACATAACAAGTATTATTGTTTATTATAAAGAAAATAGATTTCTCATAACTATACCAAAAATTAATTGGTTCTCTAGTATTATTATAAGCATTGATTAAATCTTCTACAGTTTTCACATCAATTCTTACATAGTTTTCGATATTAATATTATCCACTCTTATTATTATTCCATCATAATCATTTGTAATTTTCTTGATTTTTTCACGATATCCCATCATACTGCCTTTTTTCTTTAATTCTTGAATGTATTGGAATACATAATAACAGAAAATTAATACCTCTATGAAAAATAATGGTTTAAATATGTCACGTAATTTTGCTAATTTATCTTGAGTTTGAGCCATATTTTTTGCACAATCATTTTCTATATTTATTTTTCCTTCAATGGCTTTTTGTGATAGTGGCATATTTAAAGAAATTTCTGAAGAAATTGCAATTTCTTCATCATTTTTATCTTTTTTAACATTTCCAGTTACAACTAATGCTACTTTTAATTCAGATTCTGCTTGCAAATTATATTCTTCTATAAAACTATTTAAAGTTTCATTATATTTATTATATTCAATTTTGTTTTGTAAATTTATTTCATATTCTGATTTGTTTTTTATTTCTTTTGTTTCTAATTCAGTAAGTTCATATTTTTTTGTCCAATAATTTCCGATTTCATTTCCTGATTTATCTGCTTTTATTTCTGCTATTATTTGATAATTTATTTTTCCACTTACTGCATTTTCAAAATTAGCTTTGTATTTATAAGAAGTGTCAATATAATCAATTAAACTTGTAATATATGTTTTATTTTTTTCTAAATATGGTGCTTCAAAATACGCATTGTCTTTTAAATAAACTTTATAATCTACTGAATTGTTTTCAGTAAATAAGCACTTATTATAACTACATTTTTTAAATCCAAAACAGAAAGATAATATAGCTAAAACAAAAATTATTATTAACTTTATAAGTATTTTTTTTCTACTAATTTTGCTCAAGTTATATACTACCTCCCTCTAATCATTTCATTTATTATTACTGTTGGATATCCTATATATTTTATTCCCTTTCTTACAATTCCTATTACATTATCTTGTTTAACCGGTTCTACATCTAATGAATTATTTGCATCACCTTTTGTGTAAAAATACAATTTATTTTCACTTTCTTTTATCTTTGCGACTCTATGAGTAATAATTTGACTATTATTACTAAAAACCAATATATCTCCAACCTTAACATTTGATACTTCTACCTTTTCAAATATTACAGCATCTCCTCTTTGATAAGATGGAAACATTGAGTCTGAAGCAATAGCAATCATTTGATACTTGGTTATTCCTGATACTAAAATCACCATTATAGATAGTAATATAATAGTTGGAATTGTAAAAAATGAAAAACTTACTTCATTTACTTTTTTATTGTTTTTTTCTTTTTTATCTTCTTTTTTTAAAATTCTATTTGATGTTATATATATTGTATAAGGTATTACAATATTTACCACACTATATAAATAATCTCCTAAATTTGTTGATATAGGTGTTAAATATAAATATAAATTCATTGTTAGTTTATATACTATTGCAGGTAAGAAACCATAATTATAAATTAAATATGTGCTTAGTATTTCTTGTGCTATTATAGGAATCACTATCATACATATAAAAGCAAATATTTCATATCCCTCATTAATAGAACCACTAAGATTTATAAATATGTTAAAGACGCTCATTAATGCTGTTAATATATATATAGCTTTTTTATTTATAAAATTGTTTCTAATTAAAACAAATTTTAAATATTCACATATTAAATTTATTATAAAAACAGATACAACACCCATTAAAATATTTTCAAATTTTAAAGAAAAAAAAGTCTTATTATATCCTAAATATATTCCAAGTATTATTGTTATAACATAATAACAAATTAATACTGAAACAACTATTTTTGTTGCAGACCATCTAAAAAAATTATTATCTTTTTTCTTGCCATAATACAATAATGAACCAAATAATATTATTCCAAAGGTTATAATAGATATTAAATTTTTAAATTTAATATCATTAATAAAAAATAAAATAATAATTGAAAATAAGATTAATAATTCAATTTTATAAATACTCTTTATATTTTTTTTCATATTATTTTACTCCAACCAATTTAGCAGTCATTTGCATAAATGACTGCTAAATCAAAGTGCAATTACTGATCTATTGCATATGTAAGTTTTCCTGTAACTTTAACTTCTGCATCTGATTGTGGTAAATCTGCAGAATCTTCTGGTTGAACATATGTAACTCTTACTACTAATGGTTTTGTTGCTCCTGCAGCTAATGCTGAATTTAATTCACCACTTGTTGCAGAATATGTGTTTCCATCATATGTAACTGTATATGTTAAATATTTTGATTGAGCTTCTGTTAAAGTGCTCATTTCAATTCCTGTTACTTTTGCTGCAAATGTTCCTGCATTTTCTACATTTACTGTTGCTTCATAAAATTCTCCTGGTTTAGAAAGAGTTGTTACAAAAGTATATGTATCTGCAGTTACATTTTTTGAAGTTGCTGGAGCTGAACCTGTTGTTTCTAAATAAGAATCTAGAACATATCCTATACTCCATTTGCTAGATTTAACATTTACAGTACCGTCAATATTTAACCATCCTGAATATGTAGCAAAACCTACTGTCATAAGAACTACACCAATTAATAAAAATAATATAATTCTTTTTTCTTTTCTTTCCTTTTTCATAATATTACTTTCCCTCCTTTGTATTTTAAATATAATATATGATTGCTATTTAACTGTCAATAAAAATTTGACATTTTTTTACTAATTTTTTCAAAAAAATTACTGTTCAGATTAACACTTAAAAATGTAGAGTAATTGTAGGGGTCGCCGCCCTCGGCGACCCGCTTTTCAAAGAAAATGCTTAAAATTTGTTGTGTTTTTTTTACAAATTCTTCGAAGAACGGGTCGCCGAGGGCGGCGACCCCTACAATTATTTTATTACTCTTTAGATGGTCTGCCACTTGTACATTTTGTATATAGAAATTTAATCTTTTAATTAATTGGCTCTGCAAATATATTTACACTAATAGAAGATTTTTCTTCATATATTGGTAATTTAATTAATTCAACATCAATTTCAATATTTATTTTTCCATTTTTCGGACTTATTTTATTGTCTGTCAATCTACTTGTTACATTAAAATATTCAGTATTTGTATTTGTAACCTCTGCATTAATATCAGCATATAAACAATCGCTCTTATTTTCTAATGTAAATATTGTAGTTATTGTATCTCCAACTTTCTCTAATTCTGTTATATTAATCGTTGCTGTTCTTGGACCAGTTATTGCTAATTCAGCAACACCATCTCCTTTATATGTTGGTTCTCCTGAAAACACTACATTAAAATCTTTTTTGTATAACTCTAAAGTGTTACATCCATTACTTATTAATATATTTTCATCTTCAACAGCATATCCTACACCTGTTACAAATAATACTGATAATATTATAACCATTAAAACTAATAATAAAATAATTCTGTCTTGTTTCATATCTTCTCCTTTTTTTATTTTTATCATTAGTTTATTCTCTATTATTTTAGTAACGATTACTATTATATTATACTTTATGTAAATTTGCAAGTTTTTATTCATCTTATTTAAAACTTATAAAATTAATCAAAATTTATCGTCAACTTAGAGATTATTTCTTAAAAAAACTCTCATCTCTACCATAATCATGTTTATATTTTTTACATGACATTGGTAGAGAGGAGAGTTTATATTTTTTCTGTTTTCATTTATACGTTTGTATGCGAATTTTTAACTAATTCTATGTGTATTTTATAACCTTTATAGGTTTATCGGTCGACCAATGGTCGCCCCTACACATATTTATATTTTAATATTTTTATGCAGTTTTTAATTCTAATCTTAATTTATCAGCTATCATTGCTATAAATTCTGAATTTGTTGGCTTTCCTTTTGCTGCAGAGATTGTATATCCGAATATACTTTCTACCGCATCTTGTTGACCTCTACTCCATGCTACTTCTATTGCATGACGTATTGCTCTTTCTACACGTGATGGTGTAGTTTTAAAATGTTTTGCAATTTCTGGATATAATTGTTTTGTTATTTGGTTTATAACATCAATATCATTTATAACCATCATAATTGCCTCTCTTAAATATTGATATCCTTTTATATGTGCTGGCACTCCCAACTCATGGATAACATTTGTTACTAAAGCTTCTAAATTATTTTCATTACTTTTTTCTTCTTTTGGAATATCTATATATGGTACTTTTATTTCTCTATTTATAAAACTAGGTTGATTTAAAGAAGGTTGATAATTTTTTATTTCTTTTATTCTTTTTATCAATAGTTCTATGTCAAATGGTTTTACTACATAATATTCTGCTCCTAAACTTATTGCTTTTTGTGTAACCTTTGCTTGTCCAACTGCTGATAACATTATACATGTCGGTCTTTTTTTCATGTCAGCTATGCTTATTTTTTCTAAAACACCTAATCCGTCTAAATATGGCATAATAACATCTAATAATACAACATCTGGTTCAGTATTTAATATCATGTCACAAGCTTCTTTACCATCTTTTGCGATACCTATTACCTCCATATCTTCTTCTTTTTCCAAATAAGTCACTAGCGTTTTAGCAAAATCTGCATTGTCATCTGCAATTAAAACTGAAATTTTTTCTTTCAACTTAATATACCTCCCATAAAATATTTGTAAAAAATTTACAATTGGGATTATATTATCTTTTTCCAATTTTTTCAAGTAGTTTTTGGAAATTTTTTCTAATTTTCTCCGTAACATGCTATATATCAATAAATTTTTCTTTTAGAATATTGTATTTTATAATTTTAAATGAAGTATTATTGTTTATATTTGTAAAAATTTCTAATTCCTCTTCTGGGATTTCAACAATTATTTCTATATTATCTAAATAATTGATTTTACTAATGTTTAAATTCTTCTTGTTTAGATAATATTTTATTTTTTCTAGTTCCCCATACTCTGCTAAAACTGACACTTCATATCCTCTCGTTTGAGTTTTTAAAACAGTTTGTTCTATAGCTTTTTGAGTCGCTTCTGTATATGCTTTTACTAATCCTCCTGTTCCTAACAAAACTCCTCCAAAATATCTAGTTACCACAACTAGAACATTTGATAAATTTAATCCTAAAACAACTTTAAGCATAGGAGCCCCTGCTGTTCCTCCGTGGTTCTCCATCATCATTAAATTTTACAGCAATTCCTCCATCTCCTGTTTCAATAGCATAAGCAAAGCAATTATGTTTTGCATCATGGTATTGTTTTTTCACTTCACTTATTCTTTCCTCTGCCTCTTCTATTGTTTCAACATGGAAAATTTGTGCTATAAATCTTGATTTTTTTTCTACTATTTCTGCAATTGATTTATCATTTATTGTTTTAAATATTTCCATAAAAAAACTCCTTGTACAATTATTTCTATCATATGTAGGGGTCGGTCTCGACCGACCCTGGGCAGTTCTTGACCTGTCCCTACAATTATTCACTAAGCGCAGCGTTTGCCCCTGCCACGTATCCTGTTGACCATGCTATTTGTAAATTAAATCCTCCTGTTAAGCTATCGACATCAATTACTTCCCCTGCAAAATATAATCCTTTTATTATTTTTGATTCCATTGTTTTTGGATTTATTTCTTTTATATTTATTCCTCCTGCAGTAATAATAGCTTCTTGTATTGGTCTAAATCCACTTACTTTTAATTCTAAATTTTTTAATATTTTTACAATTCTTTCTCTTTCTTCTTTTGTTACTTCATTTATTTTTTTATTTTCGTCTATTCTAGTTAAATTTATAATTGGCTCTATCATTTTTCTTGGTAATAACTTGTTTAATGCATTTTTATATTCTTTGTTTTTTATTTCCTCAAAGTCTCTTAATATTCTTGCATCTAATTTTTCTTCATTTAATGCTGGTTTTAAATCTAGACTTATTTTTATTTTGCCTTGTTTTATTTTTTCTTCTGCATTTTTATATCTTAATATATATGCTGAACTGCTTAATATAACTGGTCCTGAAACTCCATAATGTGTAAATAACATTTCTCCAAAATCATTGTATATTATTTTATTATTTTCAGTATCAATTACTTCTATTGCAATATTTCTTAAGCTTACTCCTTGCATACTTCTACATAGTTCTCTATCATAGCATTCTAGTGGAACTAAGGATGGTTTTATTGTAGATATGGTATGTCCAACTTTCTTTGCTAACTCATATCCATCTCCTGTTGAACCTGTTACAGGATAGCTCATTCCCCCTGTAGCAAGAATTATTTGATTAGCTTTTAATTGTTCACCACTTTCTAGTTTTACTCCAACAACTTTTTCTTCTTCTACAATAATTTCTTCTACCTTTGAATTATATTGTATTTTCACTTTTAATTCTTTTATTCTTTTTAATAATCCATCTATAACATCTTTTGCATTGTCTGATACTGGAAATATTCTTTCTCCTCTTTCAACTTTTGTTTTTACACCCATATTTTCAAAGAAATTTATAATATCTCTATTTGTATAATTATTAAATGCACTATAAAGAAACTTGCCATTACCAGGTGTGTTTTTTATAAATTCTGAAATATCAATATTATTTGTAATATTACATCTACCTTTTCCTGTAATTGCAATTTTTTTACCACAACTATTCATTTTTTCTAAGATAATTACATCATTTTTTTGTTCTGCAGCAGTTATTGCAGCTAGCATTCCAGCTGCGCCACCACCAATTATTATTATTTTGCTCATTTATAAATTTCTCCTTAAATATATATCTAACATATTTTTAAGGGCAGCCGTAGGCGTCTGCCTCTACATCATATATAGTCATTTCTTCGAAGCACGGGTCGCCGAGTACGTCGACCCCTACATAAAATTATAGCATTGAAATTGCTTTTAATACTCCTATTTTTCCATATTCGTAAGTAAGTCCACCCTGTAAGTATGCCATATATGGTTCTTTTATTGGAGCATCACAAGATAATTCGATTGAAGAACCTTGTACAAAAGTTCCTGCAGCCATTATAACTTTATTTGTATAACCAGGCATATCCCATGGTTCTGGTACAGATTTTGAATCTACTGGAGAACCCATTTGTATACCTTGACAGAATTTTATAAGTTTTTCTGCTTCACCAAATTCTATCATTTGAACAATATCTGCTCTTTCTTCATCAAATTTAGGATAAACTTTATATCCAAGTTCTTCTAACATTTTGCTTGCAAACACTGCTGTTTTTAAGCTGCTTGCAACAACTTGTGGTGCAAAGAAAAGACCTTGTAAAAATTGTTTATTTATTCCTAATGAAGGTCCAACTTCTTTTCCAAGTCCTGGTGCTGTTAATCTTTCTGCAACAAGTTCTATTAAATCTTTTTTACCTACAACATATGCACCATTTGGAGAAACTCCTCCACCTAAATTCTTTATTAATGAACCTACTGCTAAGTCTGCACCTACCTCTGTTGGTTCCTTTGTTCCAACAAATTCACAATAACAATTATCAACCATAATAATAACTTCATTATCTATTTCTTTTATGAATTTTATTACTTTTTCAAGTTTTTCTATACCAATACTATCTCTTGTGTCATATCCCCTTGAACGTTGTATTGTAATTAATTTAATTTTTTCGTTTTTTAATTTGTTTTCAATTTCTTCATAATTGAAGTCATTATTTTGTAAATCAATTTTGTCAAAATTCACACCAAAAGATTTTAGTGAACTCTTATTATCCTCAATTCCTATAACTTCATCTAAAGTATCATATGGTTTTCCTGTAATACTTAACAATGTATCATTAGGTCTTAAAACTCCAAATAAAGTAACTGTCAAAGCATGTGTTCCTGATATAAATTGATTTCTCACTAAACTGTCTTCAGCTTTAAAAATAGTTGCAAAAATTTTTTCAATTGTATCTCTTCCAATATCGTCATAGCCATATCCTGTAGTTGAATTAAAATGAATATCTGATAGATTGTTTTCTTGAAAAGCTCCGTAAAACTTTTAAACTATTATATTCAGCTATTTTATCTATTTGCTTAAATTGGTCTTGAATTTTATTTTCAACTTTTTCTGCTAATTCAATTATTTCTTTTTTTATTCCAAATTTTTCGTACATAATTTATTCTCCTTTTTATTATTTAGTATTCCTTCGAAGCACGGACGGCTGATAGCCGCCCCTACATCATATATGGTCATCTCTTCGAAGTGTGGGTCGCCGTGGGCGTCGACCCCTACATGTTTTAATTAATAATGAATAATTAATAGTTAATAATTTTTGTTAGAATTTGCTGTTTAACAGCAAATTCTTTCATTCATTATTCACTCTTCACTATTAACTATTCACTAAGCACAGCGTAGCGTATGCCCTACATAAAAAGCGGACAGTTACGTCCGCCTTTTACATTATCTTTTATCCGTAATTACGAACAGACTTTAATATTTTGCTATTCGTCTTCTTCGTCTTCATCCTCTGGGACTTCTACTATGTTTTTACATGCTTTAACCCAAAGAATTCTTTTGTCTTCATATTCTTCAATTTTATATGTTACTTTTTCTGTTTCTATAATAGGTTTTTCATCATCAGAAGGAATTCTTCCTAGCTTATCTATTAAGTATCCTGATAAAGTATCGTATTCTCCTTCTGGGATATCATCAATATCTAAAATTCTTCTTAAATCATATATTGCAACACTTCCACTTATTAAAAATGTGTTACTATCAACTTCTTTAAAATCATCCTCTACTTCATCATATTCGTCAAAAATATCTCCAACTAGTTCTTCAAGAATATCTTCCATTGTTATAATTCCTGCTGTTCCACCATATTCATCAAGAACAATTGCCATCTGATGATTATTTTTTTGCATATCTTTAAACAACTCATTTATATTTTTATTTTCTGGTACAAAATATGCCTCTCTAACAATATTTTTTATTTTAGCTTCTCTCTTTTTGTTAATAAATGCAAGTAAATCTTTTATAAATAAAATTCCGACTATATTATCTACATTTTCCTCATATACTGGAATTCTACTGTATTTATATTCTTTTAAGTCTTCAAGTATTTCTGAAAGTTCAGATTTTATATCTACAGCATAAAGGTCTTTTCTATGTGTCATAACTTCTGAAACAACTTTATCATTAAATTCAAATACGTTATTTATTAATTCTTTTTCTTCTTCCTCTATAGAACCCTTTTCTTCTCCAACATCTACCATCATTCTTATTTCTTCTTCTGTAACAACTTCTTCATCTGTGCTACCTACACCAAATAGCTTTGCTATTAAATTGGTTGAAGCTGTTAAAAATTTTACAAATGGTGCTGTTAAAATATTTATTAGTCTTACTATTCCCACTGTTTTATATGCAATTTTTTCTGCATTTTTCATTCCTAATCTTTTTGGAACTAATTCTCCAAAAACTAATGAAAAATATGAAAGTATTATTGTAATTAAAATAATAGAAACACTCTTCCATGTTGCTTCACTAATAACTGGTACCCATGAATATAATACAGGTGCTAAATCATCTGCAAATGCATCTGCTGCAAAAGCACTTGATAAAAATCCTGCAAGTGTAATTCCTATTTGTATTGTTGCTAAAAACTTGCTTGGCTCTTTTAGCATTTTTCTTATTTTTTTTGCTTTTTTATTTCCTTCCTTAGCCTCTTTTTCTATTTTTGCATCATTTATAGATATGAATGCAATTTCTGTACATGCAAAAAATGCATTTATTAATATTAGTATTATTAAAATAAATACTTGTAGCATTATTTATTTCGCTCTTCCTTCCTTATATAATTTCATAGCAAATATTATATATTTTATACATGTAAAAGTCAAGGGGAAACAACGGGTAATAGGTTGAAAATTAATATCCTGTTACCGGCAACGTAACCTCTTTTTGCTTATTTACAACTGTGGTTTCGGTTTCATTTTTTTCTTCTTCTATTATTACTTCTGTCTTTTCATTATTGATATTGAATTTTGCTGTTTCATTTAGTTCTATCTCCAATTCAATTAATTTATCATATATTCTGTATCCTGCTAATGTTCTTGTTTCTTGAATATAATATTTTCCTGGCAATAGATTTTCTATTCTTATTTCTCCTTTTTCATTTGTTTCTAATTCTGTATAAATTATATTCTTATTTTCATCTAATAAATTAAATTTTACTCCTTTTAAAAATTCATTTGTTTTATTATCTTTTTTTATTATTACTATGTTTGTATTGTTTTTTGTATAATAAACCTTTGCAGTTCCATCACCATCTTCTAATATACTTGTTGCTAATGCATAATCTTGAAGGCTAGCATTCCCTGATGCACCATATAAAACCGGTTTTGTGTTTGCTTGTCCTTGTACTTTAATTTTAAAATCTCCATCATTATTTACATTTTTTAATGGCATAATTACTTTAAATCTTTCATTACAAGTAAAACTATTTCTTTCATTATTATTTAAATCAACAATCTTTGTACCTTCTGGAATATTCCCCTCAACATTTACAACATAATTACTAAATCCTGCATTTGATGTTACTGCAAATTCTTTAGAAATATAGCTTTTATCTAGATTATCTAAATTCCAACCTGTGTTATTTTCTTGAATATACAGTTCTGAAGAAATTTTTGTTTCGTTAGAATTTCTAGCAGCATTGACTATTTGATTTAAAGCATTTAAACATCTTTGTCCTGCATCATCAATGGCACTATATCCACTTGTATCTCTGTTATAAATAATACAATAAATAGCTTGTTTTGTTGCCATATATGCTTCTCCTTCATTGCTACATCCCAATTCTGCATAAGACTTATATGGATATCCATTTATTAAAGCTCTCCAAATCATAATATTTGATAAATTGCTAGTACTTACAGTGTATGGACCATTTTCTCCTACTCCTGGTAAATCTTTATTTACACAATATGCAGGATATTCTATACCATTTTGAGAATAAACAACAATTGTAGTATAAACTTCAATTCCATTATACATTAATAAATCTTTCACTCCACCTTTAGAGTATAAATAAACTTCACTTCTATTTGCTCCAAAACTTATATTTACATTTAAACTAATTAGCATAATAATTATTGCTAATATTGCTCTACATTTTTTCATTTAATTACCTCTTTTCTTATTTTTTCTCTATACCTTGAATACATCTTCTATAACTTGGTTCATTTTCTACACAAGTTATTAATGTTATTCTATTATCATTAGTTTCTTGTAAATATGACCAATCTGTATCTTCAATAATTGTAATTTCATTTACTAAATATGTTCTTGTTTTTTCTTCTACTTCGTATATTATTTCATCTCCAATTTGTAAATCTTTTATATTGGCAAAGTAATTTACAGGATACCCTCTGTTATGTGCTGCTAAGCCTATATTTCCATCCCATAAACTAGTATTTTCAAAATGTCCTACATATCGATTCATAATTTCCTCGGTAGTACCTTCTGCAACAGGTGCAACTAAATTAAATATTGGAAATTTTATTATACCAATTTGTTTTATTTCTTCCGTGACTTCTTTGATAACTTCTATATTTTCTTCTGTTTGTTCTTCAATAACTTCTTCTGTTTCTAAATTGTTTTCTTTATGTATTATTTCATTTTCTGCAATCTCTTCTTGTGTTATTTCATTAAAAATTCCATATTCAATTTTTTGTTCACTTATAGTAATCCACATATAGTTTATACTCATAAAAATGATTGTGGTTATAACAAGAGCAATCGAATTAACATTTAATTTTGTGAATGTAATCAGCTAAGCATCACCTCTGTTTTTTTAATTTTATTTTTTACTTTTGGAAATTTAAAAGAAAAAATTTTATTTAGAATTTTTTAATTGCAAGAACTGCAATTTAAGAATATTATTTATTTTACAATACTTATAGTAAAAAGTAAAGAAATTTTCATCTACAAAAAACGACAAAAAAATGAACCCATATAAATTTAGGGTTCATTTTAATTATTTTTGTTGTCCTTCCATGTCTGGATATTTTTCTGGATTTATATTGTTTAATCTACTATATATAATTTTTTTCTCTACTTCACTATAGTTTTGACTACCATATGCTATTCTTAATATTTCCTCTTCTTTTACACTTGAACTCATTCCCATTCTTGCTAATAAATCACGTAATTTCATATGTTTTTCAAAATCTTCTATTTTCCCTTTGTTGTAAGTTTTCCTTTTCCCTAATGCTTCTAAAATTTCTCTTGGTTGTAAGGAATCTTTAAATCCATTAGTATAATTTTTAACATATTCAAAGAAATCTTGTTCTTCTTTCATTGCTCTAGCTACTTCTGCAGTTGAAGCTTGCACTTCATTTATATTTTCTATTGTCCATGGCTTTTTGTTTGTTTCTTCCTCTTGCTCTCCTGTATATGTTATTTGTTCTATATTTTCTGTTGTTGCTAAACTATTTTGTTTTTTTATTCTTTTTTTCTCGGCTTTTTCTTTTTTTCTTCTTAATTTTTTTGACATAAAAAATCTCCTTTAAATATTAAATACTTTCATATTATACCATTTCTCTAACATTATGTCAAGTTGTTGCGTTTTTTTTATTAATATGATAAAATATTTTAGATTATTGTTTATTATTAATAAATTAAATTTAAGAAATTCTTTGAAAGACGGGTCGCCGTCAGATAGCCGTCCGAATGCAATGATATTACGGATATCACATGCCCTTGGGGTAAGGGCGTCGACCCCTACATTTTTTATAAATTAGTATAAATAATAAATTTTTTATATACTTTTTAAGGAGTGTTCTTTAAATGAAACTTAATTCAGACAGCGAAACCTTAGCTGAAAATAAAGCTTTAATTTTATATATTCTTGATAAAGTGTCAAAACCCATTAACAATGACGCTCTTTTAAAATTAGTTTTATCAATTGAAAATATGAATTATTTTTATTTCCAACAATTTTTGTTAGATTTAATAGAAAATAAATATATAGTTTCTTATGAACAAAACGGAGAAACTATTTATGAGCTTACATCTGAAGGAAAAACAGCATTAGAATTCACTGTTGATTTAATTCCTGGAATTGTTAAATTTAGAGTAGATAATAATTTTAAAGAAAATTTAGGTAAAATAGAAGATGAAATGTCAATAACTGCAGATTACATACCCCATAGCGAAAATGAGTATAGTGTAAAATGTAAAATTGTTGAAAATAATCAAATTTTATTTGAAGTTCAAACATATGCAGGAACTCAAGAACAAGCTAAATTAGTTGCTGATAATTGGCTTAAAAATGCTAGTAAACTTTATCCAAAAATATTGGGAATTCTGCAGGATGAGAATATTTAAAATTAGTAAATTTTATTTGTAGGGGCAGGTCAAGACCTGCCCCTACATATACCCTATATAAATAATTTACCTTATCTGTTTTGCCTTACATATTCATACAATATTATTCCTGTTGCTACTGATGCATTTAAACTTTCTGTTTTTCCTAGCATAGGAATTTTTACTTTTTCATTTGATATTTCTATTATGTCTTTTGAAATTCCATTCCCCTCGTTTCCAACTACTACTATTGTTTTTTTATAATCAATGTCATAAATTGTTTTATCAGTTTCTAGTATACTCGAAATAACTTTATATCCTTTGCTTTGCAAATTTTTTAATGATTCTACTAAATTTTCACTTTCAATTATTTTTACCCTAAATATTGCTCCCATTGTAGAACGTATAACTTTTGAATTATATGCATCTGCGCTTCCTTTAGATACTATAATTTGAGTCAAACCAACACTATCTACTGTTCTTAAAATTGTTCCAATGTTTCCTGGGTCTTGTATATTATCTAATACTACAATTACATCTTCATTATAATTTATATTTAAGTCTATTCCGCCTTTGTCTATAACCGCTAATATTCCTTGTGGATTTTTTACTTCTGTTATACTGTCAAATACAATTTTATTAACATATATTTTTTCAATATTACATTCATATATTTCATTATCTTTTAAATAATCTTCACATACTATAATATTCTTTATATGAACTTCCTCTTTAATAGCTTCATTAACAAGTCTTAATCCTTCTACAATATACTCATTAAACTCATCCCTATATTTTTTTTCTTTTAATTTTTTGATATGTTTAATTGTTTCATTATCTTTACTAGTAATTATCATATTTATTACCTCTTTAAAAATTTTTTTATTTCGTCAATAATATTTTGTTTATTTGAAATTTTAAGTGTGATATATGGTTCAATTGCTGGTGAAAATTTAATATTATTTTCGTACTCTTCAATCAATTTATTTATATCCATATTAAATTGATTTTTTTCAAATGTAAATACAATACTAGAATTTTTTTGCATAACTTTATTTATTCCTAAATTTCTACATAATATTTTTATTCTTGCAATATCAATTAGACCAATAACTTCTTTAGGAATTTTTCCAAACCTATCTGAAATATCATCAACTACATTTTTTAAATCTTCTTCATTACTTGCTAATGCAATATTTTGATATACTTCAATTTTTTGAGAATTATTCTCTATATATGAATCTGGAATATAACTTGAAACATCTATATCTATTGTAATTTCTTTTTCTTCTTCTGTTTCTATACCTTTATATTCTTTAATTACTTCATCTAATAATTTACAATATGTGTCATATCCAACTTGGTCCATGTGTCCATGTTGCATTTCTCCAAGTAAGCTTCCTGCTCCTCTTATTTCTAAGTCCCTCATTGCAATTTTAAAACCTGAACCAAATTCAGTAAATTCTTTTATAGCTTTTAATCGTTTTTCTGCAACTTCTGATAGCATTTTATCTTTTTTATATGTTACATATGCATATGCTTGTTTATCAGATCTTCCTACTCTTCCTCTTATTTGGTAAAGTTGAGCTAACCCTAATCTATCTGCATTTTCTACAATTATTGTATTTGCATTTGGAATATCAATACCTGATTCTAAAATTGTAGTACATACCAATACATCTGTCCTTTTATTTACAAAGTCTAGCATTATATCTTCTAATTCTGCTCCACTCATTTTTCCATGTGCAAATGCAACTTTTGCTTCTGGAACTAACTCAGTAATTCTATTTTTCTTTCTTTCTATAGATTCCACATTATTGTATAAATAAAATACTTGCCCTTCTCTTTCTAGTTCTTTTGTTATTGCTTCTTTTATAACTTCTTCGTCATATTCTAATACATAAGTTTGAACAGGTATTCTATTTTGTGGTGGTTCATACAAACAAGACATATCTCTTATTCCAACCATCGACATATGCAAGGTTCTTGGAATTGGTGTAGCAGTCATTGTTAAAACATCTACATTTGTTTTTAATTGTTTGATTTTTTCCTTATCTTTTACTCCAAATCTATGCTCTTCATCAATTATTAAAAAACCTAAATTTTTAAATTCTACATCTTTACTAAGCAATCTATGTGTTCCAACTATTACATCAATTTCACCTAATTTAATTTTATTTATTATTTCTGTTTGTTCTTTTTTAGTTCTAAATCTATTTAAAACTTCCACTCTTATTGGATATTCTTTCATTCTATCTCTAAAAGCTTCATATTGTTGGTTAGCTAAAATTGTAGTTGGCGCAAGATATGCAACTTGTTTTTGGTCCATGCAAGCTTTAAATGCTCCTCTTAGCGCTACTTCTGTTTTTCCATAACCTACATCTCCACATAAAAGCCTATCCATCGGCTTATCATTTTCCATGTCTTTTTTCATTTCGTCTATTGCTCTTAATTGGTCAGTTGTTTCTTCAAATTCAAAACTATCCTCAAATTCTTTTTGCCATGGCATGTCTTTTGAAAAAGCATATCCTTTTAACTTTTCTCTTTTCGCATATAGCTCTATTAAATCTCTTGCTACTTCCTTTAAATTTGATTTTACTTTTGCTTTGGTATTAGTCCATTCCTTACTTCCTAGTCTATTTACTTTAGGAGCTCTATTTCCTGCACCAATATATCTTCTAATGCTGTCTAAATTGTTTGTTGGAATATATAAAATATCATCATCTCTATATTTTATTTTTATATAATCTTTTACAATTCCATCTGCTTTTATAGTATTTACTCCACTAAATTGTCCTATACCATTTATTCTATGAACAATATAGTCCCCTACTTTCAATTCGGAGAACATTACAGTCTCGCCTTGTTTAAAGTCTGATGACAATTTTCTTCTCTTCTTTGGAGTTGAAAATACTTCTGTTACTGATATTACAATTAAATTGAAATCATAGCATTCAAATCCTGTTGATAAATTTCCTTGTGTAAATATTAAATTGCTTTCATTTAAAAGAGATTCCTCAGAATTTTTTAACAAATCTTTTGTTTTTTTAATATTTTCTAAATTGCCACATGCAATTATTATGGTTTTATTACTTTCAACGCTTTTTTGTATTTCCTCAAGCAATAAATCCATTGAACTGCGAAAAAAGTTAACCTCCCTATAGCTAAAGCTATATCCGTTTCTTTTTGCATGCATACTTTGTTTATCAACAAAACCTATATCTTGTTTTTCCAAATAAATAGTTTGTGTTGTTCTTAAACTTTCTATAAAGTTTATATAATCGTTTAAATTATATAAACTTTGTGGAATTGTCTTCCCTCTTTCTACTAAATTCTTTTTTACACCTTCATTATCTTTCATTATATTCTCTGAACGTGCTTTTATTTTTCCTATTTCATCTAAAAATACTACATAATCATTTTTTACATAGTCTATTAATGTACCTTGACTTTTATATAAAACATTAAAATATTTATCAACTTTATTTAGATAATCTCCATTTTGTATTTCTTCAAAATCTTCTGTTTCAAATTCCTCACTACTTAGATTTTTCTCTAAAATAAATTCATGTGCTGGATAAATTTTTATATTTTCTAATTTTTCATCTGTAGACCTTTGAGTTCCTATATCAAAATATCTTATAGAATCAACTTCATCTCCCCAAAGCTCTATTCTAATTCCTTTTTTTTCTGAAATGGCAATATCAATAATTCCACCTCTTATGCTAAATTCAGACTTGGATTCTACCATGTCACATCTTTCATACCCTAACATCGTAAGCTTAGTTTTTATTTCTGCTAAATCTAAATTTTTTCCTTTATTAATTGTTACTATATTTTTATATAATGCTTCTTTTGATATTATTTTTTGCGATACCGCTTCTATTGTTGTTACAATAATTTTAGCTTTTTTTGTATATATATTATTTAAGCAAGAAATCCTTTGATATGATATTTCTTTACTTTCAGCTAAATAGTTGTATGTTAAAATCTCTCTTTTAGGAAAGAACTCTATTTGATTAGAAAAGTATTGTAAATCTTTTATTAGTTTTTTTGCTTGCATTTCATTATATGTTATTATACAAATTGGTTTTTCAGCATAAAATGATGTTGCATATGCAAAATGAACCTTACCTACATCAGTAAGACCTGAAAGCATAATTGGATTTATATTATCTTGTACATCTTTTATATATGATTTAAATTTTTTAAAATTAGGTAAAACTTTTATAGTTTCATTCATGAAATATTCTCCTCTAATTTTTTTCAAAGTTTAAATATTATATCATAAAAACTTAATAAAATAAAGAAAAACTGCCGATTTTTGTTCGACAGTTAGAATTTTTAAATAATTTCTCTTTCTTCTTTAATCATTAAATCTTCTTCTGCACCGAAAGGTGTTCCCAATATATCTCTTTTTTTATAATAATCATGTTTTGTATCATCTATACTTTTTCTAGGAAAATTAAAATCTGCTATTTCTGAAGCTGTTATTTCTATATCACCTTTATATCCACTAATATATAAACTACTTAATCTTTTTGCATATAAAACATTTCCTACAGCTCTTCTAGTTTCTTCTCCTGAAGGAATCCCTTTTAATCCATTATATTCTAATTTAAATTTTCCTTCTCCTATCTCTTTTAAGCTCCATCTACTATCTAATATTCCATCTAAAGATAAATCTAATTTACTCATAAATTCCACCTTTTTTAATTCTTAATTTTTCCAATATATAATATCATGAATTTACATAAAAATCAAGAGCCAATACAATTTTTATCATTCTAATAAATTCAATGTATCATCTCCAGTCATTCCATCTAAATTATAATATGTTTCTGGCACTTCTCCAACTATGACTGTTTCTACTAAAAGAACTTGACTTGTAATATCTTGTTCTATAGTTTTATATGAACTTAAAACTTTACTTGAACAGTTAATGTCTAAATAAATTCTATAAATAGTCTGATTTATTCCTTGAGAATCAAATTCCGTTTTTAATTCCGTTTCAACATTTCCACTTGTAATTATTTTTATTTTTATTCCAGGACCCATTCCAGCAAAATATTTACTTCCAGTTAACGCCCCCATTGGTATTTCTACTGTTTCATTTCCTAATTCTGTAAACTCATTTTCTATAGCAACCGCTATATCCGATGCAATTTTATTGATAACTGCTACATTAGTAATTAATGTATTTGTTCCATTTTCACCCTTTTGTATTGTTATCATTTTACTATAATCATTTTTTTCCAAAATCTCACTACTTTTTGTATTTATAATATTTGTTGCAATACTTATAACTTTTTGTTTACATGAATTCTCAAAAATAGGTTCTATAGACAATACCATAATATAAAAAGTAAAGATTGCAATAATCATAGTTATAAGCAATCTTACTTTGTTTTTATTAAAATTATTATTAATATTAAAAAACTTTATCTTAGGAATTTTTATTCTTTTTCTTGAATAAATACTATCCATTTATATTGCAACACTTCTTTTCACATATTTTGGAATATATAGTTGCTGTCCTACCTTAATTCTATTTTCGTCTTCTATATTATTTAGTCTTACTATATCTTCTACTCTAGTTTTAAATTTTTTAGCTATTTTCCATAAAGTATCGCCATCTTTTACAAAATATATAACCATACTATATGAATCACCACATGATATTTCACTTTTTTCAATCTCATTGATAAGATTTATTTTTTCATAATCTGATGCAGTTACTATAAACCCTAATTCAATATCTGCATTTATTTTGCCATTTTCTCCTGTAATAAAATTATCTCTTCTTACTTCGAGCTCTGTTATGACATTGGTTGTAGGTTCTATATTATTTAATTGCATAGAAAACATTAAAGGTGTCGTAACTTGTTTTGTCTCTAAAGAATCATTATTTCTATAAATAAATGTTATTTGTAAATCTCCCTCATAAGATACATTATTCCCCTGTATTCGTGTAGAAACTATATTAGGTGTAACACTAATATCATAAATTTTATTATTTGAAATTTCAGGAACTAAAATTTCCTGATTCATTCTATACACATCTGTATAAAGATTTCTTCTTGTCATAATTGTAATTTCATTTTCTTTGCATTTAAAATCATTTTCAGTACTATATAAATCTTTTATCAAACTGAGTTCTTTATTTTCATAAGCTAAACAAGAAATTTCAATCTCAGCTTCTACATATATTGAATTAGAAGCTTCTCCTGAATTAGGTTTTATTATTAAGTTCTTTAATTTATACTTTATATCACACATACTATCATCTGTAATATTCTCAATATCTACAAATCCCATTATTGGTATTATTGCATTTATAGTATTAATCCTATTGTCCTCTGTTAAATACATCATTTTTATTTCTGCATCTGCCTTTGTAACAATCTTATTATAACTTGTTTTAGAATCTTTATTTATAATTCTAAAATCCACTTTCATTAATTCTGCTAAATCATCTGCTTCATTAAGCATTACTGTATCTTTTGCATAAACAGTATTTGAACCTTCTCCAATTAAAGTATTTAATTTAATTGTTTCATTTAACATTTGTACATCTTCTTGATTGTTTACACTATAAATTATATCTACACACTCATTAGCATATACCATTGCAGCTATTTCCATCATAGCATTTATGCTGATTTTTCTACCATTTATAATTTTTGATTCTATACTCTTTAAAATTATGTTTTCATCTACACTCATTCCAACTTTACATTTCTCTAAATCAATAATTTGTGTAAAGTCTACTGCAGTGTTTAAACTTCTTACACTTCCATTCTCATCATCAGCTAAATACATAATATATGTATTTATGCACCCATCTATTTTTAATTTTCCATCCATTACTTCTTTTTTATATATACATACTATTCCATTTGTATTAACTATACTTAGTACATCTGGTTTTACATCATTTACAATAAGAACTCCTTCTACTTTAACCATATCAATTTTTTTAGCAATTAATTGGTTCATGCATAATTGCTGTTTCTCTACTTCTACTAGCATGTTAATCCCTCCTTAAATATTTATCAGTAATTATTATATTAACTAAATAAAAAAAAATTCCTATTTTACTAGGAATTTTTATTATTCTTAATTTTTATTTTTTACTTTTGTACTGGTGGGATTAAAGGACAATATCCTTCTCCATCAAAAACAGAAACTTCTAAATCTCTTGTTAAAACATCTGTATATCTGTAACTAACATTAGTATCATGTTCTTCATATTTTACAACAAAAATATTAGGATAAGTTTCTTGTATTGTAGCTTCTTCTTCAAAAGGTCTATTTCTTCCAAGTGAACCTTTTACAATTATCTTTTGTCCGATTTTTTGATTAATTTCTGTTTTTAAACTATCAATGTCATTTTTGTAAATCATGAGACCACAACCTTCTTACTTATGATAGCTTTATCTTAACATTTTTTATAAAAAATGTCAAAAAAACTCGTCTTTAGTCCATTCGTTGTATCCGTTGCAGTTCAAGTGTTTCAGTCGTTTTTCGTCTTAATATTACAATTATATTACATTATTGTTACAAAAATGTTTCGTGTCTATTTTTTCAACTTATTATTAACTTCTTTTTTCCCATTGCACCTATTCCTCCAACACCTTTTGAACCTTCTTTTATTTCTTTTATAATGTCTGTTGTTGTAACAAATTTATGATTTTCTGTTGTAGCAATTTTCTCTGCAATTATTATTGGGTCTATAAAATCTATTAAAATTCTTCCTGGTGATGATGCAAAATTAGCTCCTGCTTCCATAATAGCTTCAAAAAAGCTCTGACATGCTCCAGCAAATATAGATAATTTTTCTAAACTATACTGCCATTTCCTTGCTTCTCTTACAGAGCTTACAAAGTATTTTGAATTTCTGTAATTATATATATTATAATAATTGGTCCCGTTTTTAAGCATTGAATCATGCCCAGTTATAATAAGAATATCTGGTTTATATTTTTCCAATAACATTCTTATATGATTTGGCTGTTTACTTTCTGGTATGTTTTTCACAACTGCATTAAGGCCAATTTTATTGTAATATTTTAATGATTTCTCACTATATCTTTTGTCTCCATCCAAATGCAAAATTTTTCCTGTATACACTTTACCATTTACTCTTTTATGATAATTCTTTACTCTCTCCGATAATTTATTATTTATAGCTTTTATATTTTCATTTACAACTCTTTTATCAATCAGTTCTAAATCTTCTAATGGTGCATCTGCTTCTATTCTAATTGATACACCTTTTAATATTGCAAATTTTTTAGTATTAATTTTTATTATTCTACTTATTACAAATAATATGTCATTATTATAAGACCTTCTACCTACTACATCGCCTTCTTTAATTTTCATTATATATCTCACCCCAACACTTCGACTAATATATTCTATGTCGAATTATGTTGTTTGGTGAAAATGTTTATAATTTTGGGGACGGAGAAGAAAAACATCCTTCTTTGCATGAAGGATGTTTTTCTTCTCCGTCCCCAAAATCACCCAAAATCACAAAATCATCATTATATCTTTAAAACAAAATTCGCAACTCTTTCTGCAGCTAATTTTGCAAATTCATTATAATCTATTTGATTATTTCCATTTAATTTATCTGATATTGACCTAATTACTAGAAAAGGAATTCTATTCAATGTACAAACTTGTGCAATTGCTGCCCCTTCCATTTCAACACAATCAGCCTTAAATTCATTTCTTATATATTCTTTAATCTCATTTTTTGTACAAAAAACATCACCTGTTGCAATAATTCCAAAAATACTTTTTATATTAATTTTGCTATTTTCTATAACTTCAGAACATGCCTTGATTAATTTTTCGTTACTTTCAAAATATTTTCCAACTCCTGTTATATAGCCTCTCTCATCACCAAATGCAGTTGTATCAAAATCATGCTGTACTAACTTTTCTCCTATAACTATATCTCCAATTTCCAATAGTTCATTTACAGCTCCTGCTGCTCCTATATTTATTACATATTCAAAATCAAAACTATCAATTAGTAGTTGTGTTACTCTAGCTGCATTTACTTTACCTATTCCTGCTTTTGTTAAAATATATTTTTTTTCATTAGATTTTCCTATCCAACATTTCAAATCTTTAATTTTTATTTCTTCTAAACCTTCAAATTTAGCTTTTATTGCTTCAATCTCTTCATCTGTTGCTGTGATAATTAATACGTTTTTCATGTATATCCTCCTTTTTATTTAAAATTGTAAATTGTATAAATAAATTAATTGCAAATATTGTAGGGGCGGGCACTGTGTCCGTCCGTATTCATGTTATAATTATGGTTTGCGGGTCGCCGAGGGCGGCGACCCCTACAATACACCATAAATTACTAAATTCATCTCAATCCTTAATTTGTTTTTTATTATATCACATATTTGCATTTTTTTCTTTTTTATTGTATAATTGTAAAAATTATTTAAAGAGGTATAATTACATGTCACAAATAAAAGCATCTAATTTAAGTGTTATTGCTTACACAACAATTAAAAATTGTTGTTCTTTTTGCATGTCTAATTTTATTACCTAAATAATTTGTATTAAATAAATATCATAAATTCAAAGCATGTTTAGGTAATAAAAATCTAGACATGCTTTTTGTTTATTTTTAAGAAAGTTTGGTGGTTTATATGGACAAAACTTATATTAAAATTGGTTTTGCAAAATCCGAATGTTGTAACTAATTATATTGAATTTGTATAAAATAATATAATTAGAGGTGGTTTATATGAATATTAAAATTGGAAATACTCCCATGGTAGAAATAAAATATAAATATAATAATAAAACAAAAAAAGTTTATTCAAAATTAGAATACTATAATTTAACTGGCAGCATTAAAGATAGAATTGCATACTTTATTCTTAATAAAGCTATTGAAAATGGTTCCTTAAAGCCTAATATGACTATTGTTGAAGCTACAAGTGGCAATACTGGTATATCTTTATCAGCTTTGGGTGCTTATTATAAAAATCCTGTTCAAATTTTTATGCCTGATTGGGTAAGTAAAGAACGTGTAAACTTGATGAAAATGTATAATGCGAATGTTACATTAGTTTCAAAAAAAGACGGTGGCTTTGAAAAAGCTTTAGAATTAGCAAAAAAATTTGCTAAAGAAAATAATGCATTTTTAGCAAATCAATTTGAAAACGAAAACAATGTTATTGCACATTACGAAACAACTGCTGCAGAAATTTTAGAACAACTGAATAATAATGTTCAAGGCTTTGTTTCTGGTATAGGAACCGGAGGCACATTAATTGGTATCTCTAAAAAATTAAAAAATTTTTCCAAAAATGTAACTATTGCTGCATTAGAACCTGAAACTGCCCCTTTATTATCTAAAGGTGAAATTTTAGGAGATCATAAAATTGAAGGAATTGGTGATGATTTTATTCCAAGTATAGTCGATAGGAAATTAATTGATAAAATTTTTCTAATAAATGATGATGATGCAATCAATATGTCTAGAAAAATATCTAAAGACTTAGGCTTAGGTGTTGGCATATCCTCAGGCGCAAATCTTCTTGCTTCTATCCTACTAAATGAAGAAATAACCGGTAATGTAGTTACTGTTTTTGCTGATGATAATAAAAAATATTTATCAACTGATTTAAGTAAAGATATTTCTACTAATCCTGATTTTCTTTCTAATAAAATTGAACTATTAAATTTTAAATTTATTTAGCAGTTTTAAGAAAAAATAAATAAATTTGTAATTATATATTATTTTTATAATTTTAGTATTATTATCTTTTTCATAGCAAGTATCCATATTTGCATTTCTTTACATAATATGGTATAATATTATTGTATTTGAGAGTCAAGCAACTCATTTACTGATGCTGAAAGGGACCATTTCGCAAGTCCTTAACCTTATTACCGAGGAATATTACAGCATAACGCCATTCCCTTGATTAAAGGAGGTGTTCACTTGACAAAAAAAGCAGTAAACATACTAGTAATAGTATGTGGTATTCTTTTACCTATATTGGGCAATACAGGTTTCTATCTGTTTGTCAAAACAGGTACAGAATACTATGGCGTTTTAGGCTCGCTTTTAAATATATCGACAGTGATATATTTATGGCTGGTCTATCGCCATAGCGTGAAAAAATTATAATTTTTCCCCTAATTAAGACGTGGTAAATCTTAATTAGGCTTTTTTCATGTTCAAAATACATCTTATAATTTTTTATTTCACATATCTCGCTTATAAATTTATGCAGTTAAATTATTGTAAATTACTGAAAAAAATGATATTATATTGTGTGAAATTAATTTATAAAAGGAGAAAATATGAAAAGAAAAGATGTAATAAAAACAGGTTCAAAATTTTTTTCAGATTTTAAAGCATTTATTGCAAAAGGTAATGTTATTGATTTAGCTGTCGGTGTTATTATTGGTAATGCTTTTGGTAAGATTGTTACTTCAATAGTAAATGATGTTATTATGCCAGCTATAGGTATCATTAGCGGAGGAATTAACTTTACTAATTTAAGTTATACTGTAAAAGACTCTACTATTGCTTATGGAAATCTTATTCAAAATGTTATTGACTTCTTTATTATTGCTGCATGTATATTTGTTTTTGTAAAAGTTATCGAAAGATTTACAAAAAAGAAACAAGCAGAAGTTGAAGAAACTGTCGTTGAAGAAGTAAAAAAAGATGAACACATTGTTCTATTGGAAGAAATAAGAGATTTATTAAAAAAAGAATCAGAAGTAAAATAATTTAAACAATTCAAACTAAGGAGAAAATTTATGGTAATATTTATATTAGCTCAAATTTTTGGAATATTAGGTCCCGGAGCAACTATTATAGCCACTCAAATGAAAGATAAGAAAAAATATTTATTAGCATATATTGTAGCATATGTTTTACTTATAGCAAATTACTTACTATTAAATGCCTATTCAGGTGCACTTAATACATTCATACTTTTGATTTTAACTTTAATTTTTAGTATATTTGAAAACAAAAAATTTCCTACATGGCTAATAATATTATTTTCATTATTTCTATTAATAGGTAGTATCATAACTTATGAAAATATATATAGTATATTACCAACCATGGGTTCTTTTATGTCCTTTGCCATTTTATTGACAAAAGATATGAAAAAAATTAGAATATATACTTTCATTTTAAAATTGTTATTTGCAATATATGATTTTTTAGTTATGGCCTATACTGCTTGTGTTTTAGACTCTATAGGCTTCATATCTACAATAATAGCTGTTTATAGATATGACATAAAAACAATTTCTAAACAAAAATAAAATTTAATGTGCGGGCGATTTAAAATCGCCCCTACATTTTTTAATGAAATCTAACAAATTATGAAAAAAAGTTAATTTTTTTTACAAAAAATGTATTCAATCAAAAAAAATCGTGATAAAATATAAGTAAATTTTTAATTAAGAAAGAAGGATATATTATGAAGAAAATTTATGAAGGCAAAACAAAAGATGTTTATTCTTTAGAAAATGGAAACGTAATGTTACAATTCAAAGATGATTGTACTGGTAAAGATGGTGTTTTCGATCCAGGTGAAAATTCAGTAGGTTTAACTATTGAAGGAATCGGAAAAGCAAACTTAGAAACATCTATACGTTATTTTGAACTTCTAAAAAATGCTGGTATAAAAACACATTATGTAAGTGCAAATATTGATGAAGCTACTATGGAAGTTCTTCCAGCAACTGTATTTGGACATGGACTTGAAGTTATATGTCGTCTTGTTGCAACAGGAAGCTTCATTCGTAGATATGGAGAATATATTGAAGATGGTACTGTTCTTGAAGGTGGATATGTTGAATGTACTTTCAAAAACGATGAAAAAGGTGATCCACTTGTAACTGGCGAAGGTTTAGCAGCACTTGGAGTTATGACTCCTGAAATGTTTGAAAGCATGAAAGAACAAACTTTAAAAATCACTAAAATCGTTGCTGATGATTTAAAATCAATCGGTCTTGATTTATGGGATATTAAATTCGAATTCGGTTACAATAATAACGAAGTAATTCTTATTGATGAAATTGCTTCTGGTAACATGAGAGTTTATAAAGATGGAAAAATAGTTGACCCTGTTGAACTTACAAAACTTATCTTAAATAGATAATTTCAATGTAATAATACAACCTCCACACGAATACAATTAAACAAATGTATTCGTAAGTGGAGGTTTTTCTTATATGAGAAATATATCAATAGAAGAACGTGCAATAAGTTTGGCACAATATATCATAGATTCAAAAGATACAGTTCGAGGCGCAGCTAAAAAATTTGGAATTTCTAAATCTACAGTACATAAGGATGTTAGTGAAAGACTTTTACATATAAACCGTGCTTTAGCATTAGAAGTAAGAAAAATACTGGATGAAAATAAAGCTGAAAGACATATTCGTGGTGGAATGGCAACAAAGCTTAAATATACAAAAGATAAGGAACCTAAAGTATCCTAAATTTCTACAATATAAAAGGAAGATTGAAATTCTTTTAACTTCAATCTTCCTTTATTTCTTCTCTTCCATATAACCTCCTTTTCCTTTTTTTCTAATACTAATCGTATTAATTATTATACGAAGAGACCGACTAGATTGTTACATCTAACATATCCTAATCTTATATTTATTATACCAAACTTTACATAATATGTCAAGTTTTATATAAAGTTTTGTTTATATTGTCCTGTCATTATCTATTTCTCTATTCAATACATCTTCAATCTTAGCTTCTAAATCGTCTTTTGTTCCATTATTATTTATAACATTTTTAAATCCTTTGCAAAGTTGAATTTTAGGTTTATCATATTCTTCTCTTGCCTCAAATTCTTCTTCAGAAATATTATCTCTTTTTATAACATCTTTTTGTCTTAAACTAAATTCTCTATTCATCAATATTTTAATATCTAACATATTAAGCGAAATATATACAGGTAATTGTGTTCCTTCTATTATAAAATATTTTGCCTTAGACATTCTTTGTTTTAAAATTCTTTTCATAATAATTGACTTTAATGCCGACATTTTTACCTTTTCATATAGATTTTCAACGGCTTTACTAGACATTCTTTTACCTTTAAATTTAGGGTCTATAACAACAATTTCATCCCCATTACTATCATTTGTAGGAACTGTAAATTTTTTTACAAAACTCTTTCTTTTCCATACCTCTACTTCTTTTTGTAAATTATCTAAATGATAAACTTGACAATTTAGTTTCCTTGCAATGATTTCAGAAGTCAAAGTTTTCCCTGAACCTGATTCACCACATATTCCAATTAGTATCATATTAAAATCCTTTCATTAATTTGCAAATTTTTATTGTTTTATAAGTTCTGCACTATCTAAAATTATCGTAACCGGTCCATCATTTAATAAATTCACTTTCATATCTGCTCCAAAAATTCCTGTTTGTACTTTTGAAATTTCTTTTTTACATTCACCTATTATATATTCATACAATTCATTTGCGTAATCCGGTTTCGCAGCATTTATAAAAGCCGGCCTATTACCTCCTCTACAATCTGCATATAAAGTAAATTGTGATACTAATAATAATTCTCCATTAATATCCTTTAGAGCTAAATTCATTTTTCCAGCTTCATCTTCAAATACTCTTAATTTTATTAATTTTTTTATTAGAACATCCGCAGTTTCTTTAGTATCTTCATGTGTTATACCAATTAATACTAAAAAGCCATTATTTATACTTCCAACAATTTTACTTTCTACCTCTACACTTGCATTTTTAACTCTTTGGATTACAAATTTCATTTTACTGTATTCTCTCCTTTTATTTATATGATAATTTAAAACGGACGGCTGATAGCCGCCCCTACATATTTTTAATTAATAATTAATAGTTAATAATTTTGGTTAGAATTTGCTACAAAGCAGCAAATTCACTATTAACTATTCACTTTTTATTTGTATATGTACGTCATCTAATTGTTCTTTTGAAACCTGACTTGGTGCTCTCATAAGTAAATCTCTTGCTTTTTTATTTTTTGGAAAAGCAATTACTTCTCTTATATTGCTTGAGTCAGATACTAACATAACCATTCTATCTAATCCTGGAGCTGCTCCTGCATGTGGTGGTGCTCCATATTGGAATGCATTAAATAATGCTCCAAATTTTGTTCTTACATCTTCTTCTGTATATCCTGCAATTTCAAAAGCTTTAATCATTATTTCTGGGTTGTGGTTTCTAACTGCTCCAGAAGCCACTTCATACCCATTACATACAACATCATATTGATAAGCTAAAATATCTAATGGATTCATTGTTTCTAATGCCTCCATTTCACCTTGTGGCATTGAAAACGGATTATGACAGAAATCTATTTTACCTTCATCAGATAATTCATACATTGGGAAATCAACTATAAAACATAATTTGTATTCACCTTTTTTTATTAACTCTAGTCTTTCTCCTAATTCTAATCTAACTCCTCCAGCAATTTTTTGTGCTGTTTTAAATTCGTCTGCAATAAAGAATATACTATCTTCTTTGTTTGCATTTAATTGATCTTGTAATTTTTCTTTTATTTCTTCGTTTACAAATTTTGCAATTCCTCCAACAGGATTATTTGACTCATCAAATTTAACCCATGCTAAACCTTTTGCTTGTAATTCTTGAACAGCAAATTCTGTCATACTATCAAAAAATTTTCTTGTTTGAGCTCCACCATTTGGAACTAAAATTGCTTTAATTGTTTTGTCTTTAAATGCATTAAATTCTGTATCTTTAAAAATTTCAGTTACATCTTGAATTATTAATGGATTTCTTAAATCTGGTTTGTCTGAACCATATTTCTCCATTGCCTCTAAATATGGAATTCTAATAAATGGTGCTTCGTCAACCTTCCAGTCAGTATGTTTTGTAAACACTTCAGTAAATAATTGTTCTAACACATTTAAAACATCTTCTTGTGTTGCAAAACTCATTTCAAAGTCTAATTGATAAAATTCCCCTGGTGCTCTATCTGCTCTAGGATCTTCATCTCTGAAACATGGAGCTATTTGATAATATTTATTAAATCCACTTGCCATTAATAATTGTTTAAATTGTTGTGGTGCTTGTGGAAGTGCATAAAATTCTCCTGGATGTAGTCTACTTGGTACCAAGAAATCTCTTGCACCTTCTGGTGAAGAATTAGCTAATATTGGTGTTTGAATTTCTGTAAATCCTAATTCATCCATTTTATTTCTTAAAGTTTTCATTATTTCTGAACGTAATAAGATTGTTTCATGTAATTTAGTATTTCTTAAATCTAAAAATCTATATTCTAATCTTAGATCTTCTCTAGCTTCTCCTGTTTTTTCAGAATTAACTTCAAAAGGCAATACATTTTTACATTTTCCTAAAATTTCTATTTTTTCTGCTTCTATTTCTATATCACCAGTAGGAATTTTAGAATTTTTGCTTGCTCTTTCTATAACTTTTCCTTCTATACTTATAACAGTTTCTGTAACAACATCTTTAAGTTGTTCTTCTTTATCACTAGATAAAACTATTTGAGTTATACCAAATTCATCTCTTAAATCTATGAATTTCATTCCTCCTAAATTTCTAATCGTTTGTACCCATCCTGCTAATTTTACTGTTTTCCCTATATCATTACTTCTTAATTCGCCACAATTATTAGTCCTATATTTGTTCATTTTCTTCCTCCTTCAAAATTTGCGAAAAGCAAATTTTGTACCATTCATATTTACGGGGGAACACAGGGCCCGCCCCTAGATTGTTTTCCATATAATATTATATAAATTTTTATAATTTTGTCAACTGATTTTAAAGGGTATATCTTAATATATTTTAAACATTTTTACAGGCGGACACAAGGCCCGCCCTTACATTTTATATTTTGTCTATTTTTGCAACTAATACTGTCATATCATCTTTTGCTATTCCAACATTATTGTCTAATGCTTCTTGTAAAATTATATCTGCAATTTTTTGAACTTCATTAGTTTCTATGTTTTCTAGTAATTCCTTAATCCAAATTTCTTTATTAGCAAGTTCTTTATTAGATTCTAGAATTCCATCACTACACATTATAATCAATTCTCCACCATGTAATTCTTTATCATAAACAACCAAATCTATATTATCTAATATTCCTGCTGGTAAGGATACCGCTTTAACAACTTCTACTTGTTTACCATTTTTTATAAATGTTGGACATGCACCATTTTTTACAAATTCAGCATTTCCATTTTTTAAATCTAAAATTGATATATCAAGTGTAGCATATGTTTCACTATTAGAATTTAAATTTACTGATGAATTTATTAATCCTATTGATATTTCTTTATCAAATCCTGTTGTAAGCAATCTTGATAACATATTTATAACAGTTTTACTACTTTTATTTGCTTTTTCTCCTGAACCCATTCCGTCACTTATTGCAAGCATATATTTGCCATCATGTAATGTCTCATGAATAAAGTTATCTCCTGAAATAGTACTTCCATTTTTCATAATATTTGAAAAACCTATTTGTACTTTATAATTTATTTTATTGTTTTCTTTTTCCTCTTTATGTTCATCTATCTCATCTGCAATTGATGAAATTACTTTTGAAACTCCACCAAGTTGATTAGCCAATGTTTTTTTATTCATTGCTTCTTTTTTTTTCCACAATAAATTTAATTTGTTTATTCTATATGTATGATTTATAGCTTTTACTATTTGATTAATATCATTATTTATTTGTTCTTTAGTTTCTTCGTCTTCACTGTTGATTCCAATTATATAATTATTATTTTGTTCAAAAATTCTTAAGAAATCTTCTTTCGATATTTCCTCTTCTTGTTCTAAGAAATCATATATACTATCTAAAATAACATCTTCGTCATCTATCATATCTTCATATAATAAATTTTCAGTAAAATCTTCTATGTTATTTATCAAATCTTCTTTAAATATATTTTTGCTTTCTATTTCAATTTCTTCATCTGTTTCAATAGTCGTTGCTGCGACTTCATTATAACTTTGTGCCATTTCTAAAATTGTTTCAGAAACTGTATTTAATTTATTTGTAACCTCAGCACCTTCATTTAATCTATTGTTTTGTGCCACTGGTAAATATTTTGATTTTCCAATAATATCTTCTATATTTATATCAATGTGTTTAGGTATAAATAAAAGTCCTAATGACGCAATTAATATTTCCCTGATAGTAATTATTGGTATACTATTCCCATTTGTAAAATATGTAAGAAGTGCATTTCCTAGACAGAAGCCTATTATAACTCCTACTCTTCCTAGTTTATTTAATATTCCAGCAACCATTCCGAGAAAACGCATAAGCAGCAACTAAAATTGGACTACTTGAAGTAATAATTCCTAAAACCATTCCTATTGTAATTCCTGCTGTGCCACCAACTAACATTCCATTTTTCCATCCTAGGAAAAGGACTAACATTATACTTAATATATTTGTTATCGATAAACTAAATACTGTCAAATCTTTTAATGAACTAAATGCAATTGATAGCATTAAAGCTGCACCCATAACTTCTTCTATTGAAAATGCTTGTTTTATTCCGAATTCTTTTATTATAATTATGGAGTTTGAAAAAATCTTATAGAAAATATATGTTGTAACTGAGAACATTATAGCTGTCAATAAATCATATACTAAAAACATTGTAAAAAACATTTTTACAATATGTACTATTAGTGTAGATAGTAATATATATTTTCCAAGTTTTTGTTTTTCATTTCTTTGTGTATATTCGTATTTTGGTCTAAAAATTAAAACTAATGCTATAAACACCAATACAGTTAATATATACATTAAAAGTCCACCTAAACCAAATTTAATAAATGTTCCTATTCCAGCAGCAATGAAAACAATTCCTGATGGAATCTTATTACTGCAAGTTGCAACAAATATTGCTAGTCCAAATGGTGCAAGTTCTGTACCAAAACTTACCATTGATAGCATAAAAGATATTGCATATAAAATTATGTTTTGTATGCTAAATAATCTCTTTATTTTTGATTTTTTATTTAATTCTTTAACATCCTCATATTCTTCTTGTTTTACATCATCTGCTATATTTTGAAACATCCTTACCACCTTCATCTTTTTCTATTTTTTATTAATTATAATAAATTTGTCCTATGTTTTTTTGTCATAATTAGTTGTCAAAATAGAAAAAGTTATTTACATTTTGTGATATTTTTATTATTTGTTTTCTCTTGTAATTATTAAAATTCACTATCTTATGTATTTTTTAGGAATTTTCTGCAAAATATTCTGTTATTCTAACAATAAGTTCATCTCTTACTTCATCCATAGTCATTCCTTCTACTTGAGCTCCTGCTAAAGTAATATGTCCTCCACCTCCGAAGTTTTTCTAAAATAACTTGAACATTAATATCTCCTATTGAACGTCCACTAATACAAATTTTATCTCCTAAATTTCCTATTACAAATGATGCTGTAATATTATTTATTGTTAATAACTCATCAGCAGCTTTTGCACATATAAGATTTGCACTTTTATCTTTCTCGTCATATTGTGATATACCTACTGTATCATTTACAATTTGAACATTTTTAACTATATCAGCAATAACATTATAACTATCCAAATCACTTTGGAACCATTTTTTAACCTTTATAATATCAATACCATATTTTCTTAAATATGCAGCTGCTTCAAAAGTTCTAACTCCAGTTTTAAAAGTAAAATTCTTTGTATCTACCATTATACCAGCATATAAACTTTCTGCTTCTAATTGTTCTAATTCTATATCTGTTTCTGCATATTCTATAATTTCTGTTACTAATTCTGCTGCTGAAGATGCATAAACTTCATGAAATGAAAGAATTGCATTATCTATAAAATCCGTACTCATTCTATGGTGGTCTATTATAACAATTTTCTCTGTTTTATCTAGAAGCTCTGGCGCTTCTGTATAACCTTTTTTATGAGTATCAACAACAATTAATAAAGTATTTGAATTTATAATTGAAAGAGCCTCATTTTTTCCTATTAAAACGTTTCTATATTCTTCTTGTGATTCTAAAACACTAATAAAATTCTCTAAAGTTAATCCTAAACTGTTATTTACAATATAAGCCTCTTTACCTAATGTTTTAGCTAGTCTATATATTCCTAAACTTGAGCCAATTGAGTCTATATCACCATTTAAATGTCCCATTATAATTACGTTTTCTGATTTTAAGATTAGTTCTTCCAATGCGTGAGCTATAACTCTTGCTTTAACTTTTGTTCTTTTTTCAATTTCTTGACTTCTTCCACCAAAGAAATTATATTTGCCATCTTCTTTAAGAACAACTTGGTCTCCACCTCTACCTAAAGCTAAATCCATTCCAACAAGAGCTGATTGATATTTTTCATAATTACTATCTCCTTCATTAGAAATAGCAACACTTAATGTTATTTGAGATTTATCCCTTGTTTTAATTTCTTTTATTTCATCTAAAATACTGAATTTGTCATTCTCCATTTGTTCTAAATATTTTTGTTCAAAAGCATAAATAAATGTATCTCTTTCAGTTTTTATCATAAGCCCACCTGTTTTAGCTGCCCATTGATATAATTTTTTCTCTATTGTTGCTAAAACTTGTGTTTTTTCTTCTGCATCTAATCTTTGAATAATTTCGTCATAACCATCTATCATTATAATTCCGATACAAGTTTGTGAACCTTTAAATTTGTTTAATAGGTCTTCTTTTTCAGTTGTATCAATAAAATAAAGTATAGTCATGTACTTAGTTTGTTTTTTTCTATCTCTTTGTTTAATTTTTACATAGTTTCCTAGCACATTATATGTTTTTTCATCTATTCTTATATTTTTATCAATTTTTGGATTGTTTTCTCTTTCAATATCCATTTTTATTTCTTTAGCTATGTCATCTATATAAGTATTTATACCAACATTAGCAAACTCTTTGTTAAATTTAGAGCTTCTCCAAATAACATTTCCATCCGTTTCTAGAATTATTATAGGGAATGGAGAATTTATTAAAGTGTTTTTTGCTGCTGAATCCATACTTATAGTTAATTCTTCAACATAACTAGAAATTTCTCCCTTTCTTTTGTTATATACCCAAATAGTATACGCAATTATTAAAATATATACTGCAATAGCTGGTATTATAAAAATAGGTTTGTATGCACAAAGTACAATTAAAATAATTGCAATTATAACTAAATATATTTTTGTTTTTGATTCGATACCTTCAAATAATTTTATATTTTTATTTGTCATAAATTTCTCCTTACTTTTCAGCTTTTTAGGCTGCATATATTTTACCTCAAAAAGCCTGTTTTGTCAAGGGAAACAAGGAATTAGAAGGATTAAAAATTGTGTTTGGAAGTTGTCAGTGTCAGTGACACTCCAACTTAAAAACAAAAAAACGCAAGTTGTTTTAACTTGCGTTTTTATAATAATTAGTTTTGTGTATATGGTAATACAGCAATATGTCTTGCTCTTTTTATAGCTTGTGTTATTTCTCTTTGATGTTTTGCACATGCTCCTGTAGCTCTTCTTGGTAATATTTTACCTTTTTCATTAATAAATTTCTTTAGTTGTTCTGGATTTTTATAATCTAAAACATAATCTTTATTAGCGCACATTACACATACTTTTTTTCTTATTTTTCTAAATCTTGGATTGAAATCGTCATCAACATTGTTGTTTCTTCTATTATTCTTTCCATTATTTTTTCTTTTATTGTCTGCCATTATTATACCCCCTTTGTCTTATTTTTTTGCAAATCTCTTTGTATTAGAATGGTAAATCATCTTCAGATGTTGTAGTAAATTCTGAGCTTTCAGATATTGAGCTTCCGAAAGTATTTTCGAAACTTGCTCCTCCTTCAGAATCTCTTTTACTATCAGCAAAATATGCTTCTTCAGCAATAACTTCTGTTACATATCTTTTTTGATTGTTTTCATCTTCCCAAGTTCTTGTTTGGATTCTTCCAATTACTCCAACTTGTTGACCTTTTTTAAAATATTTACTACAAAATTCTCCTGTTTTACTCCATGCAACTACATTTATAAAATCTGCTTGTCTTTCTTCTCCTGCTTTTGCAAATCTTCTGTTTACTGCTAAGGAAAATGAAGCAACTAAAGTATTATTTGTTTGTGTATATCTTACTTCAGGATCTCTTGTTAAACGCCCCATTAAAATTACTTTATTCATTTTATTCCTCCTCTTTTATTACAATAAACTTAATAACTTCGTCTGTTATTCTATATACTCTTTCAAGTTCAGCGATTAGTTCTGGTTTAGCTGCGAAATGTAATACTATGTAATATCCTTCTTTGTTCTTTTTAATTTCATAAGCTAATTTTTTTAATCCAAGTTCGTCTACTGACTCTACTTTTCCGTCTTTATTAATTAAATCTGAGAATTTTGCAATTAAAGCTTTAATTGATTCTTCTTCTAATTTTGGATTAATAATGACAACACTTTCATATTTGTTCATTACTTTTGCACCTCCTTTTGGATTTATAACCCATATTTCTTAATATGAGTAAGGAACGAAAATAAGCAATGCTTTTTTCGCATTGCTTATTTTAACATAATTTTACACATTTGGCAAGAAATATTTAAAAATTATTTCTTTATATTGTACTTAATAATTTATTTTTATTTTGACGTTGGCATATATGGTGCTAATCTACCTGCAAAGTCTTTAAAATTTTGTGATTGAAGAATTACTTTTCCTGGGCCTACAAGTTTTGTTAAGAATAAACCTTCTCCTCCTAAGAATATATTAGCAAATCCTTTCACTGTTTCAATTTCATATGAAACTGATGATTCAAATGCCACTACATTTCCTGTGTCTACTTTTAAAACTTCTCCTGGTGCTAATTCTTTTTTTATTGGGTCTCCATCTATTTCTAAGAATAATTGTCCATTACCTTGAGCTTTTTGAAGAATAAATCCTTCTCCTCCAACTAATCCTGCGCTAAATCTTTTAGTAAATGCTATGCTTGTTTCAACACTTTCTTCTGCACATAAAAATGCACCTTTTTGAATCATTAATCCTTGTGGCATTTTACTTAAATCTACAGGTATTATACTTCCTGGAACTGTTGAAGCAAACGCTACCATCGCTCCATCTTTTTGCGCAGTATAATTTGCCATAAACATTGATTCTCCTGAAAGCATTCTTCCAAGCCCTTTCATAACTCCACCGCGTGTATTTGTTTTCATTTCAATCCCTTCTGATTGATAAGCCATACCTCCTGATTGTGTATATACAGTCTCACCTGCATTTAATGTCATTTCTACAACTGGCACTGTTTGTCCTACTATTTTATGCTCCATCTTTTGTTCCCCCTTTTAATAATATCTATGTGTTTGGCCTTTAGATTTTAGTATTTGATAATCCTAACATTTTATAACGAATTCAATTTTGCTCCAACTACCAATTTCCAAACTTCAAATTCTAAATACCAATTACATGAAATCAATAATTAATAAGTATAATGCATTTCGTCTTCGCTCATAACTCCATTAGTATAATAAACATTTAATGTTCTTGCATTAATTATATATATATCTTCATTTGTCCCGAAGTTTAATGTTACATTATTAAGCTTAGTTGTGTCTATCTGATAATATATATCTCCATCTTCACCATCTCTATCTTCAATGAATTCTTCATTTATAATTGTTCCTTCTGAAATTTTGTATACAGTTATATTACCTCCACTAGTGTCTATAGTTTCAAAATATGTTTCTGCACATTTAGGTATATCTCCATAAGAATTATAATATACCGTAGCTTTATCTTTAAGGACTTGTATATCAGCTTGCATGTTCATCAAAGCGGATGAATTAGTATAGTTACTAATACTTGTAATCATTGTAGCTGATATAATTAAAATAACTACTATTGTGATAATTAAAGCTACTATGGTTATTCCGTTTTTGATTTTTAACTTTTTTCATTTGTTCCTCCTAAAAGATTTATATAATATATTTTGACAGTTAAAATAATTTTTGTCAATATATAATATGATTTAGCATTCTATATAATTATGTTCGCAAGCTCTTATTAGCCTATTCATAATTGCCAATCCTAATTCATTCTTCTCAACACCTTCAATAATAACTAAATCAACATTGTATGAATCCACTTTTCTTAAAATTGTAAAAATATTTCTACTAATTTCTTCTAATGATTTTCCCATTGCAATTTTATTATTTGCATCATATTTTTCTATATTCTCATCCTTACAAATTACTAAGCAATTCTTTTGATTTTTTATTATTTCTTTAATTTTATTTATTAAATTTTCTTCTTTTTTACTATAAACTAAAACACATTTTGTATTTGGTGCATAATGTCTGTATTTCATTCCTGGAGACATTACTTTTTCATTATCTTTTATTTCATCAAGAATATGTCTTTCAATTACCACCTCAAACCCAAGTTTTTCTATATCCTCTTTAGTAATTTTTCCAGGTCTTAAAATATGAACTTTATTTTCTATCACTCTTATAACTGTTGATTCTACTCCTATATCTGTCATTCCTGCATCTATAATATAATCTACTTTTCCATCTAATTCTTCAATAATATCTTCAACTACAGTTCCACTTGGTTTTCCTGATATATTTGCACTAGGAGCTGCTATTGGAACATTTGCTTTCGAAATTAGTTGTAATGCAATAGGATTACTTGGCATTCTTATTCCAACTGTATCTAAATTAGCCGAAACATTATTAGGTACATTTTTGGTTTTATTAAAAATTATAGTAAGAGGACCTGGCCAAAAATTTTCCATTAGTTTTTTTTCAATACTTCCTATCTCTGTTACTAAATTTTTTAACATCTCTGTATTAGAAATATGCACAATTAAAGGATTATCAGATTGTCTACCTTTAGCTACGAAAATTTTTGATACTGCAATTTCATCTAAAGCATTAGCACCAATTCCATACACTGTTTCGGTAGGAAATAATACCAATTTACCTTGTCGTATTGCATTTGACGCTTCTTCTATATTTTTATATTCTGTTACATTTTTTAAATCTATATATTTTGATTTCATCTTAACCTCTTTCTTGTAGTATTATATATTAAATAAGTGGATTTTTCAATTAAATTGTGTGTTTTTACTGTTTTTTATATGAATTGTAATTTGTATGAGAAGTGTGATGTGGGAAGTGCGAAGTGTGAGAATTAAGTAAAGCCTACGAAGCATATCCCTAAAATCCCACCTCCCACCTCACACCTCTCACATCTCACCTCCAATTTACAATTTATATTTACACTAAACTTTTACATCAGCTATAATTAATCAAAAAATACTTTTAAAATTTATTGAAACTATTTTAATTATAATATATAATAATTAAAATTACATTTTACAAGTATTAAATGCTTTGAATGGAGGTTTTTATGAAAGTTTATGATAAAGAAATATACCAAAAACAACAAAGTATAACAACAACTATCATTATTATCGTTGTATTCTTATTAGGCTTTTTTGCAGGATATGTAGCAAATTCTTTTAGCTCTACTCCTGAAAACGAAGTAAATAATGTTGGTAACATTACTGATAGCAGTAACACATCAGAAGGAGTTTGATTTAATTGTTAGAAAGTATTATTTTTAAATATATTATAGTTTTTATTGTGAGCATGGTTCCTATTATTGAGCTTCGTGGAGCAATACCTATTGCTGAAGGATTTGGATTAAATCTTTTTCTATACTATCCTATTGCAATTATAGGGAATATGCTTCCAGTGCCAGTTATTTATTTATTTGCAAGAAAAGTTTTAGAATTTGGTAAGGATAAAAAAATAATTGGTAAGTTTTTCACATGGTGTATAGAAAAAGGTGAAAAAGGTGGAGAAAAATTAAGAAAATCAGCTGGAAACAAAGGAATTTTCTGGGCTTTATTAATATTTGTTGGTATTCCTCTTCCTGGCACAGGTGCTTGGACAGGAACCTTAGCGGCTAGTTTTTTAAAACTTGATTTTAAAACAAGTATTTCAGCAGTAGCCCTTGGAGTTTTACTTGCAGGAATTATAATGTCATGTGGTAGTAAACTTGTTTCTATTTTAGGCTGGTTTGGTGTAATTGCAATTGTTGCAGTTATATTAGTAATTATATTAATATCAATTTTTGTTAAGAAGAAAAAGAAATAATATTATTAAAAACTGAAGACACCAATGGGGACGTATTTATTTGGTGACCATATATGGTCACCAAATAAATACGTCCCCATTGGTGTCTTCAGTTTTTTTATTATTCTTTCATCTTTTTCTTCTCTATTCTATTATCTACAAAGTCTACTACCAACAATTTTATAACTGCAATGATTGGAACTGCTAAGAACATTCCTAATACTCCCCAATAAGCACCTAGAATTGTTACTGAAAATATAATTAATATTGGACTTATTTTTAATGATGCTCCTACCAATCTTGGATTTATTATATTTGCATCAATTTGTTGTACTATAATAACAATTACAAGCATCCATATTGCTTGACCAAATCCACCTGTAAACAATGTAATAATAGCCGCTATTGTTACAGCAATAATTGAACCAAAATAAGGAATGATATTAAATAATCCAATCATAACACCTAATAAAACAGCATAATCCACTCCTAAAAGAGCTAAAACTATAGATACTAAAACACCTACAACTATTGCATCTAATACTTGAGCTGAAATATATTTGAAAAAAATATTATTTGCTTCAAAAAAGTATTTATTAATTGCTTTACAAGTATCTTCTTTAAAAACTGCTTTATTAAATCTTTGTATAAATTGAACAATTTTCGTTCTTTCTAGTAAAATATATACAGACATTATAAATGTTACAAACACACTGAAAATCCCACTTGCAATTCCAACAACACCCTTTATATAATCTGCAATATTTTCTAAACTTATTATTTTTATAATATCTATACTTTCTAAGCTAGTAATAATATCTTGTATACTTTCTTTCTTTATAATCCAATCTTCTGGCATATTATTTATATATTCTTTTGCTGTTTGATAATAGCCTGGCAAATGCTGTGCTAAATCTATTATGTTTTTAGAAATTATTGGCATTATAATATTTATAATCATTATAACTAATACTATTCCTAAAATATATACTGTGAAAACTGAAATCGGTCTTGCAATTTTTTTAGGCATTTTCATTTTCATATATAATTTTTCAATTTGCTTACATGGTATGTATAACAAATATGATACTAAAACGCCTACTATAAATGGCATTAACACTGAAATCAATTCACCTAGCCATGAGAAAATGTTGGTAAAATTATCTAATGCTTTGAAAATTATTACTAAAAACAATGCAAAAATAAACCATACAAAAAATCTCGTTTTTCTCTTTTCTTCTTTCACTATCAAAGTCTCCTCTCTTGTATTATATATCTATATCTATTCCTACTGGACAATGATCACTTCCCATTATACTATCATATATATTAGCATCTCTTAAACTGGTTTTAATTCTATCAGAAATTATAAAATAGTCAATACGCCACCCAACATTCTTTTCTCTTGCATGAAACATATATGACCACCAAGTATATGCATTTTCTTTGTCCGGATATATATATCTAAATGTATCAATAAATCCAGACTCTAACAATAATGTCATTTTATTTCTTTCCTCATCAGTAAATCCTGCACTGCGCCTATTTGTTTTTGGATTCTTTAAATCAATTTCATTATGTGCAACATTTAAATCTCCACATAATATTACTGGTTTTACTTTATCTAAACTTTTTAAATACTCTCTAAAACTGTCTTCCCATTCTTGCCTATACTCTAACCTAACTAACTCTCTTCCTGAATTTGGAGTATAGCAAACTATAAAATAATATCCTTCAAATTCTAAAGTTATAACTCTACCTTCTTTATCATGCTCTTCAATGCCAATTCCATAGGTAACATTTATAGGCTCTTTTTTTGTATAAATAGCCGTACCAGAATAACCTTTTCTTTCTGCATAATTAAAATATGATTTATATCCTTCAAAATTTAAATCTATTTGCCCCTCTTGTAATTTGGTTTCTTGAATACAAAAAATATCTGCATTAAAATCTTCAAAAATATCTTTAAATCCTTTATTGCAAATAGCTCTTAAGCCATTTACATTCCATGAAATTAATCGCATTCTTTATATAATCCCACCTTAACTAAAATTTTATATAATTTTGTTCCAAAAGGAATCATGTATAAATCTTCCTTTGATAAATTTTTAGTAACCAAAATCATTATTGCATATGTAATAACACCAATTCCTATTGAAGAGACTGTTGTTATAGTATTTCCTAGTCCCTCAACCATTAATTTATGACTAAAATAAACAACTATCCCCATAATGAATGCAGAAATTGCAGGTTTAATAAAACATTTAACAATATTAACATTTAATTTTATGTGTTTATTTAAATACCATGCACATATAGTTACAGCAATTATTTGACATACATTAGAGCTTATTGTTGCACCATATATATTTATGTTTGGATTGCTAATTAAAACTAAATTTAAAATAAGTTTTAATATTCCTCCAATAGCTAACGCAATTACAGGTACATGAATTTTTCCCAATCCATACAACCCACCATTTATAACATAATTTATCGATACACATATCATAGTTATTGTACTTAATTGTAAAAGAAGTGCTCCATTTGAAGCGGCTGGATAAAGCATTTGTAAAATCGGTTTAGCTAAAAATATCATTCCTGCTGCTGAAGGTAATATTATAAGCATTGTTGCAAATATTGAAAAAGATAATCTTTTTTTAACAATATCCATTTCTTTTTTTGCTATTGCAGTTGATATTGCCGGTACTAAAGCTGTACAAAAAGCTACTGTAATGGCTGTAGGTAAATGCATTAATGTTTCTACCTTTGCTAAAGTTCCTGAAAGCTCCATCGCCTTATCTTCCAGAGCTTCTTTAGTTAAAATAATTCCTTCATAAGCTTGTTGTACACAATTACTTATAGTTATTGTATCAATAAGAGAATGTATAATTGAGAATAAAGAACCTAACATCATTGGTATTGCTAATGATAACACAATTTTTATTGTGTTTTTCACTGATTTATATTCTGTTTGGACCTCTTGTTTATCACAAAGTTTATTCATACCTTTTTTTCTATGTAAATATAAAATTACTAAATATAAAAAAGCAATAATAATAGCTAAAGTCGTAGATAAATTTCCACCTGCAGCCATTATTGCTGTATCTTTACCAACTAATGAATAAACAAAAGTAATAGTAAGTACACAATTTAAAAATTGTTCTAAGGTTTGATTAATACTCGTTGCTTTCATATTACCAAGTCCTTCAAAATATCCTCTCAAAACAGCTCCCATTGCTACAAAAGCTATTGCAGGCGCTAAAACTTTCAATACATACTTAACATCTGGTACATTTAATATTTTAGAAGAAATAAATTCTGCTCCAAAAAACAAAACCAATGAAAAAAAAGTTCCTATTATTGCAAATAATTGAAATGCTACTTTAAATATTTTATTAGCAGATTTATAATCCCCTATCGCTACTCTTTCAGAAACTAGTTTTGATATTACTGTTGGAATACCAACTGAAGACAATGTTAATAAAGCTGCATATATTTGATATCCAGTATTATAATATCCATTTCCTGTATTTCCAAATCCTTCTACATTTACAATAAGAAATTTATATACAAATCCTAATAGCTTAATTAAACCTGATGAAAACATAAGCATTAAGACATTTTTCATAAAAGGTGTATTTCTATCTTTTTTTATTCTTTCTTCTGCTTCCAATTTTTTCTCCTTTAGTTTTTTTATTTAGTTTATCATATTAGGATTTTTTTTACAATAAAAATAAGCTACTAACTATAAAATTAATAGCTTATTTTTCAATTAATATATAATAATTGTTTTCAAATATTTACTATATTTTATTTATATCTAACAATTGTATTATATTTACTTGCATTAAAATTTGATGTTATTGATAAATATCTGTTTGTTCCAGTAGCTGTACTTTGTTGTAAACTAGGATAATCTGTACAACTCATTGTTCTAAAAACATCTAATGTAGGTAAATCTCTTCGTGCTCCTCCACAATCTAAAATAACTCCTTTGTATGTTACTCCATTATATTTAAAGTTAACTATCTCTTTTTGTTCAAATCCACAATAACTTCCTGACTTATCCATTAATCTAGCAAGTATTACATAATCTGTCCCACCACTTTTATAAACATACCATCCTTTTGAATTTACGTAAACATTTGGGTGTACAATACCAATATTTCCTTCTGAATCTCTTTTTAATAACACACCTGCATATGCTGTTCCAAAATTTCCGTTATTATCATCTGTAGCTTTATAATTAGTTAAATATACTTTTTGTTCTCCTGAAGAATTTCCTCCACCTGTTGAGCCACCACCACCCTGTTCTGCATTTTCTACTGTAACCTTATGTGTGGCTTTCTTTCCATTTGATGCTGTTGCAACTATATCAACACTTCCAGCTTTTACTCCTTTAACCTTTCCGTTTGAATCTACAGTTGCTATATTTTTATCACCTGATGACCATGTTATTTTTTTATCTGTCGCATTATTTGGATTTACAGTTGCTTTTAATGTAATTTCTTTTCCTACAAATACTTTATTATCTCCACTTATTGTTACACTTGTAACTGCTACTGTTTTATTTCCTGTTCCACCTGTTGTTCCCCCCGTTGTTCCTCCTGTTGTTCCTCCCGTTGTTCCTCCTGTTGTTCCTCCTGTTGTTCCTCCTGTTGTTCCTCCTATTGGAAGTTTAATTCCTGAAATTAAACCTGGTAATTTTTCAAATAATGTTCTTATTATATTCATTATTAATTCACCAATTCCGCTAACTGCTGTCATTACTTCATCACTAGTTATAAAATTTAATGTTCCTGAAATAGCTGCAGATATTGCTTCTCCAGCCCCATTTCCACTTCCAGCACTTGGAATTTTTATTGTAGAATCTTTTGCTGGATTTTTATTTTCGCTTGCAGCAGGTTGTTGTGGTGTATTATCCTTTTGTGCACTAGTTACTTTTGTAAAATATGAACTTGAAAAACGGATAAATTGATTTGTTCCTATTTGCAATACACTACCTGATTTATCTTTTACAGTAATTGTTTGATTAGCTTTTAAGTAGCCATTTACTTTTCCCTTATCTTTATTCTGTGCTGCAGTTTTACTACTATATATGTTCCATGATGTTCCTGTAAATTTCAATTTATCATTTTTATTTACTTCACTTATACTAAGTGCCGCAAATACTGGTGTCATTGTACTAATGAGCATTATCATTAATATTAATACTGAAATTATTTTCATTGTTTTTCTATTTTGAATTATCTCCATAAAATCAACTCCTTTTTTAGAACTCATTAATTAAATAAAAAGTCCCCAATGTTATTATAACACATTTCCAATTTTATGTAAATAGTTTTATGTAAATATTTTGTATAGTTTTATATTTATCTTATAAATTCTCCATATACAAGAAAGGTCAACTTCGTTCCCTCAGGCTGTCGGGGACGCCAGCCCCTACATCTAAAATTAAATATTATTGTAGGGGTCGACGTCCTCGGCGACCCGTAACACATCAATGAAAAAGTAGAACTTTCCTAATACATAAAAAACGAATCTCACTACTTTATTAGTAAGATTCGTTAATCATATTTGTTATTTAATATATATTTTTCCTTTTTTATCTTAATAATGTAAACCTGTTACTCTTAAATTAGAAGTTCCTGTAAAATATTGAACTCTGCCATAACTTGTCCCAACAGCATAAGCTTTTACTTTTCCATTACTATCATACATTGGTTTAGCTTCTCCTTTTTTCAAAGCTTTAGATGATACACTATACCAGTTTACTGCACCTTTTCCTCCTAAATAATTTTCTATACTATTAGTAGGATCTTTTCCCTGTAATGCTTCATTAACTGCTGTTACTACATTACTATCTTTACATGTGGTTTCGTATGTATATGAACTCCAATTGTTTGCAAAAGGCACACACGCCTTTTCTATTGCATAAGTAATACTTTTTCCTTTATAACTATATTGTACCATGTTAATTATTGTAGCAGCTATATATCGCGCTTGTGTAATATCTCCACAGCCTCCCTCGTGGTAAACAACTCTTATCATCCATTTGTAATCATCATATGTAAGATTTCCTATTATATTTTTAACATCTTTTGATACCTTTACCGTTTCTCCTCCAGCAAATTTATACTCAGTAGTACCATCATTTTTATCCATTATATTAACTTTATGTTCTGCTGTTTTTCCTCCTGCTGAAGCTTTTATCGTAACTTCTCCAGCTTTAACACCTTTTACCACTCCATTACTAACTGTGGCTTTAGTTGTATCTGTTGATTTCCATGTTACTGTACCTTTTGCATTTTCCACCTTTAATGTAATAGAACTGCCAACTTCGACTTCTCTAGGCCCAGATATTTTTATATCTAAAATTGGTTCTACCGGTTCTACTGGCTCAACTGGACCAAACACTGCTAATATTGCATTTAGAATTTTTGAAAAGAAATTTAATAATGCTCCTATTGCTGATGGATTTAACATTGCACCAGAAATAATGTCTGCCAAATTATCTGCTGCAAAAACGGGGTTAACTATTCCTATAAACATTATAACCAAAATAATCATTACTATTATTTTTTTCATTTTGATAAAATTATTTATCATAAAATCATCTCCTTTTTTATCTTAAGATTTTTGAAAAAAAATCCTCTTTTTTATTATAACACATTTTTAAAATTATGTAAACTTCCAAAATTTATATCATTCGTTTTTGTTGAATTTTTAAGAAATCTCTTCGAAGAACGGATTACCGTCGAATTACCGTCCCTACAAATTCTCTACAAATTTTATTTACATGATAAACTGCAAAAAAACCTTAATCAGAAAACTGATTAAGGTCTTTTTTTATTTACTAATAAATTTTAATTTAATACTTCAACATTCAAGTATCTTACTCCCCATGCTAGTGCCTCAGAATGTGAATCCATGTAAACATCTATTCTGTTTCCAGTAATAGCTCCACCTCTATCTTCTACTGTATATGTTTGACCATTTATTACCATTTGTGTTCCAAAAGCAAAAGTTCTAGGTGCTGCTACTGTACGATTAGCTGTTGCACGTGTCCCTGATGCTGTAATTCCATTTGTTTTTCCACAACATGACATACATGCACAATATGCTGTTACTTTGTATACTCCAGATGTTGCAGTTGTAGTTCCTGCACTTCTAGATGTAATTGTTCTTGTTTGTACTTGAACAATTTTGTTTCTTGGTTCTCTAATAATTTTTTCTTCCAATGCTTCTCGTGATATTTCTATTTCATTTTTATAAGTTACTTTATAAGTTACTTCTTTTATTCCATTCCTTCCTGATTGTATTACTCTATTAACAGTAGTTCCATCTCCAGTAGAAATATCTTTTGTAATTGTTTCATATGGTATTTCTTCTTTTTCTTTTATGATTTTTTCTGTAATATTTAAATAATCCTCTGAAATGGCATTTAAATCTTTACTTTCTTCTGAAATTTGTGACGCTTCTGTAGGTTCTTCACCTTTTAAGAAAATTTGTATTGTATTATCTTGAACATCATTCTCTAAAGCTGGAATAACTGTTTCATTTTCATCAATTTCTATACCATTATCTTCAAGAATTTCAGCAACTTTAGTTTTACTTGTTAATACTGTTATTTCATATCCATTTGAAAATGTTATTGTTACATTTTTTATATTTGCATTTCCTGCTATTACTGATATCCCTAAGATAAATATTGTTATTAAACTTATAATTACTATTTTCTTTATTGAAATAGAACCTTTTTCATATTTCTTTTTAAAAATAATAATCCCTCCTTAAACATTCTTCAATATTATACCTCTTTTATTTTTTTTTGTCAAATTTTCATGTAATATATTTGTAACATTTCATTTTATTAAAATGAAAATGCAGTTTCCCCTAAGTATTTTTAAATTTAGTTTCTACATATTTAATATATGTATATTTATTATATTATATGCAGCTTGTACCAAAATATGTATAAAACTTTTAGGTATAGGTAAAAAAATCATCTTAATTTTTTTAAAACAAATCAATTTTTTAATATATTTTTTGACCTATACCTAAAAATTTTATTTTCTTGCAAGGAAAAATCCCCTTCCAAAGATTAACTCTTTGTATGGGGATTTTTTAACTTACTTACCTGTTGCCTTCCACTCGCCTTCATAGAGAGTATGGTCAACCTCAATTTCTTCCTGAGTCAGAAGGAAATATCTTTCAAAATCATTTTCCGTATCTGCCCACGTTAAATCTACATTGTAGGTTGAACCGTCCTCCAACATAACCAGGTTCCAACAATGGCAACCTCCGCTTGTTGTGATACACCAAAGCCCTGCACGATTGCACAAGTACTGATATGCATATGCATAACCTTGACAAATCGCTTTTCCATAGAGGATAGGTCCATTCATGTATGCATAGGACCCATCGACCTCTTCGTCAGGAACATTATTGATGTCATTTTCTCCATATACTGTCATATTATAAATTTCTCTTCCAAGAAACTCATACTTTTCAGCATATGTACCATCTGGCATTCTAGCGATAATTTCATCGCAAACCCTGTTTATCTCTTCAAGGTGGGCTTCCATGAACTCAGGATCAAATTCATCCCTTCTAAGCCAGTTATACTCATATCTAACTGAAATATATCTTACATTTCCATTATATATTTCATCTGAATATAACTCACTGGTTTTAAGATATAATCTGAGTTCATTATAGTCTCCTCGAAGAGCGTCGGTTACCCGATGGAATCCATCATAATCGATATTGCAATTTAAATCAGAAAAGTCAACAACGAATTCTTCATAATTACGGATTTTAATAAGAAATTCATCATAAACTTTCTGCTCGTTTTCTGCTAACTGACTTTTATATGGTTCAAAGTCAAGTCTTGCAATAACACTGGATTCGTTACTTTCTGGAACTTCGCTGATATTTTGCATGATGGTTGCGACTGTTTCTTCCTCAACTATAGTAGTTTCTGCAACGATATCATTGTATTCTGTTGTTTCAACCACTATTATTGATTCAAAATAAGAAGATTCCTGATTTGCCTGTGATGAACACGCAGTAAAGCATGTCATAAAGATTATTAATGCTGCGAGTGATACTAATAACTTTTTCATTTGTGTATGCTTCCTTTCAATTTGGAATTTTAAAGTAAGTCAATAGACTCCTATAATATATTATATCACGATTTTACATAATATTCAAACTTTGAATAACAAAATCTTAAAAGAGGCATTATATGCCTCTTTTATATATTAAATATTTTTTTCGTATTTAAATATGTTTGTTTGGCTACCTCTTCTAATGTTATTCCTTTTATTTCAGCTATTTTTTTTGCTGTGTATTTTACGTTTCTCGAATCATTTCTTGTTCCTCTTACTGGCTCTGGACTTAAGTATGGTGCATCAGTTTCTATTAACAATTTTTCTAATGGCACTTTTTCTACTACTTCTTGTGCATTTTTCGAATTTTTAAATGTAACAGGTCCTGCAAATGATATATAAAAATCAAGTTTTAAAGCTTCTTTTATTAATTCTATATTTAACGGGCAACAATGAAAAATCCCTTTTTTATTTACTAAAACTTTATTTTTTAAAATATCTAATGTATCCGATACAGCTTCTCTTGTATGAATTATTATTGGTAAATCCAATTCATTTGCAATCTCTATTTGTTTTATGAAAAATTCTTGTTGTTTTTCCTTATTTTCTTTATTCCAATAATAATCTAATCCTATTTCTCCTATTGCTTTTACTTTTTCATGTTGCGCTAGCTCTTTTATTTTATCAAGTTCTTCTATTTCCATATCATCTATATCATTAGGTGATATTCCTACAGAAGCAATCATAAAATCATATTTGCTTGCAATTTCAATTGCTTTTTTTGACGAAATTAAATTATAACCAACATTCATAATGTTGGTTATACCTTCTTTATATATTTGTTCAATCAAGCTTTCTCTATCACAATTGAATTTTTCATCATTATAATGTGCATGTGAATCAAAAAACTCCATTTTCCTCTCCTATTCTACTATTGCAACAACTGTAGCTACTGCATATTCCTTACAATGCGAAATACTTATATCAAAACTCTTTATTTGTGGAAATTTTATTCCTGAAAATTCTACCTTTGGATTTCCATCTTCATCATTTATTATTTCAGCATTGTGCCAAGATATATCATATTTATTTTCAAGTAAAGATGATATTGCCTTAAAAATAGCTTCCTTAGCTGCAAATCTACCTGCATAATGATAATACTTTGACATCTTTTTGCTTTCGCAGTATTCTATTTCTTTTGGTGTATAGATTATATTTAAAAAATTATCTCCGCTTCTTTCTATTGATTGTTTTATTCTGGATACCTCTATTATATCTGTACCACAAAGTATTTTCATTTTATCTTCCACATCCTTTTATTTTGTATAAAATATTCCTTCATCGCTTAAATGCCATTCCCCTATAAAATCTATGTAAATACTACTTTCTAAATTGACACTTGGTTCTATTTCTTGAACTCCTGCTTTATTAATACTTCCCCATTTACCGTCTTTTTTTACTGCTCCATATCCAAATTTATTTTGTTCTGTTGCATCGTCAAATTGATAATCTACTACTACATTTCCAGATTTATCAATATAACCATATTTTCCATCTTTTTTACTTAGTAATAAAGTGTTTGATGATAATATATCAACATTTGATTTTTCTTCAAACTTGAAATTATAGTATTTGTAATCATTGTCTGCATATACTTTTATATATCCTTTGTCTGTATTAACTTCTGATATAATTCCTGTTATTTTTTGTGATAAATTACTATCAAAAATTACTGTTTCTGTTTCTGTTTTATCTGCAATTATAAAGTTTCCACTTTTTACATAATTCATACTTGTATATTCGAAATTTATTATTGCTTCATTATTTGTATTTACAATTCCAAATTGCTCTCCTTTTTTAGCTATGTAGTAAATTGAAAATGTATATTTTAAAGAATCATATTCTAATGGAATTAATACTTCATTGTTTTTATTAACAACTCCATATTTTTCATCTTTCACAACTACAATGTTGTCTCCTTTAACTTCTACTATATCATTATATAATCCATCTAAGAATACTTCTCCATTTGTGTTAACCAATTTCCAGCTTTCTCCTGTTTTCACAGCATAATAATCAGAACTATTAACATATTTTATATTCTCATACTGTGGTTCAACTGTTATTTTACCACTTGTTGTTATGATTCCATGTTGATTGTTTTCATTAACAATTATATATTCGTTTGTATAACCTTCTTCTAATGTTAAAATATTAGTATAAATTGTATCTATTATTTTTTGACCTGCATCATTTACTAATCCTATTTTTCCATCTTTTTTTATTAGTATGTTATTTTCTGCACCTTGTAAAGCTTTGATTTCCTCATATTCACATTCTAAAAGTTTATTTCCTTCTAAGTCAATTAATCCATATTTTCCATCTTTGCTCACTCTTAATGCTTTTTCATACCATATATTTTGTTTTGAGTCATAGTTTTCTATTGCTTCTACCAAATCATATTCAGTAAAGATTAATTCATTTTTTGAATTCATTACTTTTGTTTTATATGTTCCTGTGCTATCATCTATATCATAAACTGTAACAAATACATCTTTTGAACTATCTGGCACAACTACCATTTCTTCATTATTATTTATTACTATATCTCCATTGTTATCTATTACTACCCATTTCCCATCTGTATAAGCTGAAAAATAATCAGTAACAGTTACTTCTTGAGTTTCTCCTGAACCTTTAGCTAATTTTACAATTGACACTATAATCATAATTAGCACTACAAATGCAATTATTACCCCAAAAAGTTTTTTATAATTTAATTTTGGTTCATTATCATATCTTCTTCCTCTATTTCTACTTGCACTCATTAAATAATCCCCCTATATATTTTTTCCTATATAATATATCATATTTCTACATCCTTTTGCAATCATATTCCCCAATAATTTTTATATAGCTCTACTGCTGTTTTAGGGCTATCTACCCCTTCTTTATTCTTTATGGGAGCAAAATCAACTTCTCTTTTCCCTCTTAAAATTGATATATGTTCAAACATATTAAATGCGTCAAATATAAATTTTTCAAACTTATAACATGCAAGCCCCTCTATATTTTTTGTTGCAATATGATATTGCATCTCTTGAGTTGCAGCTCTTTTTAATGCTTGTATATTAAATAAATTACACATTATGTGTGATTCTCCATACAAAAGCTCTCCATGTTTATTTAGCTCTGTTGAAAGCTTTTCTGGAAGTTCTGTATATTCTATAACTCTTACCTTTCCATTTTCTTTACAAAAAACTCCAACCTTTTCATTTGGTGCATTTTTTAAAATTGTTTTACTTGCTGCATAAGAACCATCTTTTAAAGTCACACCAATTAAAAGTGGGTCTACCATTTGTAATAAAATATTATCAACAGAACCTATGAAAATCCATTCAATTTCTCTTTTGTCCATATCTTTTATAACTTCTGTTTTTTCCATAGAAGCAAAAATAGAACCATTTCCATTTGAAGCTTCTTTTATTAATCCATCTTCTATTATTAATTTTCCTTCTGTTGTAATTAAAGGCATTTCTTCTTGAATGAAAACAAAAAGTTCACTTTTAGGATAATTAAAGTATTCATTTTCTTTTAAGAAATTTACTGTGTCCTGATTGTTTTCTTTGCTTGTCATTATATACCAAGGAATAGTTACTCCATATTTTTTTCCTTCTCTTATTAAGTTCTCAGCTAATATTTGAAATAAATATTTTTCAGAATTTCCTATATTTATTTTAAATGTACCTTTTGGACCAATATGTCCCAATCTAGTACCCTGCCCTCCTGCCATTGTTACTACTGCTAATTTATTTTTTGAAATAATCTCTGCCCCTCTTTTTATTAGAACTTCTTTTTCATTTTGTGAAAGTTTATCTGGATTAATTGCATTAATTGGTTCTATATTTTCTAATGCTTCTACTCCTAAATTTCTAGCTTTTAAACAAAGTTTATTTAATTCTTCAAAATCTATTTTTAGCACTTGTTTCTCAAGTTCTCCATTTTTTTCTAAATATGGAATTATATGTTCTTGATTATATTTTTTTAAAAGTTCTTCGGCTTTTTTCATTTTTTTACCTACCTTTATTTTTTATCTATAAATGTTGTTTTTTGTTATTTATTGTACCTTCGTTAATATATCATCTTTTTAGAGATTTGTCTAGTATGAGAAGTGCGAGGTGCGAAGTGGGAAGTGCGAAAATTAGGAAAAGTCTATGAAGCGCAACTATAAAAAGCACACCTCACACTTCTCACTTCATAATAGATTTATTTATCTCAATCTTGAATATTCAAATTATACCTTCATATATTTAAAATGAGGTGATAAAAATGCATTTTATAACTATAAAATTAAAATCTTTGTTCTTCCCTATAATAATTTGCATTTTGATCATCTGTTTGCTTTTATTTTCATCTAGTAATATTTCTGCCACTAAAAACGGTCTTGCTCTTTGGGCAAATTCTGTTTTACCATCTTTGCTTCCTTTTTTTATTGCAACTGAATTATTAAGCTATACAAATGTTGTTTATTGGTTTGGAAATTTATTTAAAAGAATAATGAAACCTATATTTAATGTGTCTGGTAGCGGAGCATTCCCTTTTGTTATGGGAATTATTAGTGGATATCCTATAGGGGCAAAAATAATTTCAAATCTAAAAAAACAAAACATACTTTCCAATATTGAATGTGAAAAATTAATTGCTTTTACAAACAACTCCAGTTTACTATTCATTATAGGCACTGTTGGAGTATCTCTTTTTAAAAATCTTCATACTGGTATTATATTACTTGTCACTCATATTCTTGCTTGTTTAAGTGTAGGTTTTATTTTTAGATGGTGGAAAAAAAGCCCGAATGAAAATTCATCTCATTCGGACTTATTAAATAATTCTAAAGATTCTTTAATCTCATTCTCAAATCTAGGTGAAATACTTTCTACTTGCATTTTATCTGCGATAAATACTTGTTTTTTAATTGGTGGCTTTATTGTCTTCTTTTCAGTATTAATTTCAATTATTGAAAATGTTTTTGAATTTAATAATCCACTTATTAAAACTATATTATTTGGAATTATAGAAGTAACTCATGGTGTTGAGCTCTTTTCTTTATTACCTAATAACAACTTAAATTTAGTATTGTGCTCTTTCGTTTTGGGTTTTGGTGGCATTTCTGTTTTGTTACAAGTTTATAGTATTGCATCAAAAGCAAAAATTTCTATTAAACCATATATTATCGGTAAACTATTACAAGGCACTTTAGCTGCACTATATACTTTTTTACATGTTTGGTTCACAAGTTAAATTTATACCTAAATTTTTAACAACATTTAATTCACTTTGTTCTATTATATATGTAGAATGCGCTTCACATCCTCTTAATTCTGCAATTTGACTAATCATTTTTTCTATTATTGGATTTGTTGCTGAACATATACTAAGAGCAATTAGCACCTCTTGAACATTTAAACAATATGATGTTCTATAAGAAGTATTTTTCTTTGTTTTAAATATAGCTTCTAACATTGATGGAGATAAAAGGTATACTTCATCTGGAATATTTGTAATTTCTTTTAATGCATTTATAATTGCTGCACTTGAAGCACTTAATAGTTCAGATTCTTTTCCTGTTATTATTTTTCCATTAGGTAATTCTATTGCAACAACATTTTTCTTTTCTTTTTTTTCTTTCTCTAATGCTGGTTCAACTACCTTTCTATCTTTTACATTTAGTCCTAATTTGTTCATCATTATTTCTATTCTTTCAACTGTTTCCCTTGAGCATAATTCCTGTTTGTAATCACATAATGCACTGTAATATCTTCTTATTATTTCTCCTTCTGCAGCCTTTCTTACAGCTTCATCATCTACTATACATCTTCCTATCATATTTACACCCATATCTGTTGGTGATTTATATATTTCTTTTCCTGTTATTTTTTGTAAAATATTTTTTACTATTGGGAATGTAGATAAGTCTCTATTATAATTTACAGCATTTTCTCCATATGCTTCTAAATGGAAAGAATCTATCATATTGATGTCCCCTAAATCTGCTGTAGCAGCTTCATATGCAACATTTACAGGATGCATCAAACTTAAATCCCATACTGGGAAAGTTTCAAATTTAGCATACCCTGCTTTTATTCCCTTTTTATGCTCATGGTATAATTGTGATAAACATGTACCTAATTTTCCACTGTTAGGACCTGGAGCTGTTATTACTACTAATTTTTTTGTTGTTTCTATATAAGCATTTTTTCCATATCCATTTTCACTTACTATTAATTCTATATCGTTTGGATATCCTTTTGTTGGTGTATGTATGTATGTTTTTACTTTTCTACTTCTTAACATTTTTCTTAAATGTTCAACACTTGCTTGTCCTTCATATAACGTTATTACTACACTATTTATTGAAATCCCAAGGTTTTGTAAATTTTCGATTAATCTAATAAGTTCTAATTCATAGCTTATTCCATAATCTGCTCTTATTTTACTTTTTTCTATATCACTTGCGCTTATGCAAAATATAACTTCTGAAATATCTTTTAATTTTTCCAATAATTTTATTTTTGCATCTGGTTTGAATCCTGGCAATACTCTTGCTGCATGATAATCATCAAATATTTTTCCACCGAATTCTAAATATAATTTATCAAACATATTTATTCTTTCTTCTATTTTTTCACTTTGAATTTTTAAGTATTCTTCGCTATCAAAACCTTGCTTCATTTTTTTGCTCCTTCTTTTATAATATTTTTTATGCTTTTCGGACGGCAGATTGCCGCCCCTACAGTCATTAATAATATTTTTATTATCATTTATTAAACAAAACAAAAATAGATTTAAAAAATTGCCTTTCAAAAGGGGTTTTTTTTAAATCTATTATTTAGAATCAATATATTATTATATTATCATTATTTGAAATTAATTGCAAGTATTTGAAGAATTATTTTTTAAATACTTTTTAAAGGTGAGATGTGCGAGGTGTGAGGTGTGATTTTAGGGTTATTCTTCGTAGGACTTACCTAAATTTCGCACTTCCCACTTCCCACTTCTATTTCAAAAATGCTGTATATGTTCTATATGCACAATAGATATCGTATTTGCTTGTTACTTCATATGGTGAATGCATTGATAATACTGGAACTCCGCAATCAATTACATCTATACCTTTATTTGCTAATATATATGCAATAGTTCCGCCTCCACCAACATCTACTTTTCCTAATTCACCAACTTGGTAAGGTATATCATTATTTTCTAAAAGATTTCTTACTTCTGCTACATATTCAGCATTTGCATCTGATGCCCCTGATTTTCCTCTTGCTCCTGTATATTTATTAAGTCCTATTCCATAACCTAGGAATGATGCATTATTTTTTTCTGATACTGAAGCATATATTGGATCTAATGCTGCATCAACATCTGCAGATAACATTCTTGAATTACAGAAAACTTTATCTAATAAATTTGGTCTGTTTTCATTTAATTTGTTTAATAATTCTGCGATAAATGTATCAAAAACATGTGATTCCATTCCTGTATTTCCCATACTACCAATTTCTTCTTTATCCGCTAAAATACACACTGCTGTTTTCTTTGGATTTTCTATATCTAAAATTCCTCTTAATGATGTATAACTACAAACTCTATCGTCTTGACCATATCCTGCAACCATGCTCTTATCAAAACCTAAGCTTTTTGCTTTAAAACTTGGCACTAATTCTAATTCTGAACTTTGGAAATCTGCTTCTGTTATTCCATATTTATCATTTAAAAGTTTTAATATATTAAATTTTATTCTTTCTGATGTTTTTTCATTACCATAAGGCATACTTCCTATTAATAAATTCAAATCTTCTCCAGATATTCCATCTTTTAATTTTTTCTCCATTTGATCCATAGCTAAATGAGGTAATAAATCTGTTATTGTAAATATTGGATCTTCATCATCTTCACCAATATTTACTTTTATTTTTTCTCCATTAGATTTAACTATTACTCCATGAATACTAAGTGGAATTGTTGTCCATTGATATTTTTTGATTCCACCATAATAATGTGTTTTTAAATATGCAAATCCTGTATCTTCATACAAAGGATTAGGTTTTAAGTCTAATCTTGGAGCATCAACATGAGCTCCAACTATGTTTAATCCAGCTTCTAATGGTTTTTCACCAATTACAGCTATATACATGCTTTTATTTTTATTAATATAATATACTTTATCTCCTGGTGCTAAAATCATTTTTTCTTTTATATCTACAAATCCGTTTTTATCTAAAATTTCTTTACTAAATTCGATTGTTTCTCTTTCTGTTTTACATTTATTTAAGAAATAAATATACTCATCTCCAAGTTTAAATATTTCATTTTTTTCTTCCTCAGTTGTTTTTTCCCATCCACATTTTTTTGTATTAAATAGGATGTTCTTTAGTTTTTCATCATCCATTTTACTACCTTCCTTTCTTTTGTTTGGTTAAATTATATCATAACAAAATTATTATGCAATATTTGTTATTTGAATTTTATAATTCTTAATTGTAGGGGTCGGTCTCGACCGACACTGGGCAGGTCATCGGTTAGCCGTTCGAATGAAATGAGATTACGGATAACACATGCCATTGCGGTAAGACCTGCCCCTACATCTATAATTAAATTATTTTATATAAATAATTTAATTACATACAATGCGTATATACAAAGTAATAATATTCCATTATTTCTATTTATTCTGTTTTCTTTATTTGCATAGCTAAATAGCCATATTAATAATGTCGCTCCTACAAGTAAAAATAAATTTTTTATAAGATTTTCATCAAATGGTATATCTATTAAAGCAGCTCCTGTACCTAATATTAAGAATGAATTTACTATACATGAGCCTATAATATTTCCCTCTGCAATATCATCGTCATGTTTTATTATTGCTATTATTGATGTAATTAATTCTGGTAATGAAGTTCCTATAGCAACTATAGTTAAACCTATAACTCTTTCACTTATTCCAATTTTACTAGCAAAATTTGTTGAACCATCAACTACAAAATCTCCTCCATATTTTAGTAGAATCGCTCCTAATATTATATAAATTATTGAGGAGATTAAACTATATTTTTTATCTTGCTTTGCTTCTTCATTCTCTTCACTTGACTGTTTTATATTTTTTATTTGTAATATAATTGGAACTAAAAAATAGATGACTGAAAATACTAAAAGTACTATACCTTCAATTTTATTTATATCCGCTTTTTCTCCACCAAATATTCCTAAACCCATTGCAATTATAACGATTGAACTTGCAAACAATATTGGCAAATATATTTTCTTTGTTGATTTTTCTATATCTATTGGTTTGATTACAGCCATAACACCTAATATTAATAATAGGTTAGCTAAATTACTACCTATTACATTTCCTGCAATTAAATCTGTAGACCCTTTGGCAGCTGAAATTATTGTTACTATTAGTTCTGGTAGAGATGTTCCAATTGCTACTATTGTTAATCCCACTAGAATTTCCGGTATATGAAATTTTTTGGCTATATTACTTGCTCCTTTAATTAATACATTTGCTCCTAATACTAATAATATAAAACCTAAAATAATTAGTAAAATATCTATTAGCAATTTATTTTCCTCCTTTGTATATTATTACATTTTATTTTTGTTTTATTCTCTCTATATAATCTGCGATTTCTGCAAATTGTTCTAATGTTAATTTTTCTCCTCTTATTTTCAAATCTATATTTAAACATTCAAGCATTTTTTCTATCTCATTCTTACTTTTTAATAAGTTACCATTAGAGAACGCATTTAATAATGTTTTTCTCTTTTGCATAAATGCAAGTTTTATAACTTTAAATAAAGTTTTTTCATTTAATACTTTTACAGCAGGTTGTTCTAAAACATCTAATTTTATTATTGCAGAATCAACTTCTGGTGCTGGTAAAAATGATGTGTTTGGTGCATCAATTACTTTTTCCGGATTTGTATAGTAATTTATTGAATAAGTAATTGCTCCTGAAAATTCTTCACCTGGTTTTGCAACTAGCCTATCAGCAACTTCTTTTTGTACCATAACTGTTATACTTTTTATATCAAGTCTTTCTTCCAAAAGTTTCATTATAATAGGTGTTGTTATGTAATAAGGAAGATTTGCAACTATTTTTACATTTTTTATTTCATTAGTTTTTTCAGATTTTATTAAGTTTTTTAAATCAACTTTTAAAACATCATCATTGATTAATTGAAAATTGCTATATGCTAGAAATCTATCATTTAATATTTTTAACATTCTTTCATCTAATTCTATACAAATAACCTTTCCGGCTTCTTCTAGTAAATATTTTGTTAATGTTCCTAACCCCGGACCTATTTCTATTACTAAATCTTCTTTCGTAATATTTGCAGCCTCTATTGCTTTTATTATAGGTTCTTCATCTATTAAAAAATTTTGTCCTAATCTTTTATTTGCTGTTATATTATATTTTTTCATTAATAATTTAGTTTCTTTTAAAAGTTCCATTTAACCCTCCAAATCATTTATGAGGTTTATTATATCATATCCAACCACCAAATTCCAAATACCAAATACAAATTTATTTTATTATTTTTTATTGCTTTTTATCGGTTGTTAATATAAAATTTTACTTAGGAGTTGTATGATTTTATGAATAAAAAAGTAAATAAAAAAATAAAAACTAAAAATATAAATACTAAAAGACTTGGAGGTTGTTTAATTGTTGGACTAGTACTTTTAATTTTGCTAATAATTCGTATATGTTGGTTACAATTTATCCAAGGAAGCTCCTTAAGAGAAGAAGCTTATACTCAACAAACTACTAATAGAACTATCGCCCCTGAAAGAGGTACAATTTATGATTCTAAAGGGAAAGTTCTTGCTACTAGCTTATCTACAGATACTGTTACAGTAAACCCTTCTAATGTTTTCTACGATAATGATTCTGAGGTACCTAAAGAATTCTTAGCTTCATATTTCAGTGAATTATTTAAATTAGATTATAATGAAACTCTTGAAAAATTATCATCTGAATCTACTTCTGTTACAATAGCAAAAAAAGTAGAAAAAGATACTATAGATACTTTAAAAGATTGGTTGAAACAAAACGATATTGTTTCCGGAGTTAATATTACAGAAAAAACTACTCGTCACTACCCTTATGAAACTTTAGCTTCAAGTTTAATTGGTTTTACAGGTACTGATAACCAAGGATTAATGGGGCTAGAAAATTCCCTAGATTCAATTTTAGCTGGTACAGCTGGCACAGTCGTAACATCTTTAGATTCAATTAATGGAGAAATTCCTAATTCTGAACAAACTTATGTTGCTGCAAAAAATGGTTCAGATGTTACACTTACTATAGACGTATATATTCAGGCAATCGCTGATAAATATTTGGAGCAAGCTGTAATAGATAATAATGCTGATGGTGGAAATGTTATAATTATGAACCCAAATAATGGTGATATTTTAGCCATGTCTACTTATCCGAATTACGATTTAAATACTCCTTTTACTCCTATTGATGAAGAAATTTTAAAAACTTGGGATACACTATCATCTGAAGAACAAAATGATTATTTATACAGCATTTGGTCTAACAAGGCTGTTCAAAGCACCTATGAACCTGGTTCTACTTTCAAACTTATAACTGCTGCTACTGCTATAGAAGAAAATATTATAACAAATGTAGATGAAGTTCTATTTTCTTGTCATGGTTCAGAAACTGTAGCAGATAGAAATATCAAGTGCTGGCGTAGTTACAATCCGCACGGTTATCAAAGTTTAAAACAAGCTTTAGGAAATTCATGTAACCCTGCGTTTATTCAATTAGCAAGAAAAATCGGACCTGAAACTTTATATAAATATTATGAGGCATTTGGTCTTTTCGAAAAAACAAGTACAAAATTTTATGGAGAATCAAATAGTATTTTTCACGATTTAGACTCTATTGGTGAAGTTGATCTTGCAACTTTATCATTTGGTCAAAGATTTGTAATTACTCCGCTTCAAATGGTTACAGCTATTTCTTGTATTGCAAATGAAGGTACTTTAGTTGAACCTAAAATCATAAAAGAAATTACAGATACCAATACTAAATCAGTTGAAGTTTTAGAAACAAATGAAATTAGACAAGTTCTTTCTAAACAAACTTCAGAAACTTTAATGCAAATGATGGATTATGTAGTAACAGATGGTACTGGTAAATATGCACAAGTTCAAGGTTATTCTATTGGTGGTAAATCTGGTACTTCTGAACCAATTGATAGTAAAAAAGACGAAGGTTATGTTGCATCATTTATTGGTGTTTCTCCTACTTCAAATGCTGAAGTCGTTATTTTAGTTGCAATATATGACCCAAAAGGTGCTTCATATCAAGGAGGCCAAGTAGCAGGACCTGTTGTTTCACAAATCTTATCCGAAGTACTTCCTTATTTAGGAATAACTTCTAGTAACACTGGAAATACTCCTGAAGTTTACTCTAGTGTATCTTTAGCAGATGTTAGAGGGAAAACAATTTCTGAAGCAAAACAAATACTAGCAAATGCAGGTTTCAATGTTATAATTTCTGGTAATGAAGATGTAAATACAACTTTAATTACAGACCAAGTTCCAAAACCTGGTACTTCACTTATAAAAGATTCTAATGTATATTTATATACTGAAGCTAATAATGAAAGAGAAATTGTAACAGTTCCAAACTTAAAAGGATTATCAGCTTCAGAAGCTATTAATACTTTAAAAGCTAATAAATTAAATATAATTATAGATGGTTCTGGTATTGTAATAAGTCAAGATATAGCATCAGGCAAACAATTAGAAAAAGGAAGTACAATTACTGTAACAATGCAACAAGAATTATCTGGTGGATATTAGAAATGGAGTTTGGAGTTTGGTAATTCAAATATTCCTTTAAACAACTAAAAATAGTTACGTTATTAAATAAATAATAAAATAAAAATCTAAAAGAAAGTACTCTACTTAAATCTTTTAGATTTTTATTTTTATGAAATTCCGTAATTTCCTGTTATTGGATCCATAAATAATCCAATGTGTGGTGGAAAAAATGTAAATAATATAAAACATAAAAATAATGCTATTAAAATAATACTTTGTACAAAATTATTACATTCAGATTTATTGCTTATATTTTTTAAAGTGTAATACTCTGCTAAAATAACAGCAACAATAAAACTTCCAATATCCAAAACAGAAAGATTTTTTTCCAATATTCCTGTATAAGTATAAAAAAATATTACAATAAAAGAAAGAGCAAGAAGAATTCCCTTCGTTTTTACACATAAATAATTGGGAAATTCTTTTTTAAAATAAATAAAACCTACTATTGAGCTTATTAACATAGGAAAAAAAATTAATTTCAAATGTTCCCATGTACTTTCATTTACAGCGCTAAAAGCTCCTACTATTAAATTAGCTCCATGCCAATCAAAAGTAAAATGTAAAATTGTTCCCAGTACTAATGTAAAAATAGCACTAAAAAATTCAAACTTAAAAATGGAATATTGTTTCAACATAGAGCCTCCTTATAATTTATATATTCTAAAAACTTTTATATATTACACTAAACTAATATTCTTTTGCTAACCTTTATCTCATTTTTCTCCTTTTCCTAAAATATTTAAAAATTATGGTAAAATTTTGTTATATATTATATAATTTTGATAGTTTAAAATTTCTGGAGGTTTATATGAAAAATATAGATAATATAGACTTAAACGGTATTAGTCTAAAAGCAGAAGACTTATATGTTGTATCAGATTTTGATAGCACTATAACTAATGGGGATAGTTATGGGAGTCTAGATGTTATTACATATTCTAAACTTTTAGGTGAAAAATATTCTGAAAGACATCAATATATTGTAACTGAATATGCGGAAAAAGCAAAAAAATCTTCAAATATAACATTAAAAAAAGATTTATGGTTTACACACCTATATGAATATATTAAACTACTAAAAGATTATAATTTAACAGAGGAACTTTTAGAAAACATTATCAAAAATTCTAATATAAAATTTAGAAAAGGTTTTGATAAATTTATAAGTTATCTACATTCAAAAAAAATCCCATTAATTATAATTTCTTCTGGATTAGGTAACTCCATTGAATTATTTTTAAAAATGAATGACATGTATTATGATAATATTTACATAGTATCTAATTTCGTTGATTTTGATTCAGATGGAAAAATAGTAAATATTCCTAAAAATATTGTTACTCCTGTAATAAAAAATGAAGCTTTTATTGATAGAAATCTTAATTCTATAATAAAGAAAAGAAATAATAAATTAATTTTTGGTGATATACCTGATGATATTTGTATGTCAAAAATTAATGAACATCATAATACTTTATCAATAGCTTTTGATAATCAAAAATATGACAATTCATTATTTGACCAATTTGATGTATTAACAGATAATAGTAACATATTCGATTTATTAGAAAAATCAATTAATGAGGCAATATAAAATGAAAGAATATTTTTATAAAAAACAATATAAATACTTATATTTGGGTAGTATATCTTATAATTTAGCTAATGCCTTAATACAAATATTTGGAACAGTAATGCTTTATAAGAGTGGAATTCCGATTTGGCTTATATTATTAATTTATGGTTTGAGATTTGGTATTACAGGATTTTGCACTCCACTTTTTGTAACAATATCAGCAAAATTTGGAATAGCAAAGTGTATTCTTGTTTCTAATATATTTAACATTATAAGTACTTATATGATGTTAAATGAAACAAATCTATATAAGAATATTATAATATTTATATTAGTAATGGGATTTATGGGACTTTCTAATCCATCATCAGATGCTTTATCTAGTAAATATGTATATACTAATCATAGAGGTAGATATAATAGTTTTATAAATATCACTAAAATATTAGGTAGTGCAATTGCAAGTATTTTTGTTGCATGGGGAGTAATAAGTAATAATAATGTAATTTTATTTATAGTAATATCTATCTTCTTTTTATTACATTACATTTTTATTAAACAAATAGATTATAAACCAGAAAATAAACAGAACGCTTTTAAAGAAAGTATGAAATATATTTTTACAACCAAAAGCAAATATAAAATCATTTATGCATTAAGAACAAATCATATAATAGAACGACAATTTGTTCCATTATATTTATATATAGTTTTAGACGATTTCCTAGCCTTTTCATCAATTACTGTATTATCTTTAATATTACAAGCTGTAATAATTATATTAATAGGAAAATATTCAGATAAAAATATATCAAAGTCAAATACTTTAGTAAGTATTATAAAAGCTATTATAACAGGAATATTTTTGTTAGCCAAAGATAATATAACAATATCATTTAATAAAATATTAAATGATAATTTTGAAAAAGTTTACGAAACATCAATTCAGACATCAATTCAAAATATAATAAAAGAGTCTAAAGAAAATAATGAGCTTCTATCAGCAATTGGACAAATGAGTCTATGCTTTACAGAAGTAATAGTATTTGGATTTCTTGCTTTAATAAGCAAATTTATAGGAGAAAACATTTTTATTTTAATATTTATACTATCAATAATTTCTTCAATTCTAATAAATATTAACATCAAAAATCATACAAGTAAGGAGAATTAAATGTCAAAAAATACAAAATTATTATTAATAGTAACTTCTATTAGAAAAATTATTGATATATTCTTAGGCCCATTTTTAACAGCTTATTTATTTAAAGTATCAATAAATAACATTCAAACCATATCTATTTACAATATATTTTCCTATATAATTCTTGCTTTAATATCACTAATTCTTGGAAAATTTCTTAAAAACAAATATGATATGGAAATATTTAGACTAGGTGTAATCTCTCGATTTATTTTATTAGTAATTTTAATTATTTTAGGTGAAAATATTATCAATTACATATGGCTATTTTCTATAATTTCTGGATTCTCGACTGCTGCTTTATCATTTCCCTTAAATTTGTTTGCATCTGCTCGAGTTCCAAATGATGAAAAGAAGTCTTTTGTCGTGTATAGAACAATTTTAACAAATTTAGCTAAAGTTTTAATCCCATTTTTATTAGGTTCAATAATATCAATAAAAAGTTTTGAAACTACTGCTGTTATAATATTAATATTATCAATTTTACAAATAATTTTATCTTTTAAATTAAACATGAAAGAATTTAATCAATGTAAAAATCAAGAATTAAATGTAGTTCAAGAATACAAAAAAATTAAAAATAATATAGAATTAAGAAGATTTTATACTCTAAAATTTTGTAAAGGACTAGCTTATGAAGGCGCTTTAGATACTGCTGTTACTTTATTAATTATAATGACTTTTCAGTCAGATTTTAGTTTAGGAATTATAACATCTATAATATCAATATTATCTATGATAAGTTCATATCTTTATAAAAAAATTAAGATTAATAAAAATACAAAATTATTAATTATACTCTCTTCTATTATAATTCTTATAACATCTATTTTATTAGTATTTAAAACTAATAATTATACGATTGTTATATACAATTTAATTTTTGCTTTCTTCTTACAATTTATTATAGTTGCAGAAGAATTTAAAACTTTAAAATTCACTAATAGTAATATAATTAATGATTTAAATAGAGTAGAAACATATATACTTCTAGAATTTTTTTTGAATTTAGGTAGAGTAATTAGTTATTCTCTCTTGTTTATTGTGGGAATATATAGTAAATTATATTTGTTAGAAATTTTAATAATATTATTAGCTTTATCAATATGTACTGAAGTATTAACTTTAATCAAATTTAATGAAAAATAAATGTAAAAAAGGAGATAAATATGAATATTGGAATTGATATAGATGGTGTTTTAACAAATGATGATGAATATCTTTTGGATTATACTAGCAAATATTGTTATGAAAATAATTTGAGTGGTTTTTCAGATGCTAGTTTATATGAATATAGCAAATATAACTGGGATGAAGATACAATAAATGATTATAGAAAAAAATATTTCGTTAACTATTGTAAAAATGTACCTGCTAGAAGATTTGCTAGTGAAATTATAAAAAAATTAAGAAAAGATGGTCACAAAATATTTATTATTACTGGAAGGCATAAAACTGCTAATAATGGAAAAATAAATAATTCTAATATTAGAAAATGTACTTTAAGATGGTTAAGAAAAAATAAAATTGAATATGATAAAGCAATTTTTACACTTCCGCCAAAAGTAAATGAAGTTATAGAAAATAAAATTGATTTAATGATTGAAGACACACCTGTTACTATTAATGAATTAGCAAAAGTAGTTAAAGTTCTTTACTATGATACACCTTATAACAAAAATATAGAAAATGAAAATATTACAAGAGTTTTTAGTTGGTATGATATTTATATGAAAATTAAAAATATGGAGTAAAAAGTTTATAAAGATTAAAAGAGAAGAATCATTTTAATGTTTCTTCTTTTTGTTTATCATTTTTATAAAAAAATTAATATCCTATAACCCAAATATTGTTAAGCTGTTCATCATATTAGAAAATATGATGAAATTACTGGTAAAACATTCATATTTGTAGTATAATTTTATTAGTATTTTTTATGGAGGTTATATGAATTCAAAAATTTATTTTGATAATAATGCTACCACTCAATGTGATGAACACGTTATTGATTCTATGTTACCATACTTTAGAAATAATTATGGTAATCCTAGTAGTATTTATTCTTTTGGTAAAGAAATTAAAGAGGAAATATCTAAATCACGTGAAAATATTGCTAAACTACTAAATGCAGATAAAGAAGAAATTATATTTACAAGTTGTGCAAGCGAAAGTAATGTTTCTGCTATTATGAATGCTATTAATAATAATCCAAATAAAAAACATATTATTACAACAAAGGTAGAGCATGCTTCAATAATTGAAACTATGAAAAATCTAGAAACTAAAGGATATAATATAACATATTTATCTGTTGATAATAAGGGAAGACTTAATTTAGATGAATTAAAAAAATCAATTACTGATGATACCCTGCTTATTTCCATTATGATGGCTAATAATGAAATTGGTAACATATACCCTATACAAGAAATTGGTCAGATTGCAAAAGAACATAATATACTTTTTCATTGTGATGCTGTTCAAGCTGTTGGAAAAGTAAAAATAGATGTAAAAGAAATGAATATAGATACTTTGTCACTATCGGGTCATAAAATTCATGCACCAAAAGGAATAGGTGTTTTATATGTAAAAAAAGATTTACAATATACTCCCCTAATTTTTGGTCATCAAGAAAAAAATAAACGTGGCGGTACTGAAAATGTTCCATATATTATAGGCCTTGGAAAAGCTGCAGAATTACTTCTTGAAGAAGAAACTGAAATTAATACTAGGTTAGAATTTTTAAGAAATAAATTAGAAAAAGAAATAAAAGAAAATATTACAGATGTACATATTTATGGGGATTTAGAAAATAGACTTCCTAACACATCAAGTATAGCTTTTAAAGGAATTAAAGGAGAAGAAATCTTACTTGTTTTAGAAAGTTATAATATATATGTTGGCACTGGTTCAGCTTGCAATTCTGAATTAGCCGAACCTTCACATGTTTTGGTTGCTTGTAATGCTAATTTAGAAGATTATAGCCCTATAAGAATAAGTTTAGGAAAATATAATACTGAAAAAGATATTGAAACTTTTATAAAAATTTTAACAAATGTTGTAAATATGTTAAGGAGGAGAAAATAATGCCCGTAATAATTAATTTTAAAATATGTGATAATTGTGACGCATGTAACGCTATAAATGTATGTCCAACAAAAGCATTTAAATGGAATGAAAATAAAAAAACTTTGGAAGTCGATGAAAAAAAATGTATTGATTGTGGATTATGTGCTACTTCTCCAGAAAGTTGTCAAGTAGGAGCAATACGATATGCTAAAAATGAAAAAGAATATGAAGAAATAAAAAAAGAGATTGAAGAAGACAAAAGAACAATAGCAGATTTGATGGTAGATAGATATGGTGCTCAACCAATCAATTTACCCTTTTACTGTGAAGAAAATGAACTCGATAAAATATTAACAACATCTAAACCTTGTATGATAGAAGTATTTCAAGAAGAATATTTAGAATGTCTTATAAAATCTATTCCAATAAAACAAATTTTAAATGCAATAGAATCTGATATTGTATATAGAAAATTAGAAATAAAAAGCAATGAGTTTCTAAAAAAATATAATATAAAAGAATTACCTTCTCTACTTTTCTTTAAAAATGGAAAAATGGTTGGAAAAATTGAAGGATATATAGATGAAGATAATAAAGATGAACTTTTAAATAAGGTAAAAGAATTTAAAGAATTAAATTAGTATTTAAGAACAAATAGTTAATTTATTGTATTAACTATTTGTTTTTTTTAGTAAGAAATGGACATTTACTTTTATGTGAACTTGTGTTATAATTCTTATTATCAAAAATGTAGAGAGGTAAAAAATGAATTCTAATGCAAAACAATTCCGAACTCAATTGCAAAATATGGCAACTTCATCAAATAATGAAATACCTGATGGCTTAGATATGAATCGTAGACTAACCATTTTATTAATTGATGACGATATATATTTAGAAAAAGCAATAAAATTAATTGTCAAAAATGTTACAATTAATACTATTTCTATTGACGATATTTTAAGAGAAATGTCTAATGAAGAAGGTCTTTTTTTAGATGTAGACATGATTTTTATTGATACATTTTACAAAGATGATAAAAGTGATAAATATGCATTAGAATACTTTGATATGTATAGAAAAAGCTCTCCTGAAGCTGCTAAAGAAACAAAAGGAAAATATAAAGTTATAATGAACATAACAGAAATGAATGAAAGATTATCATCAACCAATCAAGATACATTAGTAGTTGAAGAAAGAACAAAAATAGCTGGTTTATTTAACCGTGTTCAAAATCATCCTAATATCCAATGGGGTAAAAATATAGCTAGTAAAACCGATAAAATAATTCAAAGTATTCGAGAATATGCCAAAAGAAATAACATATATTTATTTAGTAGTCACAAACTTACTTTGCAGGAATGGCTTGCATATTTCAAATGGTCTATATGTGAAATCTCTGATATTAATAATTCATTAAAACAACTTAATATACCTGATGATAAAAAAACAGAGCTGTTATCAATTGTTTCTGGCTTTAATTCGATCATAAATAACTTATCTACTCAATTACCGAATTCTACAGATAGTTCTGAAATAGAATCAAAAATTACATCTATTGAGCAAGCAATTGATTGTGCAAAAAAAATATGTTCAGATATTCAAAGAGAGCGTAAAAAAATATATGAATTGTATGAATTTACATCAGATGAAAATATATTTAACGTAGCCCATAGAACAGTAAGTCTTTACCTTGGTATTGATTTCTATATTGAAATGAGTGAAGAAAATATCACCCCCGCTCCACAATTAGAACAATCTAATTTAGAATAACACTAATCAAATTAATAGAATATGAATTAATAAAGAGAAGGTTTAAGTCCCCTTCTCTTTATTGATTTATGCTAACAACAGTATTTCTTTTTATCATCTTTTTTACAACATATAATAGCAATTACACCAACTATTAATAAAACGGCTAATGCAATTATTAATGCTACTATAGCACCTAATCCAAGTGTAGTAAATATCGCTGTTAAACCAGCAACTAGTACACCTATGAAGAATGATAGCACTATTGCTATTATTCCTACTATTAGATATAAACAACAACAATCTTTTTTTCTATCTTTTTTATAATATACTTCTACATTTGTCTCCATAATTTAGCACCTCCACACTAATATATTATGACATTTTTCGACTTTTTGTTAATCTTAAATATGTTATATGAATCATTTCAAATGTTGTATGGGCGATTTTAATCGCCCGTCCTCCGAAGAAATTTCTATAAAAAACAAAATGCAAAAAAGAAAATAAATGACAAAATATAATATTACAAAAATATAAAATTATAATATCCGGCATTCCTATAAAGCGCGGACGACCAATGGTCGCCCCTACATTTACTCTACCAATTTTAATTATCTACTAAACTTTAATAGAAATATTTTATTGTTTATGATATAATTTTATCAATTATATATTTAATTTATAGCTATTGTTCTTATTTATAGATAACTATAATAAAATAAATTATATCTAATATAATGAAAGGAGTTCTGATTTATATGGAAAAATCACTTCCAAAGAAAAAATATTATGAAAATGTTGCAAATACAATTATAAAAAATATGGAAAAGCGTCAAATAGAAGGCTATTATTGTCCAGATAGTGCTTCTGCATTAAAGAAAGCTTTAGAATTAATTCCAAAAGGTTCAAGTATTGGTTGGGGTGGTTCAATGACCCTTACTGAAACTGGATTAATGGATGCGATTCAAAATGGAGATTATAAAATCATTAATAGAGAGCTTGCTAAAACACCCGAAGAACAAAGAAAAATATATGGAGAAATTTGCTGTACTGATTACTTTTTAATGAGCACTAATGCAATCACTTTAGATGGAGAGTTAATTAATATTGATGGTAGAGGAAATCGTGTTTCATTTTTATGCTATGGTCCACAAAATGTTTTAATATTAACTGGTATAAATAAAATTGTTACAGATATTGATGCAGGACTAAAAAGAGCACGTGATATAGCAGCTCCACCAAATACTGTTAGATTAAATAGAAAAACACCTTGCGCAATAACAGGCAAATGTGAAAATTGTTATTCACCTGACTGTATATGTAGTCAATTTGTTGTTACAAGACGTTCAGGAGTACCAAATCGTATTAAAGTTATAATTATTGGTGAAGAATTGGGATATTAATTAAATTTCAAACTAAAGATGCCTCACTTGTAAAAGTGAGGCAAACTTTATACTTTCAATTCACCGAATACTTTATGAACTTTTTCATAAGGAAGTCCCCTTCCGAAACCACAATCGGGACATCGGGTAGCATATCTGCTAAACTCTCCTCCACTGAAAATGGATTTTTCAGTCACTTCATAATATTTGTGACATCGTTTACAGTAAGCTTTAAGCTTTTTGGAGTTGTTTTCAGGTAAATTTGGCATTATTTAACCACCTAAAAATTAACTGGAGGTTTTACACAGCCCCTCCAGAAAAAAATGATTAAAATTTCTTCTGTACTTTGCTGTGTAAAGTACCTCAAATTGTCTTATATATTATAGCATATAATACATTCAAAATCAAATATCTCCCCTACTCCGTTCTATAACTACGAAGATTTTTATAAGAAAAAGTGGCTTCGCCACATTGTCCAGAACGCTATGCGTTCGGACTTTCATTGGAAAATTTTCTTGTTATTTCAGAAAGTTCTGTCGAACTTTCCTACATAATAAAAAAGACACTCATTATCCTTTTCAGGAAATGAGTGTCTTTTTGCGTATTAACTTACGCTTGAAAGTTTTTTATTCGCTTCCTCTTTTACTTGGGAATCAGCATCATTTACAAGCATTGAGACGACATTAGGGCTGCAATTTTTATGCATTATTGCAGTAAGACGTGCATCTGCATACTCCGAATTGGCCAACTCAATAAGAAACTCTTCAGATAAATCATCTCTTGAAAGAAGATTTCCTGATGCACGAAATCTAACGACGCTGTCAGGTTCATCTTTCGCAATTTTTACCAAAAGTTCAATTGGACAATCTGCTCTTCCTGCCACAACATGCCTGTCATATTTAGAATTGCTTAACGCAGCGGTAACAAGCATTTCTGTGAAGTCGCTGGGATTTTCAAACTCGACATTAAAGTTATCCTTATAAATAATAAATTTTTCAGGAATTGCGTCAAGTTCTGCACGAGTCTCATCATCAAAAGCAACAATGGAAACATACGGCAGCTCATTTTTGAACTCGTCGATTGCTGTATCACGCCACTTTTCTGCGTCGGAGCGATTATCAACCACCTGTACAGAATTGGTTTCTTCTTCAGTGGGAGACTGTTTGCCACAAGCAGTTAATGAGATGATACTCAAAAATGTGAGTGCGAGTGAGAGTGCGAATAAGAAGACTTTTTTCATTGTTTTTCCTCCATGGTCATTTGACCAAAATATTTTAAACTGTCTCATCTCATAGGGTCTGGAGCATGAAAAAGTTTAATTAAATAATATTATACCATTTATTAACATAAAAGGCAATTCTGTATCAAAGGACTGGGGTATTCTCTAATACATTTATTAAAAATTCAAATCTGTACCTTGGTTGCTTTCTATAGTGCTAATAGTTTTATGAATGATATTTCCTGTATCATATTAAAATATTAATTAAATATAAGAATTAAAAAATATCTATGATGAAAAATCATCATAGATATTTTTTTAATATACTTTGTCAATATACCTATCAACAATTTGGCCAGTACTTTCCATAAAAGTAGTACAAAGTCTTGCTCTAATCGTATCACCTTTTTCATATTCCATATATGGCATATTACCAAACATACCCTTATAAGTTTCAGTAACACGCTTTGTCAAATTATAATCTTTACTGTAAACCTCAATTGTAACTTCTCGTATAGTAGTTCCTGCAAAATACTCTTTCTTATCAATATCTGTAACTACCACATATATGTCTTCAAAATATGCTTTCGGTTGTTCTGGTATCTCAAAATATGTTTGCGGTTGTTCTGATAATTCTAAATCACATGAACAAAATGCAGATAAAGAAGTTGCTAATAGTAGTACTATAGAACAAATCCGCATAAGAATCATTTTTTTACTGGTCATAATAATACCCTCCTATAAATAATTATTTTATAACAAATGTCTATATATCAACCTGTAAAACAGGAGTGAAAAAAAATTAACTTAAATATTTTATCATTTTTTATTGATTTAATCAAATTAAATTATTGTAACATTAATAATAAATATAAATTAATTAAATCGTATAAAATAATAAGATATGCTAATTTAAATTATTGTTTACATATATTGAAACAGCTTTCTTTATATAATTGGCATTATTTGACTTAACATAAATTTTACATTTTATTTATAAATTATCATTTAATTACAAAAAAGTGCCATTTGTAAAAACAGCACTTTTTTGTCGCATTAAATATAATAAGTTTCAACAGTTTCTTCCGGATGAGAGCGAATATATATAACACTTTTTAAACTTTTTATAAAATCTCTTAAATATTCAGCTTCATAAGAAGTTTTTGGAATCCACCTTAATCTTTTTACTTTTTTAAGCAGCTTTGAAGACTCTTCCCTTGAAAGTTTGCTATATTCCTCAAACCGCGGCAAACCTAACGGGATATCATCTGGATGAAATCCATTACTAAACTCATTAAATATTGCTAATCGTTTTACCTTTTTCATGGTATAACACTCCTTAAAATAATTATTTTATACTAACTGCCTAGAGTCATCCTGAAAAACAGGATATCAAAAAATTGACACAGTAATTATACCACCATTTACATAAGTTTTCAACTTCCAACAAAAAAAGTCGAAACAAATATTTCGATTCTTCTTAAAGTTGGAGCCGTGACTTTGCAATTCACGAAATTAAAACTATAAGATTTGATTAAATAGCTATAATAAATTTTTTATATCTTTTTATTATATTCAATGGATTATGGAAAAAAATTGTATTTTAATGTATAATTATAGTAGGTTTAAAACTTGAATTTTATTAGGAGGTAGTAATGAATATTTTATATACTGCTTTTAATGGCAAATATAATTCATCTAAAATATTGTTAGATAATATTAAAATTTCAGATGAAAACAAATTATATTTAAGAAACAGTTTTATTACGAGTGTTAAACAATTACAAAAGAAAATTAAATTAGATAATTATGATTTAATAGTTTCATTTGGACAATTACCATTAGAACAAGATAATATTAGAATAGAAATTGTTGGTAAGGAACAAACTGAAATCTATGAAAGTGATTTTGATTATTCTCAATTAAAAGAAAAATTAGAAAAAAATAATTATAAAACGGAAGTATCAAGAGATTCTGGAAATTATTATTGCAACAATATTTTTTTTAATGGACTTAAATATATAAAAGAAAATAACTTGAAATGTAAAATGATTTTTATTCATATTCCATTTATAGATAAAATTGGTAATATAGAAGAATTATCAAAATTATTTAATGAGAAATGAATATGAGAATTTAACCATTCACTATTCACTATTCATTATTCACTGCGTTGTGTTAACAACGCACATTTGGAGCGGGTAGAGGGAATCGAACCCTCGCTACCAGGTCGGAAGCATGGCATTCTACCACTAAATTATACCCGCAAATTACTTATATATTTTAACATGTTTTATGATGTTTTTTCAAGGTAAAATAT
>SVGD01000014.1 GCA_015056485.1 Clostridiales bacterium
TTCTTACTGTTTTTATTCTTTTTATTTCTGTATTTACATTTTTTAATTCTTTGAAATTCTTTCCTGTTGTTTTTAAAGACTTTTTACCATATTCGTTAAATGTATTTATACTTTTATGAAATACTAAATTTGTTCCTTCTGATATTCTATTATCGCCATATTCATTATTAGAGTTTTCTTCTGCATTGTTATAGTTTGTTTTGTTTTTAACACTCACAATGTTATCTTTTACTTTTGAGGTATATATTGCTGCTTTGTCTAGTTTTTTTATTGGATTTTCAATTTTTTTCTTTGTTTTAATGTCTGCCAATATTTCCACCTCCTACTATATTTTTTTTGCAATTACTACTAATCTCCCATTTTCTTGTGAATATTCGCAAGTAGATAATGTTATTAACTTATCTCCATAACTTGCAGTATCTTCAATATTATAAAAAGCAAGTTTCTTACATTTTTCTATAAATGTATTAAACTCGCTTTCATTTTTAAAATAATAATATTTATAGTATTCAAAACCTGTATGAGCCACAGTTTTAAATACTGATATGATTTTATATTCTTGTAATTCATCTTTTGTATAGAACTTTATTATAGAATGATTTTTATAAAATGCTTCTTTTTTATATTTTTCTAGTTCTCCAAACATTTTATTTCCGTTTATGTGATGACCATAAATAATCAAATTATCGCTTTTATTTAAGTCGCATTGTTCTGCTATATATGGCGTTCCCATTATAGAATATTCTTTATAAAAATTCCTTCTTAAATAATAATTAGGTCTATTTTTAGTCTGCATTACTGGGTAATCTATACTTGTATTCTCTATTTTTAGCCACCCTACAAGATCATTGTTAATATTATATAATTCTTCTATGTTAATCTCATCTTCTACATTTTCTTGTTTTGTACTTGTTTCTTCTTTGGTTTCTATAATATTACTTAATTCTTCAAATATCTTTTCTTGTTTATTATCTTCTTTTACTTCGTTATATATAAAAATGCTACTAATAAGCATTATGCTTATTAGTAACAATAAAAATAATACATAAATTATTTTTTTCAAATTATACCACCTCTTTTATGGTTTCTTCTAGTTTAGTTGTCATTAGCTTGTATAACCTAGTGTTCTTTGGAAATTTATTTCTAAATGGAATTAAAGAATTTCTAACTCTTATTAACCCTTCTCCTGTTCCTGCATTTGTTATATATGTCATTTCCATCTCTGAAATATTTAATAGTTTTGCTAATTCCATTCTATCTGTTGCTGATTGATTTAACATTATAATTAACTCACTATTAGCTAACATTAGTCTTGCTTTATCATTTCTCAATAATTCTTCAACATTTTGAGTAATACCAGTAGCACAACCTCCATATTTTCTTATTCTTTTCCATAATTCAAAAATAAATCTTGATGTATATTCATATTTAAACAACAAATATATCTCATCAATAAAGATATATGTTGTTTTTCCTTTTTTTCTATTTCTTGATATTCTATTCAAAATGCTATCTAGTATAACTAGCATACCTATTGGCATTAGTTGCTCTCCTAAATCTATAATGTCATAACATATTAGCCTATTATTAGTTTCAACATTTGTAGGTTTTGCAAAAGTATTTAAACTACCTTTTGTAAATAATTCTAATGCTAATGCAATTTCTTTTGCTTCTGGCTCACTTTGTTCTAGCAAGACTTTTCTAAAATCTTCTAATGTAGGTGGCTCTCCTTGATAGTTTCCCTGTGCATAATATCTATATACAAGTGAAGTACATCTATCAATTATAGACTTTTGCATAGAAGATATTGCTTTTCCACCTATTGCTTGTTCACACAAAGATAAAACAAATTCTGATTTATCTATAATAGGGTTTTTATCTCCATAATTTTTATTAAGGTCTAATGCGTTAATATGATTATCACTTGTTGCAGATATTTTTATAACTTCTCCCCCTAATGATTTTATAAGTGGTTTATATTCGGCTTCTGGGTCAATAACAATTATATCTGCATTTTTATCTCTTAATGCTATTGAAGTTATCTCTTGTTTAGCAGTAAAACTCTTACCACTTCCACTCACGCCCAAAATAAAAGAATTACCATTTTGTAATTCTTTTCTATCTATCATTATTAAATTCTTTGAAATAATATTTTTCCCATAATATATACCTTTACTGTCTTGAATTTCTTGAACTTTAAAAGGCATAAATACAGATAAACTCTCTGTTGTTAAAGTTCTTAACGCATTTATTTTTCTAACACCATAAGGCATTACAGTATTAAGTCCATCTAATTGTTGATATTTTAAAATAGATAGCTGACACAAATGTTTACTTGCAGTAGTTAGTAAACTTTCTGTATCGCAATCTAATTCTTCTTTTGAATCTGCTAAATGCACAATAGTTAATACTGATAAGAACATTCTTTGATCTCTCGTTATCAAATCGTCCAAAAACTCTTTGCTTTCTTCTCTTTGTCTTTCCATATCATAAGGAATCACAGCACTAAAATTATTGTTTGCATTTTGTCTTTTCTGCCATTGAGTTATATTTGTTTCAACACCTAATCTTACCTTCTCTGCTATTTTTATTGCTTCTTCCATTGGAACAGGTTTTATATCTACACTTAACATCATATTTTTATTCAATTCCGTAAGTTCTGATATTATATTATCTCTTATAAATGAAGCATACTCTTTTAGATATAATACTCTACCAAATTTTTCTCCCATTTTAAAATAATCGCTTTTAAATTCCATAGTGTCTGGACATATATAATCTTTAAAGCTATGTCCTTTTTTCATAAATTTCTTAATATCAAAATTATACAAATCTTCTTCGCCGCTTCTATAAAAATCATAAAATATTCTTAATCTTTCATTCAAATCTAATTCAGTAAACTTTGAATTTAACTTTGCGAAGTTATTACCTATTTCCGTTCCTGTTCTATTAAAGTAATTTCTTGCTTCTCCTATATTTTTCTTGTCTATGGCTATTGTCAGTAATTTTTCTTGTATCATTCCTTTTGCATCTATTGAATTTTTTGAAAGTATTTCATTAAATTCTTTTCTATGTTTTGTTAAATGGTCATCTTCAAGTTGCAGTTTAATTTTATTATCAAAATCCACTTTATTCAATTTTCTATTTATTATCGTTAATTTAGGAAATGAGCCACTATCTAACAAATTTAATATAGCACCATACCCCAAAAACATTGTTTCTTTATCTTCTTGTCCTGCTACTGCATAATTAACATCTGTAAATTTAAAAGTTCTTGAAAACTTATTATCTTCTAATTTAAAAATCCCATCTTCATATATTGTCTTTATTGGTATTGTTTTTTGCACACTTTTTGGAATTTTTACTTTTTCTTTTTCCCTTTTTGTTATTATTTTCAACTTTCATTTCCTCCTTTTCTAATCTCTTATATTCATCTTTTAAAATCTCTGCATAAATATTCTCTGGCTTAAAATGTAACACTTTTGGTAATAAAATCTCTGATTTTATCCAAGCAACAACAAATTCATCTGCTGTCATTCCGTTATACTTTATAAACCCTAATGCACCAAAAGGAATTGCACCTATAATACAAATCCAAGATGTAGCTTCTAGTCCTAACTTATCTCTAAATAAAAAATAAAGTAGCACAGCTACACCACAAGCTAATACAGAAAAAATGAACTGTCTTAACGACAGTCCAAAAAATATGCTCTCTGTATAATTTCTAATCTCTTTATTTATTTTTATTTCCAACTATTTCACTACCTTTCTTGATTTTTCTTCATTCTCTCTTTGTTATAAATCTTCATTATGTCTGGAACTTCACTTTTTACTTCGTTTTCTATTTTTTCTTTTGTAATATTATTTTCTTTACAATATCTGAAATATTCCATTAACCCTTTCTTATTGTCTATATCTGGATACCACTCATCTATTGATGTCCATATATTGTAATGAACTACTAAATCATTTGAATTATGCAGTTTATACCCATTTTCTAAATAAGAAAATAAATGTTCTTCGTGATTAAATTGCCATTCTTGTACTAATCTTAATTTATGGTCAAAGTCTTTTAAATATGGTCTAACAAAGCAAAATCTCCCATCATTATCATACATTAAAACAAGAGAATCTTTTGGGCTTTTTTCATTTATCAAAGTATAAATTTCACTATCTAAATCTGATATATAAAATTTGTCATATAAATAATCTTTTACTTTTTCATCTTGAACTAGCCTCGTTGCTTCTTCTTTAATTTTACTTTTTACTTCTTCTAAACTATTCCCTTTATCTTCTTCGTATTCAATTATTTTTGCGTGTAATTTTAAAAAATCCATTGTTCCTATACGATCATAATTGTATAATTCGCTCATATTAAATTTCGCAAAAATAGTATTGCTATAAACTAACACCTTTAATTCTAGTAGTTTATTTATCAATTCTTTGTTTTCTTCAGAATTTATTAACACGCAATCTGGAGTCGGTGCTGGTGGCTCGACAATTTCTACACCACTCATTGTAATTTCCTTTTCCTGCTTTGTGTCTTTATCTATTAATGAAACTTTTAAAAACTTACCATCTTCATAAGTTCCTACTTTTAATTCATAAACTTTGTTTTGAAATTCTAATTTCTTGTTCATACTGTTTAATTTATTAACTGTTGCATCATATTCTTCTTCCGATAGATAACTATATGAAGATAAAAAGCTATCTTTACTCATAGCAAAAAAATCTTTCATTTTTTCTTTATCATCTATAAAGTCCATTATCTCTACCTTTCCTTTCTTTTCTTATTGGTGTTAATTCTCCGTTTTCATCTTCTCGTTCAAACTTTAAAATCTTATATTTTTCTTCAAATTCTTTTAAAGTGTATTCCTTATCTTCGCTACCATCTTCTGCACCTTCAAACACTTTAACTTCTTTTTTGTTTTCTAATATAGTTACAACACCTTCTTGTAATTTTTCATAATTCCATACTGTTATTTCATATTCTTCTATGTCTTTATTTCTCTCTAAATACTCTATAATATCTTGAATAGTCCATTCATTTTTATATTGCATTTATCTTTCTCCTTTCAAACTTTCTATTTTTCTTTTCATTTCCTTAACAGAATTATCAAATTCCTCTTTAACTTTAACTTGAATCATTTCTAAATACTCGTGTATTTTTGTACTTGGCTTTTTATTATTCGTTATTTTGTAAGAATAACTACCAGTTGTAAAATCATAGCTTACTAATCTATTATTGATAAATCCCTGCGTTGCTATTGGTATTTGAATACCATATTGTTTTGCTAAATAAAGAAAACAATTTTGTATTGTTCTTCCTTTGTAATAGTCATTATCTTTATAAAATTCAAGATCTTGTGCTTCTACTCTGCCTCCAATACGAATTTTAGTTTTTATATTTGTTAAACTACTTTCAAACTTGTCGTTTACTTCTTCAACTTTTTTCTGTATTTGTTGCCTTAATTCTTCTTCTCTTTTAGCTGAATATTGTCTATTTCTTTCTCTTATCAAATCTCTGCATTTAGTAGCTTGTTCATATAGTTCTGGATGATATTTTGAGATATATTTCAACTCGCACATATTAAAATACTCTGTATTTGCTATTTTCTTTGCAAAATACCCTTCAATACTTTTTTGTGAAAAATATCTCATAACTTCATTACAATATCTAGTATTAGAAATATCTGTATTGTCATTTATTGCTTTCGCAAAATTATCAAATGATATTCTAATAATATTCATTTTCCAATATTCATTATTTTGGTCTTTTATCAAAACATCTTGATTATAGTTATCTAGCTCTGTTTTTAAAACTGCTAATTCCATTCCTTTATAATTTAGTTTTGATACTAATTTATTTGCTTTTTTCAATTCGTTATCTTCTATTAACCATACTGTTTCTACACTGTTTACTACGCTCATATATTCTCCTTTCTCTATAATCCCATCATTTCACGCACTACTCGATCTGATGCTTTTATAGTTCCTACTAATACCAACATATTAAATACCAATTCGCCTATATAACTCCATACTTGATTAACTGCTTGAGCATTTGTATCTACTACTGGTGGCGAACTTGCAAATAATGAGAATATTACACAAGCTAAAATTATAATTGCTCCTTCTAAACACACAGCACAAAAACTTTTCAAAAATGTTTTTCCAATATAACTTGTTGGCTCTCCTGCCAATGTTGCTAATGGAACTGGTGCTATTGCAGCATAGAGATATATTCTGAAAAATCTTCCATATACAGATAAAATCATAATAAATGATAATACTGTTACTAAAAGTCCTCCGTATCAATGTAACTGCCCAAAGTGGTATGCTTTCAAAGAAACCACAACTTTCAATAGCTGTTATCATTTCTTGTGGTAGAACAGTTTGCGTTGCTCCACCTAAACCTGCAGTTTGCATTATTGTTGTTACTACTCCCTGTGTTATTTTAAATATTGCTAACATTAGTTCTAGTCCATAAGTTATTACAGTTTTTGCAAGTGCAAATCTTATAAATAATTTAAAGACTTGTTCTGGTTTTTTAACTTCTTCAAAACTTCCACAAGTTTTTATAATTCCTACTGTAAAAAAAATAACAAGCAATGCTAAACCGATTGCTTGTACTGCTCCATTTATATTAACAATTACATTCCAAATATCTCCACCTTTAAAAGTTTCTGGTGTTTGTGTGATGAGTGTCCATATTTCACTTAACTTGCCATTCCAAGTATCTAATGCATTCTGCAAATTTCCTACTACCCAGTTATCTGACATCATCTACACCTCCGTATCTTATTCATATCTATATCATTTTCAATTTCATTTCCCCACGAGTCCCAATTATCAACTTTCTGTCTAGCAAATAACTCTATTTTAGGAACATCTCCTATAAGTTCTACAATTCTTTTTCTTGTTTCATCTGGCTTTTTACTATGTTCTTCTATTGGAGATATAATAACTTGATGTACCTTTGCAGATATTCTTTTAGGCTTTCCTTTTGTTGCTAATATACAAATCTCTGCATTTGCTCTTGTCCAAAATCCAAGTCCCCAAAATAATGATGGTGTCTTTTTATTTTGCTTAACCCATACAAAAGCTACTGTCTTATACTTAAATCCCCATTCTTCAATAACCTTAAAACCTTCTTTTAAAGTAGGAAAAGTCATCCACATAAATAAAACGCAGTCTTCATCTGCTAAATCTTTTATTGGTAACTTACAAATATCTTCAATACTCATTGTAGGGTAATGATTTTCTGCTGACCTTCCTTTTCCTTTCTCTGAATATACTTTATATTGCCAAGGAGGATCAGCGTAAATTATCTTATATTTTTTCAATATTTTGTCCTCCTAAAACATTATTAGGACAAGCTAAAAACTTGTCCCTTAACCTGTAATCAATGTTAATATTTCTTTTGCAAACATAATTATTATTCCTCCTGCTAAACTAAAAAAGCCATTTGCTCTTTGTGATGGGTCGTGTGATTTTAAAGCTAAACCAATTTGAACAATACCCCACGCAGTTAATATCATTCCTATTGCCCTTATAACACTAAATATAAAGGTAGATAAGTTATTTATTACTGTTAATGGGTCATCTGCTGCAAAAACTTGACTTGCTTGTGCTACAAATAATGCCACCATCATAAAAGATATTAAGCACATCTTTTTTATACATTTAACTATGTTTTTCTTGTTTATTATTTTCTTTATTTCTTTCATTCTCATATTCCTCCATTAAAAAATATTCTTCTATTTCTTCTTCTGATAAAAGGACATAGTCCATTTTATCTACTTCTTCTGTTTCTTTTATGTCTTTGGTATCAAATTTTTCTAACTTAAATAATGTAGTATTTGCTCTACTTGTATCTCCGTGTTCAAATATTTTTCCATTTCCATCAGCAGTATATTTAATATTAGGGTGCTTTAAAATATCATATTTATAGTCTATAATTGGTTTTTCTCCCCTAATAAAAAGTATAGCCTTCTCATTTTCTAACATTCTTACTTCATCTTGTGTCATTAACTCCCTACCAGTATTTTGATAGTTCGTAGAGTAATTTCCACTATGTCCTGTACTTTTCCCATAAGTGTTTGTATCAATAGTTTCTTTTCCGTAACAACTCTGATACATACTTATATGTTGATTGTTCATTTCCACCTAAATATAAAAATTCATCACAATTTCCTACTATTGATTCCCAGCTTTTTTCAAATAAAGCCTTTAATTGTGATAAATTTTGTAGAATAATGGAAACAGAAATATTCCTAGAACGCATAACAGATAATATTTTTTCAAAATCATCTGGTAAAGAAACATTAGCAAATTCGTCCATTACAAAATGAACATGAACAGGTAATGCTCCCTTATATTTATTATCTGCTTTGTATAATAACTCTTGGAAAAGTTGGGTATAAAGAATACTGACTAAAAAATTATATGAAGTGTGATTATCTGGAATAATTGCAAATAAAGCTACTTTTTCTTCGCCTAAATTTCCTAGCTCTAATTCATCTATCATTGTAATACTAGCTATGTCATCTATATTAAACTTCTCTAATCTTGAAGCTAATGTTACTTGTATAGATTTTAATGTTCTCGCAGCTCCACTATGATAATCTTTGTAATATTTTACTGCTATATGTTCTGGGCTTCTATGTTCCAGTCTTTTGAATAAAATATCTAACGGAGATAAATAATTGTCATCATCTTCCTTTGGTTTTCCTGCTCTTAACATCTCATTAACCATTGGAAAATTCTGCTCCGACTCTGGTGCTTCATATTTTAAATAGAAAATCAACGCAGATAAAAGCATTGAAGCAGCTATGTATAGCAATAGGTAAGTTTTTGATATTATCTCCAACTTTTCCCCTGCTCCACACCGTACGTGAAATTTTCATTTCATACGGCGTTCCATCAAAAATAATTTTTTATACTAATTTACAATTTCCAACTAATTCTCTTAGTTCATTTAGTTTTTGCATTTGCTCATTGTTTAGGTTTTCATTTTGTAAGTATTCACTTATTTTGCTTATGTCTGTTATGTGTACTAATTTATGAATGTTTTTCGTTAGAAATATCAAGTTTTGATATTTATCTGTTCCACCTTTTTGTTTCATAATTTTATGGTGTATTTCCATATCTCCAATTTGTAATGGTTTTCCTGATATTGCACATTTTCCATTTTGTGCTACATATAATGAAATTCTGTTGTCATTAAATTCTTCACTGGCATTTATTATTGGATTTTTCATTATATATATCAAAATGTATTTATCAATTTTCTTCAAATTGTTGTGTATTTTCATTCTGCCATTTGGAGTATAATTACACATATCTTGTGAAAAACATAAGGGAGGTTTTGTACTAATATAATGTATTGGAAATATTGCTACTCCTTTTATATATATTGGTTTACCTTTATATCCTCCATAATATTTTATAAATGCTTTACTTTTTCCACCTGTTTTACTTGCAAATGTTTTTGTTCTACATTTAAGGCTTTTTGTAAGTCCATAGGCAATTTTTTCAAAGTCTATATATACATTTGTTGCTATTCTATAATATTGGTGTATTCCTAATATTACAGAGTTTAATTTTAATGCACTTGGCTTATCTTTGTGTATTCCTAATTCTTTAATTGCTATTTTTATATTTGTTTTTATTTGTTTCTTTGATTTATTACAAATATGAGATTTGACAACCCAACGAGTACCCTTTTTATGAATTTTTAGCTTAAATCCTAAAAATTCAGAGTATTCTGTTTTTAAATTTACTATCTTTGTTTTTTCTTCACTGACATCAAGTTTTAATCTTTCTTTCAGCCATTGTTTTGTAGCATAATATATTTTTACTGCTTGTTCGTGTGTTTTGCAAAACAATTTAAAATCATCTGCATATCTAACTATCATTACTTGTTTAAGATTTGTTCTTTTCTGAGTGTGTATTCTGCTATCATCATTTTTATAGTTAGTATCCATTTTATTTGTGTACCATTGATTTGAAATCCACCAGTCAAGTTCATTTAAAACTATATTTGCTAGTAAAGGACTTAATATACCACCTTGTGGAACTCCTTTTGTTGGAACACCAATTCCTTTAATTTCTGCTTTTAGCATTTTTGATATAATACATATAAGATTTTTATCTTGTATTCCCATTGCCCATATTTGTTTTAATAATTTTGAATGGTCTACATTATCGAAAAATCCTTGTATATCAATATCAACAACGTGGTACAACTTATTTATATTTGCAAATCTCATTGCCATTGCTATTGCGTGATTTGTTCCTCTATTAGGTCTAAAACCATAGTTGTCTTTGTGGAATTTTGCTTCACAAATTGGCTCTAAGACTTGTTTTATACATTGTTGTATAAGTCTATCTTCTATTGTTGGTATTCCCAAAGGTCTGGTTTTTCCATTTGGTTTTGGTATTTCAACTCTCCTTACAGTTTGAGGTTTATAATTAGCAAGTCTATTTCTAACATATTGGACAAGATTATTAGTTTTTGTCTTTCCAATGCACTCTATTGTGTTGTTATTAGTTCCTGCTGTTTTACTACCTTTATTTTTCTTAATGTTTCTGTAAGCAAGTTGTATATTTTCTTCACTTTCAATTATTTCTAGTAAATTTTTAAATTTCTTTCCGTTTTTACTTTGTTTATATAATTTGTCAAATTCCTCTTGTAAGTTGTAATATTCATTATTTCTTAAATGCTTTTTCTTTTTGAACTTTTGATTTTTAATTGTCATAAGTCGGCTTTTCCTCCTATTTCTAAGATTTATTACCTCTATTAGTCTTACAAGAACCTTATGTTTTAGAACTCCTTTCTAAAATTTGTAAATTTTGTATAAATTAATTATTTTTGACTTGTGGCTATCCCTCCACTCCTTATTATCAGAGTTTCATAGGTACTGTGCCACTACTCTCACTAACATTAATGTAAGTTATTTATTCCTTACAACTACCTCATAGGTGTTAAGTCCTCAGTATTGTTAGCTTTCCCTGTTCCAATATTTCTATCTTTACATATATACTTTTAGGTTGTTCCTATAAGCCTGTTTGCTTGATATTACCTGTAATAATATAAGGTGTTTCATCTCTGGGAACCTTACTCCACCTCACAAACATCATATTAAAATGATTATAGCCTTTCGACTAATTCCCGTTCTAGGCTTGTACATTCGGATACTTCGTCATTATCCCCGTCTTAAGATAAATTCTAACCGTGAGTATTTTATAGACTTCCGACATATAGATTGCATATCCTACCTCTAGGACACTTTCCTTGATTAATTCTTAATCATTAGGGCAATTCTCTGCCGACTTTACCGAGCTTATAACCAAAATATTCTTAACAATATTTTCGCTATTCGGAGTATCAAAGTGGCGTTTCAAGGCGTTACTCTATCATTCCACCAATCGAAATATTAGTTTTAAAACATATTAAATTATAATTTTAAGCAGTTCTTTTCAAACTGCAACAGGTCGCACCCCAAAACGGATCACTACTTTGACTACCTTTAGGCGTTGTACTTTTAAATAAGTTAGAAACTAATTTTTGAACATCATTGTCATCTTTTAAATAATTAAAAGGGTTATAACAATGACTATATTTGGGATTTACTAAATCTAATATTTTTATTTTATAACCTTCTTTTTTTAGTAAATTTCCTGTATCTCTTAAAATTTCTCCTTTGGGGTCTAAAATCACATACGAACAATTACATTGCATTATATTTGGCTTGCCAAAAAATCTTGTTTTTCCAGAGCCACTACCGACCACAAACTAAAATATTAAGATTTCTTCTGTGTTTTTGTGCCTTTAAACCAATACTAACATTTTGTGTTAGTATTTTATTTTGGTTATTAGGAAGCTGCTTATATTTTTTATTTACTTGACTTGCAACACCCCATATTGCAGAGCCATATTCTTTGCCTCTCCTATAATTTCTTCTTGTAGTTTCATACATTCCTATTCCTAGAATGTATATCAATAAAAAAATAAGAATAGATTTTATACTATTCTCGCATATTTCAATATTAAAAGGATTATTTAATCTATTTGGAAATTCCGTAATAATTTCAACAAGTCCTCCATCAATATTAGGTGCTATTAGTAAAGAGAGCCATATAACTGCAACTCCTCCAAAACAATATAAAATTATATTTGTTTTGTTATCTCTCATAATTTGTATTTTTACCTTTTTTATAGAATCTTTGCTTCTTTGTTGGGGCTTTTAAAACTTTTTTTAGTATTTCTGTTACTACTTCTGGATCTTTTTGTTGCTTTAACATTTCTGTTCTTCTATCATTTAATATTCTTATTATAGCTCCTATTTCGTATTCGTCTAATACTAATACTGTTTTTTCTTCAACCATTTCAACCTACCTTTCTTGTGTTTTTGCTTTAGGCTTTTTTTCTTTACTTTGTTCAAAACTTTCTGTAATTCTTGAATTTATTGTTTCAAAATTTACTCTGATTTGGTCTATTTCTTCTCTAACATCTTTACCATTTACTTGTGAACTTATTTCTAATGGCATATATGAAAAATCATAATTTGAAACATCAATTCCATATCTTTTACAAAGCATATAAGAAATACACTTATTTTTAAAATCTTTTAATGAGTTGTCTGCATCTTCTCTTGTTTCAATTTCTGCTAATGCATAAGAGAGAGAACTAATTAAAGTATCTTTTTCCATTCCCCTACATACATATAATAAGTTTTCTTCCTTATCATAATAAGCTCCACCAATTCTTTCATCTGGTAATTCATCAACTACTTTTATTTCTGCATAGCAATTATGAATAAATCCTCCCAATAATTCTCTTATATTATATTCTTTTTGCGTTTCGCTTCCTTCTGCTTGTGTTTGAGAAATATCAAAAACTTCTTTTGGATTATAATATGTTTTACCAGTTTTCTCTGACTTTACAGGCTCTAAAATAATAATAGGCTGTGCATTTTTCTTTATTGGTATTCCTAAATCTTTCCACGCTTGTCTTTCTTTAAATTGTGTTGCATTTGGAAATTTTGCAAGAATCAATAAACTATTTCCAACAGAGTGCTTTTCAAATCTACTTTGAACATCTAAATAATCTTTAAATAACTTACTATCAATTTTTATTTTTTGTGCCATATCTTCCATTGTAGAATATGCCCACTCTCTCTGTCTATCTTTAATTTGTTTCCATTTTTCTTGATTATAGTTATTCTTTCTTTCACTATTATTTTTTGTTCCTAATATATTATCAACTTCGTTCAATTTTTTTACCTCTCTTTCCTTTTATGCTTATTATTTTTCTTTTTATTTTTTGAGTAATCTAAATGTTTAGCTTTCTTTAAATGTTTAGGCTCTTTATTCTCTTTTTGTTTCAAGTGTTTTGGCTCTTTTGATGTTTTGTCATAGTCTTTTTCATTAAGCTCTTTTGTATTTTCTTGTAACGCTTCTTTTTCTTTTATCTCTTGTTCTATTTCTCTTAATTCTTCCTTAACAGATTTTTTCTCATCCTTGTTTATTTTTTTGTTGCTCTTGTAAGAGCTTGTATTTAAGGAATTCTCTAACTGACTCTTTTCCTCCGTATTTTCATTACTGGGTAAACTTTCTTCAACAATTTCCTGTTGCTGTTCTTCTTTTTGAATTGGCTTACTTAAAATGTCATCAATTAAAATGTCTTCTTTACTCTTTGTTTGAACATCTATATCTTGTGGATTTTGTCCTTCTTCCTTATCTAGTCCTATTTCTCTTGCAATTCTTGCTCTATCTACATTTGCAAATTCAAATCTTTCTGCTATACGATTTACTTTTGCTGCATCTTCTTCTCTAATCATAATATCAACTTCTCCGTCAATTTTTTGATTTTTCTTATTTGCTAATGCACAATATAAAACCCCATATTTTTTTGCTTCTTCTGAAAACTTTTTCAAGTCTTGAACTTTAAATGTATAAATTTTTAACTCTTTTCCTGTTTTCAACATATTTGTAAGTCTAGTTTTTCCTTTTGTTTGTTGATTTTCTTTTAACATAGCACAAATCATAGCAGCAATATTTTTTGCACCAACACCTGCAATTTTAAAAGCGTGTTCCATACCATCAAAATATAAACTCATTAAATGATCTGCTGAATCACCTGCTGTATTCATTTTTACTTCTCTCCTTTCTTTTTTCATTATTTAATTCTTGTTCTTTCTGCTTTATCTCCTTAATGTTGCTCTTTATCTTTTGGCTTCTTTCTTTCACACTTTCACAAAATTCCACCTCCCTTTTTAAATAATTTATCTTATCAGATAGAACTAAAATCTCATTAGTAATTTTTTGTTTTTCTTCTGGAGCTTTTAATCTTTGTTTTTTGTTCCTCAATGAAGTTCTATTTTTTAATAATAAGTTTAGTTCATCAGTAAGATTTTTTTTATACAAAAAAAGTTCCTCGCTAGTTTTTATATTATTTCTAACAAGAAACTTTATTTCATCTGACATTCTTTCCATTTTTTTAACTTCCTGTTTCATTGAATCAGAAAGAACTACTCTTTTTGGAGTATTTGGAAATACTTTTAATAAATAACAATAATATAAGTATAGTCTATAAAAACTACCCCTGTCTTTTCTTATAATTTTTTTATTTCTTCCTTTATATCTATACTTTTTAAATTTACTATATGCTTCTGGAAAAGGTATCTTATTCATATCGCTATTTTCAATTCGCTCTTTAATATTTTTAATTGTATATTCTTCTCCAAATGAACGCTCAATTCTTATATTTCTTTTATAAGGTGGCTTACACAAACTTAATTTGTTAGCTCTTATTGTAATTTTATATTCCATTCGTTCTAAAATGCTTTCAAAATCTTTATATGACTTTGCTTGTTTAATTGCAAAATCAACATCATCTTTAACAATTGTATAATAAGTGGTCTTTTGAATATATGAATTATAATATTTTGTATAATCAATTTTTCCACACGGCTTTTCATCTAAAACACTTAATCCATATTCTCTGCATAAATCATCTGATGTTTTTCTCATTAAAGCATAATTTTCTACTGTGTTTCTATATTTAATTCCATCTACAAATGATACAGAATTAACAACAAAATGATTATGCAAATGATTTGTGTTTAAATGTGTTGATACAATTACTTCATATCTTTCTCCCCATAATTCTTGTGCAAGTTTTACACCAATTTCGTGAGCTTGTTCTGGTGTAACTTCCCCTTTTACAAATGATTGAAATCCGTGAAAGCCTAAAATTCCTTTTTCTTTTCCAAAATATTTTTTAGTTAATATCATTTCTTTAAAAGCATTTTCTTCTGAACAATTTACTCCAGTTACATATAATTGTTGTTCAGTTTTAAAATTTGATTTTGCATATTCAATTACATTGTGCAAACTCTTATAAATAGTATTATCATCATAGTTTTCTTTATTTGTTTTATCTTTATCAGTTGTATATTTTATTACTTGATCTAGTCTTTTTTCAACTTTCCACATACTTGTTGTTGCCATTGCTATCTCTCCTTATAAAAATCTTTTTTTAGTTTCTATAATAAATTCGCTCCATTTTTTTCGTTCTCTTTCTAGCATTGGCTCATCAATAAAACCAAGTATATGTGCTTCTCTACCTAAATTTCTTAATGCTCTTTCTATATCTCTCATTTCTTTAATTAGTTCTACAAAAAGTTTGTTGTCTGGTTTTTCTTTTATTTGACAACCTAACGCAGCATTTCTTAAAAACTCTGATATACTTTTTCCTGTCCTTTCAGCTCGTGTTTTTATTTTATTTTTTTCGGAAAAGGTTACACGAACTGGTATCAAAAATTCTCTCGTTTCTTTTTCCATTTTCATCTCCTTTCTTTTGTCTTAACGGGGATTGGGGTGTCCCCATATTGTATATTTGTATGTATATACAAATGTGTTGCTTGTTAAGACAAAAAACTTTAATCTATGGGTATGCAATTTCCACATTTTTCACATACTATTTCAGTAAATTCTCTCGGTAAATCATCTTCAATTTCTACATCAATTTTTTCTGCAATTTCTTGCAACTTTTTTTCAAAAAAGTCTTGCTTTTCTTCTTCAAAACTATTAGCAACTTGAACTAATTTTATTTCAAAAACATTGTCATTATCTTCTAAATTATTAAAGACAATATCTTCATCTTCTCCTAAAAATTCTATCAATTTTTCTAATGCTTTTTTATAATCTTTTGCACGAATATCTACTTCATTTTTTAATGTTTTTCTTACTATAAATTTGTAAACTTTCATATCTATCTAACCCTTTCTTTTTGTAATTTTTTCTCTCTATTTATACCTAAATATTTGCATAAATATTCATTATAATCTTTTTCAAATTTTGGTGGTCTATCTAAAACTTCGTACTCTTTTGATAACACTATTTGTAATGCTTTTGTTGCATTTCTTCCTGCAGTATCATTATCAAAACATAATACAATTTTTTTAATTTCTGGGTGTTCCTTCAAATAATTTTCAATAGCTAACGGAACCTTACTTTGCTCAATTATTTTAGAAGGTTGATAAACACCTGCAAGTGAAATCATTGTTTTATCTTCCCACTCTAAACCATATAATTTAAAAAAGGTTGCATAAGATAATAAATCTATTGCACCTTCAAATATAAATATTTTATCTGTCTTTTTATGACTTTCTATTTTAAAAGAATATGCTTTATCACTTCCTGTTGCATCATTTTTAAAATTCTTTTCATCTGTTGACCTACAACCTGCATATCTTGGAATTTTATTATTATCATAACCTACAAAAACAACATTGTGATAATGTTTTTCTTCAAAAATAAGTTCTTTCTCTATACATTTTTTTATAATTTCTTCATCAATTCCTCTTGATTTCAAATAACAAATCGCTCTATTATTATTAGAATTTTTCTCTGGTAAAATAAGAGTTTTTATTCTATTTTTCACTTGTTTTTTTTCATAAATAGGAGCTTGTATTCTTTCATTTTTTAAAATGATTTCTACTGCTTCTATGAACTTATAATTTTTAACCTTTGTGAGATAATCTACTGCATTTCTACCACCTATACCTGCTGAACACCAATTCCAAAATCCGTTTGAAATTCTTAAACTATCGTGTTCTCTTGTTGTATATTCATTACTTGAAACCTTAACCAATTCATTAGGATTGTAGTTCTTTAAATAAGTTAATAAATCCATAGATTTTGCGTGTTCTAATTGCTCTTTTGTATAATATGGCATAAATATTTTTCTCCTTTCTCATAATTTTTTGCACAAAAAAGCACCTACTATTTCTAGTAAGTGCTACAACAAATTACAATTTATTTTTTTTAATAATTTATAATTCTTCATATTTTACTTTTAGATTTTCATCAACAGTTACAATGTATTCTTTTCTCCCTACAAAGTCCCTGTCTTTAACATTATTATAAAAATTAAATGTTAATTTTGACTTTCCACTTCTTTTAGGAATTATAAAGACTTCAATTTCTGTTTCTTCAATTCCATATTTTACTGTAGGATTTTTTATTTCGAGAATTTCATTATTTTCAATTTCACTATCATAAATAACCTTTCCTGTAATAGTAAAGTTTATTCTTTCATATTTATTTATTTTAATAAAATCAAGTCCTGCTCTTTCTAATCCATCAATTTTTATTACATATTCAGTTGGGTTATTATTTAATAAATCTTTTACCAAATATTTTTCATTTCCATTTATTATAGCATAAACATAGTCGCTCTTTATACTTGAAAAATAATACTCGTACAATTCATCTTCATAAAATTTTTCTAATGCTTGATCTGTTGCTTTCGCTTCGTCAATTATCTGTATATTAAAATTATATTTAGCAGTATGCTCATCTAGAGCTTTATTATAGAATTTTTCTCTTACCTTTATTAAAAGAGCAAATAAACAAATAACCATAAATACAATTACTGATATTATTATGATTTGCTTTTTATTAACTTCATTTTTTTCTAATAAAAATATATTCCTTATTAAGTTTTTTACTGATTTTATTTGTAATATTAAATACATTATAAACGCTCCTGATGTATTTAATATTATATCATCTATATCACAACTACCAGAAAAAGTAATAAATTGCAATAATTCAATTCCCAATGTAATACATACTATTGTAATTAAATATTTTTTTGTATTATTCATTTTCTTAAATATCAAAGGTAGGAAAAAGGCAAATGGCATTAAACACACAACATTTCCTAACAAATTGTAAAATATTGTTGATGTTGATGTTAATGATGAAAACATATCTGATATATATCCACCTATTGTTTTGAAAGGCACTAAATTTAATGAATTATCAATATAAATATTCAACATTTCAGAATTCCAATTCATTAAGTTAAAACCATTTCTTCCCCACATAGAATCAAATAAAGTTAATGTTATAAGTAAAACTAAATATAATGTAAAAAATATCCATAAGTTTATTTTCATTAATTTGTTATTATTAGTAGTTTTAGACCATATCATACCACCTATAAATAAAAACAAACAACATCCACACAACAAAAACAATCTTCCCATTTCTGATAAAGATATGCGTGGCAGAATTTCAGTAACACCATATAGCAATAAAAAACCTATTGCTATTACATAAAATAAAATTGATATAATCTTTTTTGTTTTCATTATATTTCTCCTTACATATTATTTTTTTCATTGATTTTATATTATTTAGCTTCAATAATAGCTCCACTCCATTTAAAAGATTCAATCCAATAGCGAGTTCCTATAAAACGGATTTTTTCTTCAATAATTCCATATTCTTTATGTTCATATTTAACATCAAACTCAAGAAATATTTGTCTATCTTCCCACTCTGCATTTTGACTTCCTCGTATTGCTTCAATGGAAATAATCTTTTCCTTTTCTTCTCCCATACCATTCAAAAAAGATTGTGTTAATTCCTTATTATATTTATCAAAAATCCAAGTAACATATCCCCCACTACAAGCACCAGAATCCCAATCAACAGGTCTAGTATGAATATACCAAACTACACCAAAAATTATAGTTAAAAATAATAAAATAATAATTGATAGAATAATAATCTTTTTATGTTTTTTTGATAATTTATTTTTTGAATTTTTAGTATAATTATCATCAAAAGATTCTTTCTTTCCAGAAGCAATATATTCAACAGTAGAATTTAATAATTTTGCAAGTTGAATGATATTATCTGTGTCTGGACTAGATAAATCCTTTTCCCATTTTGATACAGCTTGTCGAGATACATCTAATTGTTCTGCAACATATTCTTGTGAATAATTTAATTGTTTTCTTAATGTTCTAATACGATTTCCAATAGTCATAATAACTACCCCCTTTTGTGATAATTATATAAAAATTATTGATTACATTCTACCAACTATTTGTCAACTTTTGGTTGCATTTAAATAATTTTCTATAAAATTTGTAATTTATTGTTCTACTAGTAATTTTGATTTTTGTAATATTTCTTGTAATTCATCTTGATTTAATTTTTTAATTTTATTTAATGACACATCTGTATAATATACCTTTATTTTTTCTTTACAATCTAGTATGTCTTTTATATCTATAGTAAATCTTGCTTTAAATTTTACATCTTCTCCATTACTTAATTGTGCAAAACTATCCCAGCTCTCCCAATGACTACGAATTTTATTTTGTAAAAGAATTTTATTAGTAAAGAAAATTAAAGTTTCTGTTTCTGTATTGATTTGTTCATAGTCTGCACTAACAACACTCAATCCATTAATCTCATATATTATAGTGTCATCTATAATTTCACATTTCATTATTCTTTCATCATAATCAACATTTGTTTCAATATTTTGATAAACTCCAAATAAAACTTTACAAGTTAAAAATAATAATATTAAAATAAGAAATATTAAAATTATTTTATTCTTTGATTTTCTATTCTTATCTGCAACTTTTACCATACTTACAATATTTTCATTTGCTTTCTCTTGGTAATTATCTTGTGTTAATTTTTCTCCACTTAATAATTCGTTCACACTAATGTCTAGTTCATCACACAAATCAATCATAATTGAAGCATCTGGTAATCCTTTTCCTGTCTCCCATTTTGATACAGCCTTATCAGTAATACCTAATTTTTCTGCTAATTGCAACTGAGTAAGTTTTTTATTTCTTCTGCACTCTGCAATAAAACTTCCTATTCTTTCTTGATCCATATTTTTCCTCCTTTTAATTATTTGTAATTATTATAATTAAAAGATTTCATATAATGAACTTACTATTAGTAGAGTTTCATAATTCTTCTTATCTACTAATAGTAGAGTTAAAAAAATTGCTATTTATAAGAATAATATCATAAAAGCAGATAATTATCAATAAACTATCTGCTTTTACAATACTTATTCAATGCCTTCTTTTATTCCTAGTTTAAAAGAATGTTTTATTTCTATACATCTTTGCTTGTCTTCTAATCTTACTACTTTTATAAGAGCTTTTATTTCATCTTTATTAAGTTTTTTAATATCATCATTTTCTAATAAATCTCTTAATTTAGGATATTCATTTAATAACCTTTGTTCTTCATCTATACTATTCTTATATTCTTTATTTTTGTATAAAACATTAACTTTATATCTCTCCAAAAACTCACTATAATCTGTATCATAGTTATCAAAAAACTTATGATTAAAAGCAATATTGTTTTCTTTCACTTTGTTTTCAGCTAGTTCATGTTTTAAAACAAAACCATCTACTATACCTAATTTATAGTATTCCTTTCCAAAGATTTCTGCATAACTTAATAGTTGCTTATAGATTTCTTCTTGTTCCTTTGAAACAAAATCGTAATGTTTTTGATCTATAGTTTTTAGAATTGCATCAAATCTATTGCCAATATCTTCAATGTATTCTTCTCCTGCTTTTTTTGCTTTCATAAGTTCTGTTTCAAAATCTTCGCACCTACTATTATATAATTCATCTAGCAGTGGTGCTTGAAATAGTTTTTTTAATTTATCAAATTCCATATTTCATACCTCCTGCTGCTATTGTATATATAATTGTATTTTTTTGTAAAATGTGCGATTTATCTGAAATCATTTCTATCGTAGTCTTGACATTCTCTTTCTACATTTTCTTCATCCAAACTTTCCATCGGCTCATCATCTATAATTTCACTTTTTTCCTTTTCATTTAGATTTAATAAAGCATTGATATTATTTAATTTTTCTGTTTTTTCTTTCAGCTCGTCTTCCTTTTCAAATGGTATATTAACATCAACTTTTGCATTTTCAAATTGTTTTTCAAGATTTTCTAGCTCTTCTTTTCTTTTTTCTAATTCTTTATTCATATCTTTTATTACATTGTCTATTCTTGTAATATTACCAAATATATCTGTTCCTAAATCAACTTTATAAGAAACACTTGATTTTAATTTTAATCTAAATTCTCCCCTAAAAGTGTCTAATTCTAGTAACATTTTCAAACCTCTGTATTCTCCTATTTCTTCTAAATCTGCAGTATGTTTGTTTTTGCATAATTCAAGTAACTCTGTTCCTGCTGCTTCTTTATTTTTATATTCTTTGCCTTTAAGAATCATTGGAGAAAATTTTTCTTCTTCATCTATTTTTGTTTTTTGTTCAACAACAACAATATCATTTTCAATTCCTTTTATAATATCTTGTGTTTTCTTTATCTCTACTGGGTAATATTTGGCTATTAAATCTTCTAGTCTATAAATTTGACTTAAATAGTTTTGTTTTAATAGTTTTAATTTTGCTACTTGTGTATCTAATTCTGTTTTTTCTACTATTAGGGGGTTTCCTGCTGCTAATGCTTTAATTTCTGCATAAGACAATGCTTTTTCATCTATATCTTCTGCAGATCTTACTATTGCTTTTGATGTCATAATTTGAGAAATAAACTTTTGCTTATTTTCAACTAATTGATATAAATAAGCATCAAATGTTCCTTCTGTTACATAAGTGTATATATCAATTTCTGGGTTTTCATTTCCTTGTCTTATTCCCCTTCCATTTCTTTGTGTTAAATCTGCAGGTCTCCACGGACAGTCTAAATGGTGCATAGCAATTATTTTATTTTGAACATTTGTACCTGCTCCCATTTTAGCAGTAGAGCCTATTAAAATTCTTACATCTCCGTTACGAACTTTTGTAAACAATTCTTTTTTCTTGCTCTCATTATCTGCTTCGTGTATAAATGCTATTTCTTCAGATGGTATTCCTTTTGCAATTAACTTGTTTCTAACATCATCATATACATTAAACTTACCATCTCCTCTTGGTGTAGATAAATCACAAAAAACTAATTGCGTTAATTTCTTTTCTTTGGTTTCGTCCCAAATTCTGTATAAATTGTTTGCACACAAATTTACTTTGCTGCCTTCAAAATCTGGTAAAATTTCATTTATCATTCTTTGGTCTAATGCTAGTTTTCTACCTTCATTTGTTATTTTAAGCATATTATCTTCATAAGGACTAACTTCTTTTTTCCTTATCTTTTCAGCTCGTTCTCCTAAACCTTTTACCATTTGTTTTTGTATATCACTCGGCTTTGCTGTAATTGTATGAAAATTAGCTTTTGGAACTGGTAAATTTAAAGTGTCTGCCGTTTGAATATCTGCTGTTTCTTTAAACATAGCCATTAGCTCTGGTAAATTATAAAATTTAGCAAATCTTGTCTTTGCCCTATAACCTGTCCCTTCTGGTGTTAGTTCTATTGCTGTTACAGTTTCTCCAAATGTAGAAGCCCAAGAATCAAATTGTAATAAATCTCTTTCTTCTAATTCTGCATATTGTAAATAACGCTGCATAGTGTAAAGTTCAACCATACTATTTGATACTGGAGTCCCAGTTGCAAAAACAATTCCTTTTCCACCTGTTAATTCATCTAAATATTGACATTTCATAAACAAGTCAGAGCTTTTTTGAGCTTCTGTTTGTGCTATACCTCCAACATTACGCATTTTTGTATATAAAAATAAATTCTTAAAATAATGTGCTTCATCTACAAACAGTCTATCAACACCTAATTGCTCAAATGTTATTACATCATCTTTTTTACTTTGATCATTTAATTTCTTTAATTTTTCTTCCAATTTCTTTTTGCTTTTTTCCATTTGTTTTATAGAATAATACTCTGCATCATTATCTCGCATATCACTTATTCCATAACTCATATCTCTAATTTGTTTTTCTAATATTCTTTCTTGTCTTTCCTTTGACATTTGTATTTTTTCAAATTGCGAATGTCCCAAGATTATAGCATCATATTCTCCTGTTGCTATTTTACTGCAAAATTTCTTTCTATTATTAGTAGCAAAATCTTTTTTTGTTGTAACTAAAATATTTGCAGAAGGGTATAACTGTAAAAACTCACTTGCAAATTGTTCAACTATATGGTTTGGAACAACAAACAATGATTTATTACAAAGACCTATTCTTTTACTTTCCATAGCTCCTGCAACCATTTCAAATGTTTTTCCTGCTCCAACTTCGTGTGCTAATAAAGTATTTCCACCATATAAAATCCTAGCAATAGCATTTACTTGATGTTTTCTTAACTTTATTTCTGGATTTATACCTCCAAAACTTATATATTCTCCGTTATATTCTCTTGGTTTTATACAATTAAATTTTTCGTTATATGTTTTTGTTAATCTTTCTCTACGCTCTTGATCTTTCCAAATCCACTCTTCAAATTTGCTTTTAATAAGTTCTTGTTTTCCCTGTGCTATTGCAGTTTCCTTCGTATTTAAAACTTTTTCTTCTTTTCCATCAAGATTTATTTTCGTATCAAATATTCTTACATCTTTTAAATTTAATGTTTGCTCGATAATCTTATATGCGTTTATTCTATTTGTCCCATAAGTTGTATTTGCTCTTTGATTATATCTATCTTCACTTTTTCCAGATATGTTCCAGTCAGAAGTATATTGAGAATAACTTACTTTTATTTTTTCTCTATTGTAATAACTAGGCTCTAACAATTCATATATAAATTGTTCTATATCTCGTGGTGGTATCCAAGTCGCACCTAGCCTTACACTTATTTCACTCGCAGATAAATCCTTTATTTTTACTTTTTCAAGTGCCTTAACATTTATTTCATATTCTTTGTTAGTAGTTGCAAATTGCTTTGCTATTTTTAATTTTTCTCTTACATTTCCAGAAAGATATTCATCAGCAGTAACATATATATCTTGCATGGGATCTTTATATATGCTCCCCTCTAATTCTTTAACAAGTTCTGCTTCTGTTTTCCCTGTTAATGATGACATATACTCTATATCAACCATAGCTTTCTCTTGAATAGATAAAATTAAAGCGTCTATTGCGTTTTCTGCAACCGACACTACTCTATTAGGCTTTATTGTTCTTTTATAGAACATATCTGCTTTTCTTTTAAATTCTTTCTTATCATCTACAATTTCTAATGAACACAACAAATAATAACTGTCATCTTCCGAAAATGCTTTTTCGTTTGCTCTACTATTTATAGTTCCATATTTTTTAGTGAAATTATCATATAAATTATTTAATTTCCTTTGTTCTTCCTTTATACTTTCTTCTGCTGCATCATCTGTTTGCAATTCTATTAAATTCCTTACACAATCACGAATTGCTATCATACCTTTAATTCTACTAACTGTTGTTAAAGGTAAATCTTGATAATACATTCTACTATTTTGCCTATAATAAATTTTTTCATCTACTATTGTATATGAAAAATTCCTTACACTTGAATCTGCAGGAATACTGATTTCTTCTTCATCATCTAAATCATCTATTTGATAATCTTCCATTTCTGAATTTATATTGTTTATAGCATTATCAAGTAATGTTTCTAAACTGTTTTCGCTATATGGAACACAAGTTGAATCAAATCCATATTGAGTAGATTTCATTTCCATTTTTCCTAGTATCATTTCTGGGTGTTCAACGAAATACTTATTCATTTTTATATTGTTTTCATTTTCTTCAAGTTGTACCCAATCATCTTCAAAATCTACTACTTTATCTCTTTTCTTTAAGAATATAATATCTGCTGTAACCTCTGTTCCAGCATTTTTCTTAAAAGTATTATTTGGTAATCTTATTGCTCCTATGAGTTCTGCTCTTTGAGAAATATATTTTCTTACACTATCATTTTCTTTATCTAATGTTCCTTTTGATGTAATAAATGCAATAACACCATTTGGTCTTACTTTATCAAGTGTCTTTGCGAAGAAATAATCGTGTATTAAAAATCTATTTTTATCATATCTTTTGTCTGATAATTTATAATCTCCAAAAGGAACATTTCCTACTGCAACATCAAAAAACGAATCTGGCATTTCTACTTCTTCAAAGCCTTTTACAGCTATTGTATTTTTTTGATAAAGTTGTCTTGCTATTTTCCCAGAAATTGTATCTATTTCAACACCATATATCTTACACTCATCAAGAGTATTTGGAAGCATTCCTAAAAAGTTCCCTACTCCGACACGAAGGCTCTAAAATGTTACCCCTTTGTAATCCCATTTTTTCTAATGCTTTATATATAGATTTTATTACTATTGGTGGCGTATAAAAAGCTGTTAGTGTTGATTGTCTTGCTTCTTTATATTCTTTTTCAGTTAGTAAAGATTTTAATTCTTCATATTCCTTTGACCAACTAGAATTATTGCTATCAAAAGCATCTGGTATACCACCCCACCCAATATATTGTGATAATATTTGTTGTTCTTCTGGAGTCGCATATCTATTTTCTTCTTCACATTTTTTTAAAACTTTTATAGCTTCAATATTTCTTCTATATTTTTCTCTTGGTGTCCCTTCTCCCAAGCTATTATCTGTTATTTTATAATTGTTTCTTTCAGATAAAGGTATTTCAGGGTGTAAGTCAAAATATTCAATTTTATTTCTTCTTTTCCTTTTTATATTAGCAACTATCGGTTTATCTTCAACAATGTCTTGTTGTGGCTCTTCTACTTCATAATTTGTTACCAAAGCATTTGCTAAATGCTTAAAATAGTCTAATACATCTCCATTAGCAAAATCTATTTTTACTATTGTATCTTTAATCTTCTCTTGTTCTTCTCTTGATGTAACTTTTATTGTTTCTACAATATTACCTATTTCAAAATTATGAATATTATTATTGCTTTCTAATGTTATTATTTCATTTAAGTCAATTCCTTTTTCTTCTATAAAAGTATCTAACCATTTATTAAATGACTCATCTTCAATAGTATCTTCATTTTCTGCTATTTCTTCAAGTCCATCTATTCTGTTATTCTTTTTTAAATGTTCATTATATGGATTTTCTTTTGCTTTTCTATCAAATTCTTCATAATCCATCTCTTGCATAAATAAAGGAAATCTAACATCTGCAAGAGTAACTTTTCCTTTTGCTATATTTATAATTTCATATTCATCTGTTCCAATAAATACTCTATCAGCTAACTTATATATATAGTCTTCTTCAATTTCTTTTGTTTCTTCTCTTATATCAGTAGGATTTATTGTTATAGTTTCCTTATCTTCTAACCATTTTTTATATTGTTCTTTCTCTTTACTATTAAAGTATCTATCTCCACTAATTAACTCTCTTATTCTTTTTTCAGCTTGTAACCAAGTTATCCAATATATTTGTTCATTATCGCCTCTGCCTCGTGTAAGTCTTATTCCTTTAGGGCTATGATCTTCGCTTATTTTGCTACCAGATAATATTGAGCTTACTCCACCTATGCCATATTCATTTTTTAAAAATTCTGCATTTTCTTTGCTTGATAAATTTTTAGTAAGTTGTTCATATATTCTAAATTTACCTTCTTCAATATGACTTCCTTGCTGCAATGTCTTATCTATTATTTCTTGTGGTAAAGAAAAAACAGAAGTATTATTTACTTCTGCTTGATTTATAATATCTATTTGTTCTTCTTCTGTATTAAACTTTATACTAGCATAATCTAATTCTCCAAGTATCATCATAGCTGTTAAATGTTCTGTAACAGAACTCCAATGACAAAAGTTTTCTTCTGTTCTGTGAAGATAATCGCCTTTCCATAAGTATAGTCCATTACTATATGTTTTATGTCCCACACGAACATTATTATCATTTATAGTATATTCTGTATAAGCATCACTAAATATTTCAGATACATAATTTTTACACTTTTCCTTATCATCAATATTTTCTTTTAAAAATTTTTTTATTTCTGCTATGTTCTTATTTATGTTTGGCGAATTTCTAATAATATCATTTATTGTTTCATCATCATAAAAACTTTTAATATTACTTCTTTCATTGACATTATATTTTTTCCTTTCAGTTTGTTCTAAATGTAAATCAGTTCTCTCACTACTTGTTGTTCTGCTGTCTTTTGGTAGTTGTTCATTATTCCCACCCATTCCATCTGATTCGTTGCTTTCAGCTCTTCCGTTATTCCATTTTTCTTGGTCATTTCTTCCACTATTTGATTTATCATTTTCGTTGCTTTGTCTTGTATCTCTGTTAAGTGTTTCGCTAATTCTTTCTCCATTCTCATTATTGAATACTCTGCTTTCTTGTGATTTCTTAAGTATTCCATTCTCATTATTGCGTATTTCCCTGTTGGTATCTTCTCTTCCTCCATTATTATATTTGGAACTTGAATCCCATCTTTCACTTGGTATTGTATCTCGCTCATTTTCTTTACCTCCCTTAATATTTTTATCTTCAATATTAGAATACTCTTTATTTTCTTCTTCTGCAAATGTGCGATTTTTATTTTTTTCTTCAATTTTTAAATTTTTAATTGTAGTAGCAATTTCTCTTAATCCTACTTCTGCTATATCACTTGTTGCTGTTCCTAAAATTGTTGTAAGTTTTGTATTATTAAAATAATTTATAAATTGATATTCACTTTTATCTATATATTCCTCTGCATTTAAACCACATCTTGTCATCATCATATATGCAACACTGCTCCATACAGTAGATATAAACATAGCTTCAATTTCAGAATCATCCTTACCATCTAGTAATGTACCTTTTGTATAATTCTTTATAGTTGCCATATAATCTTGAATACTGTCTGTTACCATATTATATGATATTAAGATTATTGCCTTTCTTAAATCAACTTCTGCACCAATTTCTCCAAATTTATCTTCTAATGCTTCAATTACATCTTTTTCAAATTTTTCTTCTACTGCCCAAAGTTTATATTCAGTTTTTCTGTAATTATGAGTATCAGATAAATCAAATACAAATCTTAATGGTAATTCACTATTTGGTTTTGCATATATAGCAATACCTTTTGCATTTTTATTTACCCATCTATGAGGTATAACTTTTGTGTTCCATTCTTGCATCTCTGCACAAGCAGTTGCTTCTGGCTTTTGTGCATATATAAGAACTTGGTCATCAAAATTATATTTAAAATTCCACGCAGCACTCTTTAAAAAGTTTGTCCACTTATCACTATCTTTTGTTATTTGCTTTACAGTATCTTTATATAATTTTCTTACTTCAACAAATTTCAATAATATTTACACCTCCTAACTTTGATCTGTAAAAAAGTCTAATAAACTTTTCTTTTCTATGGCTTCTTGCATTAACCATATTATCTCTATATCATTTAAAGTTAATTTATCATTATCTTTAATTTTCTTTAATTCATAAACTTTTAAATTTAAAATATCTTTTTCGTTAAGAACATTGATATTCCTTAATTTTCTTAATAATTTATTTTTTTGTATTGTAGTAATGTTTGCCATTTTCCACCTTCTTTCAAAAGAAAAAGGTGGCTTCAAAATAAGCCACCCTTTAATTATTTGTTCTTCTTATTCTTTTTATGAATTTTGCGTATTCCTAAAATTCCTAATATGCTCACAGAAACTGTTAATAAGATATACCACAATGTTAAGTTTCTACTATCTCCGTGTTTTTGGTGTTTCCATTTTCTTGTTTGAAAATTCAAAATTATAAACAGCCTCATTTTCTTTTATTTCCTTATTTGATATAAATACGCCCTTATCATTTATTTCAACCTTAACTACTTTTTCAGATAGTATATACCCTTCTGGTGCTGTAATTTCTTTAATATAGTAATTTCCATATCTTATGTCTTTGAAAGTAATTGTTCCTTCTTTTGCGTTTGAATCCATTTGTTGTATAAGTTTAGTACATTCTTTATCAACATATAATCCAAATGTAAATTGTTCTTTTATAATTTCTTTTGTTTCTTTATCAATTTTTGTTAATTGAATTGTTTTTAATATTGGATTATTTTGCATTGTTACTTTTATACCATCTCCCATTACAAAAGATATTTCTTCTGCAATTTCATAACCATAAGGAGCTGATATTTCTCTCATTATATATTCTTTTCCTTCTACTAAATAATTTACAGTATGACTTTCTTTAGTAGAAATCCATTCATCAACAATTTCATTTGTTTCCTTATCTATAATTTGTATTTTTGCACCTTCTATTTCATTTGTCCCAGTTTCATCTACTTTTGAAAATATTGCTTCTGTTGGTTTATTTTCACAAGTTATAACAAATTGGTCGCCATTCTCTTTAATTTCTACTTGATAAATTGTTTCATTTATTGTATAACCATTTACTTGTTTTGCTTCTTGTATATAGTATGTGCCTAATTCAAGATTTGTAAATGTAGCAATACCTTCATTGTTTGTTTTTTCAGTAGCTATAATATTGCTCATATCTTTTTTACTTGAAATATTAAATTCAATATTTTCTAATTTTTTATTTTCATCTAATGTATCTATTTTTTTAATTTGAATTGTTCCTCTTGCAAGTTCATTATCTATTGTTCCTGCTTCTCCTATTTGTATAACAAACTCTGTAATATCTTTACCTTTATAACTAACTTCAAAGGCGTATTCTTTATCATTCAATATATATTGAGAATTTGTAGCTAATTCTTTAATATAATATTTTCCTATTGGTAAATCTGGAATATTCTCTAATGTTCCTTCTTTTGTTATTCCTGTTGTAAAAATCATTTTGTCTTTTTCAATTTCTACATTTTCATAATAGTTTAAAATATCATCTTTAGCAAAAATACCAAAAACTATATCTTTATAAGCATTTTCATTGATGAATATTTTTTGTTCTTCTAGTATTTTTTTCATATTTATATTGATTTTTGCTCTATTATTTATCAATGTAGATGTTACTACTTGTAATTCATTTACTTTTGTATCTTCTATTGTAAAATAATGCTTATTAGTATCTGCAATATAACCAAAAGGAACTTTGGTTTCTTTATAATAATATGAGCCAACTGGAAGTTTTTTACTTAAAACTACATCTGTATCACTCTTTAATGTCTGTACTATTCCATCTTTCTCGTAATATGTTGTATTACCTATTTTAATATCTTCATTAGCATATATTGTTATTTCTGCACCTATAAGATTTGATTTGTTCCAAACAGGACTTTGTGTTTCTCCGAATTGAGTTTGTCCTGTTACTGTTTGGTTAAAAATCTCCCCATATTTATTAAATTGTAATTTTCCATATACTAATTCATCTTTCATTACAACTTTTTGAATTTCTCCAGTATCTTTAATTACAAACTCTATATCTTGTGATATTGCAAAACCATAAGGACTTATTTTCTCTCGTAATACATAAGTCTTTCCTACCTCTAATCCTTTAATTAAATGTGGTTTTTTAGAAGAAATCCAAGTATCTATTATAGCTGCATCATTATTTTTTTCAAAAATAGTTAATGTAGCTCCTTCAATTTCTGATGAATTTGTTATGTCTTGTTTTGAAATTTCAACTTTTGTTATATCATTTTTAAATTCATATTCTAACTCTATTACTTTTTTATCTTGTCCTTTATAATTTGCATACGCTACTATAACTTCATTACTAGACGCATAACCCTTTGGTGCTTTAGTTTCTTTAATTATAAATTGAGTTAATGGTAAATCAGATTTAAAATTAACTATTCCATCTACATTACTTGTAGCTACTTCAATTTTTTCTTCAGCTTCTAAAATAATTTCCCCTTTATAATTTTTTATATCTTTTTCAGCGTATAATGTAAATTCTGCTCCTATAAGTGTTTTTTCATTTTCTGAATCTTTTTTACATACACTAATTAAAACTTTTTGTCTTTCATTAGTAAAATTTGCTGTATCATAAACTATTGATGTGTTTTGATCTTTATATTTTAACGAAACATCTTCTACAACATTACTTAAAACAAATCCTTCTGGAGCTTTTATTTCTCTTACAGAATATTCGCCTAATGGTAGTGTTTTTGATGTTGCTTTTCCTTCTGTATTTGTTGTTATTGTATCAACAACAGTTCCTTTTTTATAAAGTATAGTTCCATTATTAGATGGGTCTAAAATATTTTCTCTTGCAAATATTTCATATTTTGCATTCGCTACACCTTTTTCTTCATAAATAAATTTCCCATCTTTATAATCTACTAACACTTCTCCTATTTTCTCAATATTTATTTTTCCTTTAACTGATGTATCTTTTTGTTTTACTGTTATAACTGGTGTACTACCATCTGGTAAGGTTTCGTAAGCTATATTAGAAGTTACTTCAAATTTAACTGGTGTGTTTGAAATCAAATAGCCTTTTGGACTTTTAATTTCTTCTAATTGATATTTTCCTGCTGGTAATTGTTCTCCTGTCATTACTGTTCCTGTTTCGTCTGTTTCCCACGAATCTGTATATTTTGGCAATGGATTCCAACTCCAATATCCAAAGTATTCTCCTGTTTCAGTATTTTTTATTTTAAATTTTGCTCCACTAATTTTTACTGTCTTTTGTGTTTCAGCATCTTGTTTTACTATTGCGACTACTGATTTAAAAGAAGTATCATTAAACACTCTCCAAGTTTGTGGCTCATCACTATCTTCTGTAATTATTACTGTAAAATCTGGTACTTTGTATTTATTATCTGGTACTTTTGTTTCTCTCACTACATAAGTTCCATAAGGTAATCTTTCACTTACTGCATACCCTTTAGAATCTGTAATTAAAACTGCACTTTCTTCGCCTTTATAATTTTTAGCAATAGGTGCTTTTTCCCAACTTCCATAATTATCAATATCTTTTTGAGATTTTATAGTAAATTCTACACCCTCTAGTAAATCTGCTTCTCCATTAGTATCACTTGAAACTTTTATAATTCTAAATGCTTGTGATTTTACTCTTTCTTTTACTGTTACATTTTTCGTAACTACACTCACATTTTGAGTTTCATAAGTCAAATCAAAATTATAAGTGTTTGTATCTAATGTATAACCATTACTTGCTTTCAATTCTTTTAAATAATATTCTCCTAAATATAAATTGCTTAATGTTGCATTTGCATTTTCATCTGTAACTAATTCGCCTATTTTCGCATTTGCGTTATATTTTACACTATTATCTGCTGGGTCATAAATTGTATTTCTTGCATAAACTCCATATACTGCACCTTTTAATGTTGCCTCCCCTTGTGGTTTTTTCCCTGTTTCTGTGTCTTCTTTTGAAATTGTTACAGTTCCTTTTACTCTTGTATTTAATATACTAATTTCATAAGTTTTACCGTTTTCTACAACACCAACATTTTCACTCACTTCAACTTTAACTGTGTATTTATTTGGTGCTTTATTTTCTTTTACATAGTATGTTCCATAATCTAATAAGGTAGAAGTTGCAACTCCATTTTCATTAGTTGTTATGCTCGTAATTTTTTGATTATTAGAATTATATATATCAAATATTACTCCTGCTTGTTTTACAATCTTTCCACTTTCAGCATCTTTTTTAACTACTTTAATGTAACCCTGTTTCCAGTTGTTTTTTGCTTCATAACTCACTGTTTCATTTACTTTTATTGTTACATTTTTTATTGTTGTATCTAAAATCAAATGTTCTGGAACTTTAGTTTCTTGAATATATATTGTTGTAGGTTTTAATTTATCAATAGTTACTTTTCCATTTGCTCCTGTTGTATATGTTCCTATTGCATTTGACATATCTGCATTATAACTAATTTTAAAAGATGTGTTTGGTACATAATTACCTTTATTGTCTTTTTTTGCTATTTCTAAACTTCCAAATGAATTTATTTTTAAACTTAATGACATTGTAACTGGATCATTGTAGTTTAAAGAATATAATTGATTTTGCACACCTTCTTTAAAACTTATATGCACAGTAGTATCATAATCTCTTGATTCTTCTTTTATTAGTCCCCAACTTTCTGCCATTGCATCTGTAACTTTAAATGTTTTTAAATTACAATTTTCTGCAACAGTAATTGTTAAAGTATTTTCTCCTTTTGTATGAACAATTCTAATACCATCACTAGTTTTATCTATACTGTTATAGTCTTTTAATACACCATAACTATCTGTTAATGTTTTAGATGTTCCAACATCTATTTCTATTGTATCTTTTATAAAACTAGGTCTTCTTTCCATATTAGCTATTTTATTATCTACATCTTGTTTAAAAGCCACATATTTAGCTTGTATGTCAGCATTTTTAAATGTAGCATAGCTTTGTCCTAATGTTTCCCATACATATTGTTGTGTGAAACAATAATTCAATTTTCGTTGTTCATTTGCTGCTGTCATAATTCCACCATTTAGAACATAATCTCCATATTTTTCGTACCAACCGAAATATGCCACCTTACAAGCTTGTTTCATTTTTGAATCACTTGCAGGTATTGTATGAGTTCCATTTTCTATTGTTCCTGTAGGAGAATTTATAAAATGCTCTGCACAAAATGTTGTATACATATCTCCTGTTGTATAATTAACTAATCTTCTCATTAACATACCAACACTTGTTTTATTATCAGTTGTAAATACTTCCGAATCCCATTGTCCTGCAACCCATTTTGCAGTTCCAGATGTAGATATTGCAAAAATAGGTTGTGCCGTTCCTAATAATGTTGCTATTAAAAGTATTACTGCTAATAATTTCTTTTTAATATCTTTTATTTTCTTCACTTTTTTACCTCCTTAAAATAAAAAAAGAACAAGCATAAAACTTGTTCAATGTATTCAAATTTTTTTATAGATTATTCATAATAATAATTTAAAGTCCACATATTGCAGTATGGACAAGTCCACACCTCATATCCATACGGACAATTTGCGTAATATTCTTCATTTGTTATCTCATCTTTTGTCCATTTATCTCCCCACTTATTTATTTCAGCTTTATATGTCATTATTGCTTCATCTTTTGAATTAAACCACTTACCACTATTTCCGACTTTCATTCCATGTTCATTGCCAGAACATTTTTTACTTTCTGCTACTTCAACAATATTTTCTGTGTAGGTTTCCTTCTTTTCTTCTGGCTTTACATCTGGTATAATTTTTGGTTGTTTTTCAGCTTGTGTTTCTTTTTGATCATTAACAACTTCTACTTTTTTCGTAGCAGTTTCTGTGTTTTCTTTTTTACTAACTGAAACATTATTAGCTTTAATTTTTGTATTAGCCTTTGTACTAACTTTTTCTTTGTTTACTTTGGTATTTGCTGTTACTTCTACTTTTGTTGCTGATACTTCCTTTTTTTCTTCAACTATTTCATCTTTATTTTCTTCAACAACAATGCTTTCAATTTCCTTTGTTTCTGTTGATTTTTTTTCTTGTTGCTCTTGCACTATCTCTTGAATATTCGTAACCTTTTTACCATCATCATCTACAATTCCATAATAGCTAAAATTTGATATTAAAATAATCACTAAAATTATAAATTTCTTCATATTTTCCACCTCTTTAACTATATTTTAAATTGCTTATTTTGTTTTATCAAATGTGCGATTATATATATTTATTTTTATATATTATTTTATTATTAAATATATCTATTTCAGTTAGTATAGCTAGTATAAGGGGGTAGGTTATAGGAAGGGGGAAAATAAAAAAAATGTATATACATCATCTATTCTTGTATATACATTATCTTATATTATCTCTTTGTCTTCTTAACCAATTATTTTTGTAATCCATCAATAATTTTTTTATTGTATTTTGCATTTGTTCTGTTGTATAACCTTTTGGGAAATATTCTCTTACATTATCAACTTTGAACTTTATTTGTTCTTTCTGATTTGGCTTTTCTTCGTCTAAAATATCATAAATATCATCTGTTGTTAATGTTTTATCTTGACTTTTCTTTCTCAATATAATTGCTTGTGCGTGAGATGGATATGCAACAGTAGTTTCTATTGCATCTAACAAAGTTTCTTGTTCTTCTTGATTTAAATATGAAATTTCCACAGCAGGTCTTAATGCGATTTTTTCATCATCTACTAATTGTAATAATTCTGGTATCAATTCTGTTAGTTTAATATATCTATAAACATTATCTTTACCATCTCCAAATTCTTGACCTATTATTTCTGCTGTTCCTTTTTCATTTAACTTTGTCGCCATTGGCGAAGAAGTTAAGTCATTTCTTTTACCCTGTCTTTTCATAGCATTTAATTTCATTTTATAAGCAAATGCTTTCTCACTTGGTAATACTTTTACTCTTTGTTTATTACTATCTACCATATATATAGTAGCTTCATCATCTGTCATTTGTCTTATAATTGCAGGTATTTCTCTAATTCCTGCAAGTTCTGTTGCTCTTTTTCTTCTGTGTCCAGAAATCATTTCATAGCCACCATCTTTTTTAGCTCTGACAATAACTGGATGTATTACACCATTTTCTTTAATGCTCTCTGACATTTCTAGCATTTCGTCATCATCTAATACTTTATATGGGTGGTTTGGGAAATCAGTTATTTCACTTATTTTAATGTTTTGTATATGTTCTAACTTATCTTTTTCCCTTTGTTCTTGTGTGCTAAAAAAGAAATCATCTACTGTAACCTTTGGTAAGTGCATTTTTTGTTCGTTCTCCTTCACTACTTAATACCTCCTTTGCAAAATTTGAATAAGCAATAGCTACACTACTACTTTTATCATACGAAAATATGCTCTTTCCTTTTGATGTCGATTCTGCTGTTTTTACTGCTATTGGTATTTGTGTATCATATATCTTCACTATGTTCCCATAATTCTCTTCTAATTCATTTTTAATGGTTTTGGGTAGATTTGTTCTCTTATCTACAAGTGTTAATAATATACCACCAACAGTAAGTTTATCATTTATCTGTTTTTTTACTTTTGAAATAGTCTTTAATAAGTTCCCCATACCTTTTGCAGATAAATATTGAGATTGAACTGGAATAATAACTTGATCTGCACTAGCCAAAGCATTTGTTGTTATCATACTTAACGAAGGCATACAATCAATAATTACAAAATCATAATTCTTTTTAATCTCACTTAAACTATTCTTCATAGCACTTTCTCTGCACATAGCATTAAGTAAATTAACTTCTGTCATTGATAAATTAAGATTAGATGGTATTAAATCTATTCCTTCGTGATGATGTAATACTGCTTCTTGTGCATTTACTTCAATATCATTTATAGTTCTTTCAATTAAAGTAGATATTGTTATTGGTAAATTGTCTTGATCATAAAAACCCATATATGTTGTTAAATCTCCTTGTGGGTCTGCATCTACTAATAAAACTTTTTTACCTTCTCTTGCTAATGCTACACCTAAACTTAAAGCTGTTGTTGTTTTTCCAACGCCACCTTTTTGATTAGCTATTGCTATTGTTTTACATTCAGACATTCACTTCACCTCCATCAAATAAATTTCGCTCAACAGCTAAACAATAAAGTTTCCATTTTAAATAAATGTCTAAATTTTTTAATTCTTCTTTATCAATATCAAGTTTTTCTAACAAGGTATTTTCTTCAACTTTGTCCATATACTTTAATCTTATTAACCAATAATATACTGGATTTTCATTATCATAAAGTCTGCTATTAAATGAATTGATAAGCAGCTTCCATCTTTTTAACTTTAATATTGTCTTGTCATTATCAAATTTAATAACAACATCTTCTAATGTGTTTGCTGACTCATTTAAAGATTTTAACCAAGCATTATTACTAATATTGACATTTTCAATCAAGTCTTTTTTTCTTTTTTCTATTAGATTATCTATATTAAGATAATTAAATAGCATAAATGTAATTTCTTTCTCTGCTTCCTTTGGAATTACAATTTTTCTTGCTTCTATCATAAAAACCTCCTTTCCTAACATTCATTTAAAAATCCTCCTTTCAAAAAAAATAAGTTCCTTTATAAAAAAGAACTTATGTAGCGTTTTAAAAACGAAAAAAGCAAATTGACTTTATTATCAACTCGCTTTCAAATTATTATTTACAATATATCAATTCATATTTATCATTATAAATATAACTTCCAGATTTACTGTATTCTCTTGCAATTTTATCTGCTTCATTACCATCGTGTAAATGTATAACAGACTTTTTATCTTTTATAAATTTAGCTATTTCTTCTTTTCCATATATATATCTTAATAAAAATGGAACTTGCTTACAACTTAACAAAGATCTTTGAATGTTTTGCTCTATCTCTGGCGTATATTTGTCTTTTAATTCTATATATAATGCAATATCTATATCTCCTATTTCTTTTCTGTCAGAATTGATATATGAGCCAAATAAGACTGCTTTTGATACATAGTATATAAACTCATTATTTTCATTTGCTTCTTTTATTTTTTTCTTTACATTTTCTAAAGCACTTTTAGCAGTATTTCTTTTATATACTCTTTTCTTTTCTTTTATTTCTAAAGAATCTTCTTTCAATTTTCTCCCTCCTTTTTAACAAAAAAAAATCTAATATTTCTATTAGATTTTTTTGAATGCAATTTAATCTAAAAACAGTTTAAATTGCTATGTATTATTGATTTTTTTGAATGCAATTTGAATGCTACCAGTCAAAATTCATTAAATTTTATTAGTTATTATTAAATTTTCTTATTTTTTAACTATCTCTTGAATGTATTGAAAACACTGTATTTGAAACACATTAAAACTTATTAGCACTCATTAAAATTTATTAAAAGTTCTAGTTCAAAGGTTTCATTGTTGGGAATAATAGAACATCTCTAATAGATGCTGAGTCTGTAAGTAACATTATCAACCTATCTACTCCTATTCCAAGTCCTCCTGTTGGTGGCATTCCATATTCTAATGCTTGAACAAAGTCATCATCCATATCATTTGCTTCTTCATTTCCTGCTGCTTTTTGTTTTGCTTGTTCTAAGAATCTTTCATATTGGTCTATTGGGTCATTTAATTCTGAATATGCATTTCCATATTCTCTTCCATCTATAAATACTTCAAATCTTTCTACTAATCTTGGGTCTGATGGTTTTCTCTTTGTAAGTGGTGACACTTCTACTGGGTAATCTATTATAAATGTTGGTTGAATTAAAGTTTCTTCAACTTTTTCTTCAAATACAAGATTTATAACATTTCCTCTTTCCATTGTTCCTTCGATTTCAATTCCTAATTTTTTTGCTGCCTCAGTTGCTTCT
>SVGD01000015.1 GCA_015056485.1 Clostridiales bacterium
AAGCATGTGAAAAGTTAAAAGAGATATTAGAAGAAAAAGGTGCACCAAAAGTAGTATTAGCTGATTTATCAAGAGAAGATTGGGCAGAAGCTGTTGAGGATTCATTTAGATATGGAAAAATAGTTTTTGCATCAGCAACATATAATATGGAAATGTTTACACCTATGAGAGATTTATTATTAAATTTAAAAGAGAAAAATTATCAAAACAAAAAAGTTGCAATTATTGAAAATGGAACTTGGGCACCTAATGCAGCAAAATGCATAAAAGAAACTCTAAGAACAATGAAAAATGTTGAAATTATTGAACCAGTAGTTACAATAAAATCAACTTTAAAACAAGAAAATATAGAACAATTAAATATATTAGCAGAAAATTTATTAAAATAATTTAAACAAAATGAAAGAGAGCCACGCGGCTCTCAGGGGTGGAGGTTGCTAAAAAACTCATAGGAGGGAAATATGGGAGAAGATATATTTTTTTATCTATTTATGGGAGAAGTTTTTCTAATAATTGCGTTTGCATTTATATTAGAAAATAGAAAAAATAAGAAAGCAAATTCAGTAAAAAAAGAAAAAAATAAAAATTTATCAGAAGAAAGTAAAAATAAGTTAGATAGAATTATTGAGATAGTAAAAAACAAAACAAAAACTACTGCATATAAATTTGTTTGTGAAGAAAGTAATGATATTGATATATATAGTAGTAAATTAGGTGGACTTCCTTATTGGGATTCTTCTATAGAATATCCACAAGATAAAGATGGAAATAAAATGCCTTTATTAGCTCAAATTAATTTCGGAGAAGAAAAGTTAAATGATAACAGATTGCCAGACAAGGGAATTTTACAATTTTTCATTGCAACAGATGATTTAAATGGATTATATTCAGGTGGATATAAAGTTGTATATCATGAAAATGTGAAAAGTGATATTATAAAAGAAGATATAGAAAAATTAAACATTCCAACATCATTAACTTTAGATATAAATAAAGAAGAATATTTTCCTTTTAATGAAGAATATAAAATAACTTTTAATAAGGAAGAAGACTTTATTGGTACAGCAACATATGGGTTTGAAGATGAAATAAAAGAGGCAATTAGAAAAGAATTTAATGAAGAAGTAACTACTGATTTATATGAGTATTTCAACAAAGAGGAACACCATTATTTGATGGACGCTTTTGATTCTTCAGGACATAAAATTTTTGGTTATCCTTTTTTTACTCAATATGATCCAAGAGAAAAAGATGATAAATATGATACTTTATTATTACAAATAGATACAGATGGAAAAATAATGTGGGGAGATTCAGGAGTTGGTAATTTCTTTATTAATAGTAAAGATTTAAAAGAAAAAAATTTTTCAGACGTATTATATAATTGGGATTGCTATTAAGTAGGGAGATAGAATCTATTTGGAGGTTCAATATGAAGAAAATTATATATGGTATTTTAATACTAATTATAATTCTTGGAGGAATAATTTTAATGTTTAACAAAGGCAATAAGAAAACAGAAAATGAAGATGAAATTAAATATGTTTCAATGGATGATATTGTTCAAATTATGAATGAAAATACAAATTATATTATTTTAGATGTTAGAACTATTGAGGAGTATAATGAAGGACATATTCCAAATGCAATTTGTATTCCAAATGAAACTATAGGAAGTGATATATTTAAAGAACTTCCAAACAAGGAACAGTTAATTTTAATATATTGCAGAAGCGGGAATAGAAGTAAACAAGCAGCAGAAAAGCTAAAAAAATTAGGATATACTAATTTGATTGAATTTGGCGGAATTATAGATTGGAAAGGTGAAATTGTTAAATAAAGGTTAGGTTTTTATGAATATAAAATTATTTTTTCAAGCAATATTAAAGTTTATATTAGGAGTTTTACTGATAGGGTTACTTATATTTATTCCAGCAAATACAATAAATTATTGGAACGGTTGGTTATTTATGGGGCTATTATTTATTCCTATGTTTGTTGCTGGAATAGTTATGGTCTTAAAATCTCCAGAGTTGTTAAGAAAAAGATTAAATGCAAAAGAAAAAGAAAGTAAACAAAAGCTAGTAGTTGCTTTTAGTGGTTTAATGTTTTTAGCAGGATTTATAATTGCAGGATTAAATTATAGATTTAGTTGGATAATTCTTCCCAAACCAGTAGTAATTATTTCATCAGTAATATTTATTTTAGCATATATTTTATATGCAGAAGTATTAAGGGAAAATGAATATTTATCTAGGACTATTGAAGTACAAGAAAACCAAAAAGTAGTAGATACAGGTTTATATGGAATTGTAAGACATCCAATGTATGCAATAACTATTTTACTATTTTTATCAATGCCACTAGTTTTAGGTTCTATTTTTTCATTTATAATTTTTTTAGTATATCCATTTATAATTGCTAAAAGAATTAAAAATGAGGAAAAAGTACTAGAAAGAGAATTAAATGGGTATTTAGAATATAAAAAGAAAGTTAAATATAAAATAATACCTTTTATTTGGTAATTTAACATTTTAAAGAAACATATAATTTTAGTCAATATATTTTTTTATACGCATAAATTAATTGTAATAATTGATGTAGCAAAGGTTGTGTTAATATGAATCTATTTGAAAAACTACTTTATATGTTACAAGTTGAAATGAATACACCAAAAGCATTTGGCTGGTTCCACTTAATGTGGATTTGTATAACTATTTTTTCACTGCTAATACTATTTAAACTAAAAAATAAATATAGTGAAAAACAGTTGAAAATAGTTTTAGGAACATATGGAATAATTGCATTACTATTTGAAGTAATTAAGCAGTTAATATGGTCTTTTAATTATGATTCAATTAATAATATTGTAACTTGGGATTATCAATGGTATGCTGCACCATTTCAATTATGCACAACACCAATATTTGTAGCAATAATATGTTTGTTTTTAAAAAATAATAAAATAAGAAATGCATTGTTATCATATATGGCATTTGTAACAATACTAGGAGGACTTATAACAATTATTATTCCAGATAGTTGTTTTGTAAGTGATACATTAATAAATATCCACACAATGTGGCTTCATTGTGGAAGTTTTGTTGTATCTGTATATTTAATTATGAGTGGTACAGTTAAACTAAAAAAAGAAAATTTAATAAATGCATTTGTAGTTTTTATAATTTTTGTAGCAATAGCTGAAGTTTTAAATATTATTATATACAATATAGATATTTTAAATGGAGAAACATTTAATATGTTCTATATAAGTCCATATTTTGTAAGTACTTTACCTGTTTTTAATGTGCTTCAAGAAAATTTACCTTTTATTATATATTTAATAACGTACATTATAGCAGTTTGTATAGGTGCAACAACAGTTTATGGAATATCATGTGGAGTAAGAAAGTTAAAAAATAAAAAAACAGCCCTACCAGGGTAGGGCTGCGGAGGGTTATTCACCCTTCTTACCTTTTTTTGATGTGATGCTGGTTCGTTTTGAGTCAGGTTTTCCACCACGTTTTTTAGGCGGAATGGGCTGAACTTTTTCGTTCGATGGTTTGAGCAAGGGTAATGCCGGATGACTGGGATGTCGTCTCTGTTGTCTGTTCATGATGAACCTCCTAATGTTTTATAGTATATAGAGAATAGCATAAATTTTAATAAAAAACAAGTAAAGAATTTTTTTAGAAGGGAGTAAAAATGGATTTAATAATTGCAAGTAATAACAAAGGAAAAATAAATGAGTTTAGAAATATATTAGGTGGACTTGGTTTTAGTGTTTTTTCTCAAAGTGAAAAAAATATTGAAATAGAAGTAGAAGAAACAGGAACTTCTTTTGAAGAAAATGCAATTCTAAAAGCGCAAGCTATATATGATAAAACACATTCATGTGTTTTATCTGATGATAGTGGTTTAGAAGTAGAAAGCTTAAATAATCAGCCAGGTATATATTCTGCAAGATATAAAGGATTAACAAAGGATGAAGATTTAAGAAAACAAATATTAAAAGATTTAGAAGGAAATGCAAACAGAAAAGCAAGATTTATATGCTGTATTTGTTATATTGATGAAACAGGTGAAAAGCATTTGTTTAAAGGAATCTGGAATGGTGAAATATCATTAAAAGAAGAAGGAGAAAATGGATTTGGATATGACCCAATATTCATTTCAGAAGATTCAAATGGTAAAACAACAGCAAGCATGTCAGTTGAATTTAAAGAAAAATATTCACATAGAGCAAAAGCTATAAAAATGTTATTAGAATATTTAAAAAATACATAAATTGAAAATGGTGATTATATGGAATATAAAATTCAAACAGAAAATTTCATGATTGATTTGAAACCTAAAAATTTTGAGAACGATATATTATTAGAAGTTACAATTCAAAGTGATGGATTTTCTGCAAATACAGAGATGGATATAAAGGTGAAAGATTTAGCAAAATTTGCAATTGAATTAAATACAATATATGAAAACTTATCTGGAGAAGCGAAAATTCAAGAAGAATATGGAATGCATATGTATTTATCTTTTAGCGCAAATAATAAAGGATATATTTTAGTACAAGGTTATCTTCATAAATCAAACAAAAATGGAAAAGAACAAATACTTAAATTTGAAAATGAAGTCGAACAAACTTATTTGAAAAATTTTAGCAATAATTTATATAATTCCTATGGGAATTTATTATAGTTAATTTGAAAGGAGTTCTAAGATGTTGAAATTTTTTAAAAGACAAGGAAATAATAAATTTAATGAATGGCTAAATGATATTTTGAAAAATGATTTACCAAAAGGTATAAAAGCAATTAATTTTAATTTATATGAAGATAGTAATAATAAGTGGAGTATAGAATTAATTGGTTCTTCAGTTTTTGATGAAAATAATGATGATTGGGCATGTAATGAAGTATTTACGACTAGAGATAATCCTTTTATTTTAGTGAAAGAGAGCGATTGGAAAGCAATAGAAATAATATTTAAAAATCTTGTAGAGGAATATTTAAAATATGGTAAATATGCTAATAAATTGAAAAAATATACTGCCATAGGAATTGGTTTTGTAGATGGAGATTTAAGTATACTTTATAAAAATTAAAATATGAACAAGAGGTAGGCACCTCTTGTTTTTTATGATTATATATATTTTTTATTTTTTCATTGAGCAAAAAATAGTTTTATGCTAGAATGAGTTTATAGTATGAATGAAGAATATTCAATATTAAATATATAAAAGGAGGAATTAAAAATGTCAAAGAAAATTATTTTGATAGTTGCGATAGCATTAGCAATTATTGCTGTAATAGGATGCATTATAATTTTGGCTACAGTAGGATGCATTAAAATTTTTGCAGGTACAGAAAAAAATGTAGAGGGCGACTTAGAAGGAATAATGACAAAACTTTATGAAGGTATAGACGAAAATAATCTTCCAATGGGACTTGCTAATATGGAAATAACAGATGAAAATGTTGAATCATTTATTGGAACATCAAATGTTGAATACACAGAAGCTTTAGCTAATGAATCTATGGTAGGTTCAATTGCACATTCTGTTGTTTTAGTTAGAGTAAATGATTCTAAACAAGCAACTTTAGCTGTTGAAGAAATAAAAAATAATGTAAATCCAAGAAAATGGATTTGTGTAGAAGCAAGCAATGTTTTTGTAAAGAGCAAAGGAAATTTAGTTTTACTAGTTATGAGCAATGAAGAATTAGCTCCAAAATTAGAGGCTAATTTCGATAATTTATAAAATGCTTTTTTCAAGTATAACATTTATATATTATTTTTTACCGATAACAATATTCCTATATTTTGTAACACCAAAAAAATATAGGAATATAATATTATTAATAAGTAGTTTAATATTTTATTTTTATGGAGAAAGAAGTCCATTATTAATAATAGCTTGCATATTAAACTACTTTTTTGGTTTATTAATAGATAAAGGTAAAGATAATAGAAAACTTTTTTTAAGTTTAGGAATAATTTTAAACTTATGTTTAATTGGATATTATAAATATGCGAATTTCTTTTTAGAGAATTTTAGTAAGGTACTAAATATAGATATGAAATATCTATCAATAATTTTACCATTAGGAATAAGCTTTTTTACTTTTCAAAATATAAGTTACTTGATAGATGTATATAGAAAAGAAGTTAAAGCACAAAAAAATATATTGCAATATGCCACATACATAACATTTTTTCCACAACTTATAGCAGGACCTATTGTAAGATATAAAGATGTAAATGAGCAACTAAAAAATAGAAAAGAATCATTTGATAATTTTGCACAAGGTGTGAAACGATTTATAATAGGACTTTCAAAAAAAGTTATAATAGCAAACACGATTGGAGAGTTTTGTAATATTCTAGGACAAGCTCAAGAAAAAACAGTTTTAATATATATACTTCAAGCTATAGGATATACTCTACAAATATATTTTGATTTTTCAGGATATAGTGATATGGCAATAGGTATGGGATTATTCTTTGGATTCAAATTTAAGGAAAACTTTAATTATCCACTTATAGCAAATAGTATTACAGATTTTTGGAGAAGATGGCATATTTCTTTATCTAGTTTCTTTAGAGACTATGTGTATATACCTTTGGGAGGAAATAGAAAAGGAATTTTAAGACAAATACTAAATATTTTAATAGTTTGGTGTTTAACAGGATTTTGGCATGGAGCTAACTGGAATTTTATTTTATGGGGATTATATTTCTTTGTATTTTTAATAATAGAAAAACTTTTCTTAAAAAAATATTTAAAAAATGGAATAATATCTCATATATATACTTTAATAGTTGTAATATTTAGTTTTGTAATTTTCAACATAGAAAAATTATCGGAGATAGGCATATTTTTCAAGAACATGTTAGGATTCGGAAATTTAAAATTTATAAACTTTGAAACTATATATTATTTGAAAAATTATGTAGTAATTATAATATTAGCAATAATATGTTCAACACCATTAATTAAAAATATAGTTGAAAAACTATCTACACATAAAAGATTTAAAAATATATTTTGTTTTATAGAAGTAAGTGGATATATTTGTTTACTTTTAATATGCACATCATCTCTAATATCAAATTCATTTAATCCATTTATATATTTTAGATTTTGAGGTAATGAAATGAAAAATAAAATAATAACAATTTTATTTATAATAATCATATTTGGATTTGGATTTATGGGGATAATTTTTAAAGATAAGGAAGTTTCTATTTTTGAGAGAAGAAAGTTAGCAAGTTTTCCTATATTTAACAGAGATTTTACTGAAAATCTAGATGCATACTTATTAGACCAATTTGCATTTAGAAATGAATTTATAAATTTTAATTCAATTATAAATAGAAAGGTACTAAACAAAATAGATAATAAAGATGTATATGTTATTGAGGATAATATATACGAGAAAAATTATCCTTTGAATAAAGAAAAGGTTTTAAAATTTGCAGAGAAAACAAATTATATAATAAGCAAATGTAAAGAAGAGAATAGAATTTATTATTCAATAATTCCAGATAAAGCCTATTTTTTAGATGAAAATAAGTATTTAAAATTAGATTATAATCAATTGTATAATTTAGTTAATAATAATGTAAATGCTAAATATATAGATATAACAAATGATTTAAATATAGAAGATTATTATAGAACAGATATACATTGGAAACAAGAAAACTTGCAAAAAGTTTCAAAAATAATAATGGAAAATATAGACCAAAAGTATAAATATGAAAACTACAAAGAAAAGGAATATAATAATTTTTATGGAGCATCATATTCTAAAGCTGGATTAAAAATTGAGCCAGATAAATTAAAGTATTTATATTCAAATGGTTTTGAAAATGTAGAAGTTAAACATTTAGAATATGGATATAAAAAAGTATATGATGAAGAAAAATTAGAAGCTGTAGATTCGTATGATGTATTTTTATCTGGACCAAGTAGTTATATAGAAATTACAAATAATAATCTTAATGATAATTCTACACTAATAATTTTTAGAGATTCATTTGCAAGCAGTATAGTGCCATTATTTATACCATATTATAATAATATAATATTAATTGATTTAAGGTATATAGACTTTGAACTAGTGGCGGAAAAAATTGATTTAAACAATAGTGATATATTGTTTTTGTATAGCACTTTAATAATAAATAATAGTGATATATTAAAAGTAAGAATTTAATGTAGGGGAGGGATAAACGCTACGCGTAGTGAATAGTGAATAGTACAAAATTTGCTTTGCAAATTTTGATGTAGGGGCGAACTGAGTTCGCCCGTTATTTTTTTGCTCCAAAATCTTTTTTCGACAAAAAGCTACAAAAATCTATTTAAAGCTACATAAAAACATGTTATAATTAAACTACTTGAAAAATAAAAATTATTTAGAAAGTAGGAAATATGAAGTATATTTTTATAATGAATGAAAGAGCAGGCAAAGGAAAATGCAAAAAAATATTACCTAACATAGAAAATGCTTGTAAAAATAGAAATATAGATTTCGAGGTAAGATATATATCACAAGAAAAAAGTGGTTATGATATTGCTTTTGAATATAAAAATGAAGAGTGTGTTATATATGTTGTTGGTGGAGATGGAACTTTGGCAGTTACTTTGCCAGGTTTAATTGGAACAAAAAACAAGCTAGGAATTATTCCAGCAGGTTCAGGAAATGATACTTACAGAACAATAAAAACAATGAAAGATGGAGAAGCTCTTATCGATTTAGGTCAAATAAATGATACATATTTTATAAATGTTGCATGTAGTGGAATAGATGCAGAAGTTGGAAACAATATTGAAAAATTAAGAAATACTATAATTCCTTCAAGTCAACTATATAATGCAAGTTTAATATATACTTTTATTACTTTTAAACATAAAAAAATGAAAATGAAAACTAATATAAAAAATATAGAAGACAAATATACAATTTTAAGTATTTGTAATGGTTCATATTATGGAGGCGGATTTAAAATTGCACCAAAATCTAGATTAATGGATGGACTATTGGATATTTATTATGCTGAAAAAATGCCTAAATTTAAAATGCTTCCATTAATATTAAAATTAAAAAAGGGTAAACATGAAGGAAAGAGAAGAGTTCATAAATTTAGAACAAATCATGTTGAATTAGAATTTGAAGAAGAAGTTACATTTAATGTAGATGGAGAAAAATTAACAAATAAAAAATTTATAATAGATGTATTACAAAAAGCAATAACATTAGTTAATGAAAGAGAATTTGTAGAAGAAATTATGAATTAAGGAGGTATATTTTTATGGAAAATGAAAAAAAGAAAATTAAAGAATTTTCTTATTCAAGTGCAGGTGGAATGTGGTTTGATTTTGATTTACATATTGATTTTTTTAAGTATAGGGAAGAAGAGGATATAAAAGTATTTGAAATATACTTTTCACTAGGGAATAAAGATTTCTCAAAATCTTTTGAATCAACTATATATCCAAAAGTTGAAGATTTTGCTATGTTGTTAAATAAAATAAACTTTGAAGAAATAAAAGAAAATAATGAATGTTCTGTATTAGAGGATTATCCAATAATTAAATTGACATATTCATATGATGATAAAACTAGTAAGACAATAAAATATCCTGATAATAAAGATTTTACAACTATTTGTTATGATTTTATAGAAAGATATATATTTAAAGATAATGAGATACAAAATATTTGTAAAGAATCTGAAAATCCAAATGCATTTTATTTAAAATATGTAATGAGGATAAATGATGAGTTTAGAGTAGAGGATTATAATTTATAAAATATGAAAAATGAATTTAATAGAATGAGGTGAAAATATGGAGATAAGAAGTAATGATGCACCTATCCAATACGAAGAAGAAATTAGAGATATTTCACATGATGATTTTAAAAAGTACGTATTAAAACTTTCAAGAGAAATTGAAAAATATACTATTGAAAATAATTTAAGAATTGATTATGTTGTACCAATATTACGAAGCGGAGCTGTGCCAGCAGTTTATATTGCTAATGAGCTAAACTTAATAAAATTTGCTCCAATTCAAGTGAAAAAAATAAAAGAAAATGGTATATATGACCATATTATTTTATTAAATGATTTAAAAGATTTGGATAAAGAAAAAGAGTTGAATTTGCTTGTTGTTGAAGGTACATATAGTTCTGGTGAAACAGCAAATACAGCTCTTAATGAAATAAGAAAGAGTTTACCAAAAGCTAAGATTTTATTTTCTTGTGTTTGTGTACGAGGAGAAGAAAATTTACCAAAAGATGTAGAAAAAAGTTTTTATGGTTTTAGCTTAGCAAGAGAAAAACTATTTGTTTATCCTTGGGAAATTAAAGAGCAAAAAGAAACTCATCCAGATCAAAAATTAGAAAATATTTTTTATTAAAATTAATTAAAAAGGACAATAAAAAGCACATATCTAACTATTTGTAGTTTAATATGTGCTTTTTTATTATATATCTAATAATATCTAAAACCACTTTATATAAATCTTTAATATTATTTTCTATCATAGGCATTTACTTTTTTCAATATTTTACACAAAGGGAATTTTATAAATTGATAAAGTCTTTTGACAACAGAGTTAAAGTTATGCTAATATGATGATGGTGATATAAAAGTGAAAATTAGAGTATGTAATGGCATGAGTTTTTCGGATATAGAAAAGTATTTATATCCCGTACAAACATATAATACAGAGAAAAAAGAAAATGACATGTATGATGATTGGGATGAATATGAACATACAAAAAATTGGATTAACAATATTATTAATGAAATGCAAAATGGTGAAGATGATATTTTAGATATATATTATTTGGAAGAAAATAATATAGTTATTGGAGTTATATGTTCTTTATATGGAAGTAATTTAATCAATAAATTTTTAATTAAAAATAATATAAATACTGAAAAGAAATCTGCTCAACTTAGTTGCTTTCATATTCTAAAAAAATATCGAGGTATTGGTAACAAATGGTTAAATGATGAAGTTTTTAAAGATTTAAAAAGTCAGGGGATTCAAGAAATATATATTAAGTCCAGTCACAACAAAGCACTAAGTCTGTACAATCGCTTAGGAGAAGTAGTTGGTAATTACATTGGAATAAGCGATAACAACTTATATCAAAGATATGGATATGTTTATAAAATAACGCTTTGAGACTAAAAAATTTTAATTATATGGTGATAGAGATGATTAATACAAAAGATTTTTATAATACTTTATTGGAAAATGATTTTAACTTTTTTACTGGTGTACCAGACTCGCTATTAAAAGAATTCTGTATGTGTATAAAAGATTTATCTAGAAAAGAAAATCATATTATTTCTGCTAATGAGGGGAATGCAGTTGCTATTTCCTGTGGATACAATATAGCAACTGGCAAATACGGTGTTGTTTATATGCAAAATTCTGGATTAGGAAATATAATAAATCCTATTCTTTCTTTAGCAGATGAAAAAATTTATAAAATTCCTATGCTGTTTCTTATTGGTTATAGAGGTGAACCTAATACAAAGGATGAGCCACAACATATTAAACAAGGAGAGTTAACACTTCCAATTTTAGAAACATTGGGTATGGAATATTTGATTTTAGATGAAGATTATAGAAAGCAAATAAAATATTGTTATGAATATATTAAGAAGAATGGCAAACCAATAGCTATTATAGTAAAAAAGGATATGTTTTCAAAATATGAAGCGGAAACAGAAAAGAATAATAATCTATTAACTAGAGAAGAGGCTTTAGATGTTATTATTAGTAATTTGAATACAAATGATTTTACAGTATCTACTACTGGAAAAACATCTAGGGAAATTTTTGAAATTAGAGAAAGATACAATATGAGGCATAGTAATGATTTCTTAAATGTCGGAGCTATGGGACATACTTCTTCATTGGCATTTGGAATTAGTTTGTTTACTACAAATAACATTTTTTGTATAGACGGTGATGGAGCATTTATTATGCACATGGGAGGACTTGCGGTAGCAATCCAAAATGCTAAAGATAATTTTAAATATATATTAATTAATAATGGATATCATGAATCGGTTGGAGGTCAACCAACAATTTCATATAATATAAATATATCTAAGATTTTATCAGGATTTGGGTTTAAAGAAGTAATAGAAGTAGATAACGCAAATGAATTTAAAAATGCTTTAGATAAAATAAAGAATAAAGGCAAAATGGCAATAGTTGTTAATACAAATAACAAATCAAGAAATGACTTAGGAAGACCTAATATTTCTCTTATAGATAGTAAGGAAGAATTTAAAAGGAATATAAATAATAAGTAATTAAAGATATTTTAATCATTTCAGCAGAATAAAAATAAAGGCGGTTATCCCGAAATGGGATAACTGCCTTTTGCTTGTTGGTATTATCTCTGTATAATGTATACAGTATCAAAACCAAGACCAAGGACTCTTTTCTCTTGGAGAAGATTCTTAACAAGACCCTGATAGTACTCGAAATCTTCATCAGATATACGTTTGAAAAATCGCTGGGATTGAACCCTTTTAAGTTCTTCTAAGTTTGTATTTAAAAAAAGTCCTACTATATTTGAAAAATATTCAGAAACAGCTTTTAAAATAACAAACCTATCACTTAATGAAAGAAAAATACCATCTAATATGAGTACATCATATAAATCAGCTGATTCATTAAAAGCATCTTCAAGACTTTTTACTTGTATTGAGCCTAAATCATTATCAATATCTACCGTCATCAGATTTTTAATAATGTAATCTGATGTAAGGTCGTCAGCGGAAATGATTTTACTGCTCAAGCCAATGCCTTCACAATGTTTATTTAATTTTTCAGCCATAGTACTTTTCCCAGAGCCCGGAACTCCCATAAGCATAATTAAATTTTTGCCATGTTCATCCAAAGAAAGATCTTCGAGAGAATGCTCTACCTTACCAAGTTTAGTAGGTATAAGCAATTCTAGCCGTTCATCCTCAATATCAGGCTGTAAGCTTAATTCCCAAAGAGATAAGAAGTCAAACTTCATAAAGACCACTCCTAATGTAAGAATAGATATATTATAACAGAGTTTACATAACAATGCAAGAATAAGAAATACGGAATACTATTAAAAAAACACATATCAAACTATTTCTAGTTTAATATGTGCTTTTACTTATCTCTTACAAACTTTAACTCCAACAAATCCTAAAACAATTGCAACTAAAATAACAATATAAAATTTATTATTTATTTGTATATTATTGCTTCCTGTTTTTGGGGTTGTATCTTTAATATTTGGTTCTTGAACTTGTTCTTCAATTTTTTCTAATTCTTGTGTTGGTTCATCTTCTGGCAAGTCGACTTTCTCTTGAGCAAATGTTGCTTTTACAGTTACATCATAATCAGGCATTGTGAAAGAATTATTTACTACATCTACTTTAACATTTTCATCTGCTGAGTTATATGCTACAAGGCTTTCTAAAACATATCCTGGAGCTGGTTCTACAGTTAATGTTATTTGTTCATCTTTAGCTGCTGATGTATGACTAGATGTAACTTTACCATTTTCAGTTTCTAATATTGTTATAGATTTTGAACCACGCAAACGTAAAACTAAATGCAAAGTTGATTCTTTTTGAATATTATAATCTGATAAAGTTTTTCCTTCTTCAAGCTGCTTTCCAGCAAATATTAATCTTTGTTGGTCTGGTGGGATACCCTCTTTTTCTTGAATTTTTGCTTTTATAGCATCAATGCTATCATTAGGTTCTACTTCAAGAGTAATAGTTTTTTCATTAAGTGTTTTTACGAATATTTGCATAGCTTGAACTTGAGTTGAAATTATACATATCATGAAAAACAGTATAACAGTAATAAATAATTTTTTCTTCATAACATTTCCCCCTTATATTATATTATTTTTTTATTGTATAGGAAAAATCGACTTTTATCTTGGCTGTATTTAAGATTTTTCCGTATACAACAAGGTTAGGCTACCTTAGTATGTGCCGATGCGAAGCATCGTGTACAAGTATTTCGCGCATTCTTCAAAGACTAACTTAGCGAAATGCCTTTCTTATAATGCATACCTTGTTCTAAATTTTTTTCTCTTAAAATTTTATCCAAACCATTTAAAACTAATTTTTTATGAATGTTCCAGCTTGGAGCAATTAACGATTCTTTAGGTGCATCCCCAGAAATTCTATGAATTATAATATTTGGATTAATATGAGTTATTATATATTCTAAATCTTCTAGGTAAGCTTCAAGAGTAATTGGAGTATAGTTGCCATTTAAATACATTTTTTCTAAAACAGTGTTTTTAACAACATAAGTTGAATGTATTTTTAATCCTTGTAAATCATGGTTATTTAAAAATGCAACAGTATTTTCTAAATCTTTTCTTGTTTCATTTGGTAAACCTACCATTATATGTGTTACTACATCTATATTATATTCATTTAATAGTTTAACAGAAGTAGTAAAATCTTCAGAAGTGTAAACTCTATTAATTAGTTTTCCAGTAATATTATTAGAAGTCTGTAAGCCTAGCTCCACACAAACATAATATTTTTCTTTATATGTTGCTAACAATTTTACAATTTCTTCATTAATACAATCAGGTCTTGTAGCAACAGAAATTCCAACAATTCTTTCATCTATTAGAGCAGAATCATATTTTTGTTTTAGAGTTTCTACAGGAGCATAAGTATTAGAAAAGTTTTGAAAATATACAATAAATTTATTCGCTCTTTCACCTCTATAACTATTTAAAAATGAAGTTACTTGTTCTGAAATTTCTAATTTATGTTTTAAATGTTCACCAGAACCTTGCTCACTACAAAAAATGCAACCACCTTTGCCTAATGTTCCGTCTCTATTAGGACATGTAAAATTCCCATCAACACAAATTTTTAAAGTTCGCTCTCCAAATTTATTTTTCAGATATTTATTTAAATGATTATATCTTTCTAAATTATTCATAAAAATATTATATCACAGTATAAAAAAGAATAACAAGGAGGAATTTATGAAAGAATACAACCGAAAGGAAGCAGTAAAATATGCTAAAAAATGGGCATACAAAAGGAATCCTAAATATTATAATTTTGATAATGTAGGGGGTGATTGCACATCTTTTGTATCACAATGCATATATGCAGGAGCGGGAATTATGAACTACAGCACATATGGTTGGTACTACAAGGATGGATATAATAAATCTGCATCATGGTCAGGAGTAGAATATTTATATAAATTTCTAACAACAAATGAACAAGTAGGACCATTTGGAAGAGAAGAACAATTAAATAAATTAGAAAAAGGAGATATAATACAATTAAGTTTTGATGGAAGAACATTTGGACATACATTAATAATAACTGATATAAAATTAGAAAATAATAATATACTAATTGCTAGTCACACAGAAGACAGCTATAATAGGAATTTAAATACATATAGATATAATAAAGCAAGGGGAATAAAAATAGAAGGAGTGAGATATTAATTTATTTTACTGTTAGGTTTTAAATTAAAAAATGTAGGGGCTAGTCTTGACTAGCCCGAGGGTCGGTCTTGACCGACCCCTACGATAAGAAATGAATATGTTATATAAAATTTTAATATTTTAAAGAATGATTAATTGTAAAAAAATTATGTTAATGATATAATAAGGCGAATGTTCATTTTTAATCGTCTTTCTTTCGAGACAGCTTTAGTTTTGACTGGAGACAAATAATTTTAAGGGAGGAAATGAATATGAAAAATATTACCTTAGAAAATGTGATAGCAACAAATGAGGTTTTTACAAAGCTAAACAATTTACGGCGATGGGCAGACTTCACATCACAGCAAAAGTACAATGAATTATCCAAACAAGCATTAAATTGTATCATTGCATATGTACTTACATGTGCTTCAGAGAATGCAGGTAAGAAAGTAGCATACGAAGCTTTTCCTAAAATTGCATTGAGCAGAGCTTTTGCTAAAGTATATCTTTACTACGATACTCCTGAGCATAAGATTGATGAAATATGCAAATTAGGTTCAGTTAGCAGAAAACGATTTGATGAAGAAATTGCCCAAATTATCTTTGAAAAAACAAATCATGAATTCTCAGATTTTATTTTAAATGGTATTGGTGAGTACGAGAAAAAGATTTATCGAGCTGCGACAAAAATATCGACATATATCGAATTTTTGGAACAGAATAAGAATTTTATGTTCATGGATTTTAAAGATTATGCAAGGGTTCAAGAGATTGAAAGGGATCTTGATAAATACAGAAGTTTACCTGGTGTTAAAGAATTTTCTGATACAGATTCTCCTGTATTTAGGCTTTTGCAGAAAATCTCTACATTGCGCAATCAAAACCGTTGGGCGACATCATGCTATAATGTGGAGTGTTCTGTTTTAGGACATCTGTTTGACACTGCAATTTTTGCATATCTTTTTGCTCTTGATGATAGTAAGTTCGACGAGCAATATGCAAGCAAGATGTTTTTTATCGGAATATTTCATGATATAGCAGAAACATGGACAAGAGACATTCCTTCACCTGTAAAAGATAGGATTGAAGGATTTCGAAAAGCTACAGAAGAGTATGAAAGAAAAATGCTTGAGGAAAATGTTTATGCAGTTATACCCAAGTATTTAGAAAAGTCTTTAAGAGAAGTAATGTTAGAAGATGAAATTAATGCTGCATACAAGAAAAGGATTAAAGAAGCGGATTATATCTCTGCCGAAAGTGAATGTTATCGAAATTTGCTTAGCGGAAGTCGTGATCCGTATTTTGCTGAAGTAATTGAAAGACGTAAGTTTGACCATAATGTGACAGATCTTTGTGATTGTGTTCATGGGCATTTTGTTGAATTTGCAAAAAAGGTAATGTAAAAAAGAAGGGAGCCTCGCTAGAGGCTCTCTTTGAACATAACTAAAAAATTTAAAAATTGCCTATTACATAAAAAGAAAAAAATGTGGTATAATTACTTATATATGTAGCGTGTAGTCTTTTTTATGGCGTAAGTCCAGCTATAAAAAGGCTGTATTTTTTTGCACAAAAATACGGTTAAAAAGCTAAAAGAAAAGGAGATAAAAATGATAGAACGAAATTTAATTAACAGAGTTTTGCAAGGTGATTTGAATAATTATGAAATAGTAGAAGTTATTGCAAAAAGGAGTAGACAGTTAACTGCAGGGCAAGAACCAATGGTAAAAAGAGCAAAAGGTGAAAGTTTTGTTACAGTTGCCTCAGTAGAATTTGCAAAAAATAAGTTTAGTGTTATAAAAAAAGAGGAATAACAAATAATAATAGTAATATAAGTAAAAGTGGTGATAAAATGGATTTATATAAAGATGTTACAACATTAAAAATTAATTCAAAAATAGCAGAGCAATTAAAACAAAATAATATAAACAATATATATGAACTTTGTCATTATTCAAAAATGGAATTGGGTAAATTAGGAATACCTAATACAGATATAAATAATATAATGGTGCAATTACAATTGATGGGCCTTAATTTAAAATCAAACCATGCAATAAGAAATACGTTGATTGATAAATAAATTATTTAATGTCTAAGGGAATATAAATTATATATTTAGAGGTGAGAGGTGTGATGTGGGATTTTAAGGCACAGATTTATAAAAAATTGGCTAAATTTCGCACTTCGCACCTCCCACTTCCCACTTCATGAATTTTTACGTAAATATAAAATAAATTATTCATTCTAGAAAAAATATATTTGTGGGGTGTTTTTTTTGTAGAAATATGATATAAATAATAAATGAAAAAAATCAAAGGAAGAAAAAAATGTCTAAAAAATTACTAATAACAGAGAAACCTTCTGTAGCAATGGAATTTTCAAAAGCTTTAAAACAAAATACAGTAAGAAAAAACGGATATTTAGAATCTGACGAATGGATTATAACATGGTGTGTTGGTCATTTGGTTACAATGTCTTACCCTGAAGCATATGATGAAAAATTAAAGTTTTGGAGATTAGATACTTTACCATTTATGCCAGAAGAATATAAATATGAAATTATACCAGCAGTACAAAATCAATTTGAAATAGTAAAAACTTTATTACAAAGAGAAGATGTAGAAGAGATATATAATGCAGGAGACTCTGGACGTGAAGGAGAATACATACAAAGGCTAGTTTTTATGATGGCAAAACCTAATCCAAATGCAAAAATGAAAAGAGTTTGGATAGATTCACAAACAGAGGAAGAAATTTTAAGAGGAATAAGAGAAGCTAAAGATTCAAGCGAGTATAATAGTTTATCTGATTCTGCATTTTTAAGAGCAAAAGAAGATTACTTGATAGGAATAAATTTTTCAAGATTATTATCTATAATTTTTGGAAGAAGAGTAGCAAAAGAAATAAACGAAGAAAAAATTTCTATTTCAGTTGGACGAGTTATGACTTGTGTTTTAGGAATGGTTGTTGAAAGAGAAAGAGAAATAAAGAACTTCGTTAAAGTTCCTTATTACAAAATTCTTACAGAATTTGGAGATACAGAAAGTTCTTTCAAGGCTGAATGGAAAGTTAATGAAAAGTCTAAAGTATACAATTCAAACAAGTTATATAATGAAACTGGATTCAAAAAAGAAGGTGATGCAAAAGAATTTGCAACTTCTTTAATGAATAAAAAAGCTAAAGTAGTTGAAGTGAAAAAAACAAAACAAAAAGAAAATGCTCCTTTATTATTTAACTTAGCTGAAATACAAAATGAATGTACTAAAAGATTTAAAATTAAGCCAGATGAGACCTTAGAAATAATACAAAGTTTATATGAAAAGAAATTAGTAACATATCCAAGAACAGACAGTAGAGTTTTATCTACAGCTGTTGCAAAAGTTATATCTAAAAACTTAAATGGAATTGCAAAAGGATTTAAGGATGAGGAAGTTCAAGGATATATAAATAAAATGGTTAATGAAAAATATTCTACAGATTTAATAAAAACAAAGTATGTAAATGATAGTAAAATAACAGACCATTATGCAATAATTCCAACAGGTCAAGGATATGAAAATTATGATAAATTAGCAGACTTACATAAACAAATATATAAATTAATTGTAAAAAGATTTATAAGTATTTTTTATCCTGCTGCTCAATTTAATAAAGTAGCAGTTACACTATCAATTGATGATGAGTTTTTTTATGCAAATGGAAAAACTTGTGTTGAAACAGGATATTTAGAAGTACTAAAGAATAAAAATACAGATAATTCCCAAGATGAAAAAGTAGAAAATATTGAAATTTTAAATACATTGAAAAAGGGTAGTGACATAGAAGTATTAAATTTTGAAACAAAAGAAGCAGAAACTAGTCCACCAACAAGATACAATTCAGGTTCTATTATACTAGCAATGGAAAATGCAGGTAAATTAATAGAGGATGAAAAACTAAGAGAACAAATAAAAGGTACAGGGATTGGAACAAGTGCAACAAGAGCAGAAATTATAAAGAAGTTAGAAAGAATAAGTTATATTAGCATAAATACAAAAACTCAAATTATAACACCAACACAGAAAGGTGAAAAAATATATGATGTAGTGAAGGCTTCAATGCCAGATATGCTAAATCCAAAATTAACTGCAAGTTGGGAAAAAGGATTAGAAATGGTTGCAAATAAAGAAATTGAACCAAAGATTTTTATGGATAAATTAGAAACATACATAAATTCAAAAATAGAGAAATTGGTTGTAAGATATTAAAAAATGGTGGACATTTCTGTCCACCATTTTTTTAAACTGAACCAATTGTATCATTTTCTTTATCAAATTTCTGTAAAAGAAATATTGATAAACCAGCAAAAATTGCCGTAATTAAATAAATTATAAATATAGTTTTCCACTCGCCATAAATTATATTTGAACCTACCATAGTAGAAGAAATTACACTTGGGAATCTTGCGAAAGTTGCAATTAATATAAATTTTAGGGGTTTAATATTTAGTAGTGGTCCCATATAAACCAATAAATCTTTAGGTATTCCAGGAATAAAAAATAGAATAATAAGTATTGATTCTGTTTTTTTTGAACTTTTATACCATTTACTATTTAAAATTTTTTGAACTTTTTCTCTTGCAAAAAAGTTATATAAATACTTTTCTTTGTATTTTTTTATTAAGAAATATATTAATACTGTGGTAATAAAAACTGATATAAATATAAAAAATGTACCACCAACAGAGCCATAACACATACCTGCTAAAACTTCAAAAGGTTCACCAGGCAAAACAACTAATAATATTTGTAAAACTTGTAGTGAAAAAAGAAGTAATGTGCCTTTTAGACCTAAAGAAGTTATATATTCTCTAAAAGCTTCTTGCCCTTCTCTAGTAGAAATGTTTTTTATAAAAGGAAAAGCTTTTATAAATATGAATATCAATATTCCCAATATAGCTCCAAACAATAAAAATTTAAAAAATCTAACTTTTTTATTTATAACTTTATCTTCCAATTTTCCTCCAATAATTAAAAAGGTATTTTAAATATTTAAAAAATTGTAATTTAGAGGTGAGATGTGCGAGGTGTGAGGTGTGATTTTAGGGATATGCTTCGTAGACTATCTATAAATTTCACACTTCGCACTTCCCACATCACACTTCCAATACAAATTTCAATTTTTATATATCCTAACTAATCATAAAAATTATACCATATAAAAGAATTTGTGACAATTTAATTATTGACAATTAAAAATCAAGTCGATATACTAAATATAATAGAAAAAAAGGGGGAAATATCTGTGAAAGATGTAGAACAAATTTTTAATGAAGCACTAAAACTAGTAAAAGAATGTAGCAATATTTTGAAGGATGTTGATTTCGATAAGGAAGCCGTAATAAAATCAGATGGTTCTTTAGTAACAAAATATGATTTAATGTTAGATGAAAAATTAACAAAAGGATTAAAAGCAATTGTGGATTATCCAGTTTTATCAGAAGAACACAAAGAAGTTTTAGGAGATAGTTATTTTGTAATAGACCCTATTGATGGAACACATAATTTTAGTAGAGGTTTTGAATGTTTTGGGATAATGCTTGGACTAGTAGTAAAAGGAACAATAATGTTTGGGATAGTAGATTTACCTCTTTTAAACAAAACCTATACAGCAATTAGAGGAAAAGGTGCATATTTAAATGGAAATAAAATTACAGTAAGAGAACCAGGAGAAAGATTTATTGGAAATACAAACATGAGATCACAAACAGTATTAGATTGGATAGCAGCTTTAAGAAGAAGTGACCATAATTTCGAATTTAGAAGTTTATACTGTACATGTGTACCATACTGTTATATAGCTAGTGGAAACTTTGACTTTGCAATACAACATGGAAAAATGGGAATTTGGGATTCATTAGCACCCAAAATTATTATAGAAGAAGCAGGCGGAATTTGTGAAGTAATACAACATGAAGAAGCAAGATTTTCTGTAATAGCTGGAAGCAAAGAAGTATATAAAATTATAAAAGAAAATATAGGTGAAATGATACCAGAATAATTAAAAAACTTGAAGACACCAATGGGGACGTATTTATTTGGTGACCATGTATGGTCACCAAATAAATACGTCCCCATTGGTGTCTTCAAGTTTTTCTTATTTTTTATCCTTCAACCTCAATGCATTTAATATTACAGTAATGCTACTAAATACCATTGCTATACTTGCGAACATTGGTGTAATTGAAATTCCAAATGGTTTAAGTAATCCAACGGCAATTGGAATCATTAAAGCATTATAAAAGAAAGCCCAGAATAAGTTTTGTTTAATGTTTTTTACAGTTTTTTTGCTAATTGTAATTAATTTTATTATGTTATATAAATTGTTATTGTTTAATATTACATCGGCAGAATCCATTGCTATATCAGTACTGTTATTAAAGCTTACACCAATAGATGCACTTGCCAGAGCAGGACTATCGTTAATTCCATCACCGCACATCATAATATATTTATTTTCTATTTTTAAGTCATTTATTATTTTTGATTTTTCTGATGGCAATACATTTGAAATTATATTATTTATTCCTAGTTCTTTCCCAATTATTTCTGCAGTTGCCTTATTGTCTCCTGTTAACATGATTGTTTCGATTCTGCTTTTATTTAAACTTTCTATTACTTTTTTAGCGTTTTCTTTTACAATATCATTAACACCAATTAATGCAATTATTTTTTTGTTTTTTACAACATATATAATACTATTTCCATTTTTAGTTAAAGAATTCTCATCGTCTAAATGTGAATTTTCTATTTCATATTTATCAAGTAGTTTTGAATTGCCTAATAGTATCTCATTATTATCAATAAAACCTATAATTCCAAATCCAGATATGTTTTCGAATTTATTTACAGGTAATAATTCTAATTTATTTTCGTTTAAATAATCAGTAAAAGCTTTTGCTATTGGATGTGTTGATTTACTTTCTATACTGGCAACTAACTGAAGTAATTTATTGTTATCTAGAGAGGTATAATTTATTATTTCTGAAATTTTTAATTTTCCATAAGTTAAAGTTCCTGTTTTATCAAAAATAATAGTATTTACTTTTTGAGCATTTTCTAAAATCTCGCTTTTCTTTATTAAAATTCCATTTTTAGCACATAATCCTTCACTTATAACTATTGCAAGTGGAGTTGCAAGACCTAAACTACAAGGACATGCTACAACTAATACGGTAACAAAAGTTATAATTGATGTTGCAAAATCAAAACCTAAAATTAAATATGTTATAAATGTGATTATTGCAATTATTATGACTGCTGGGACAAAGTAACCACTAACAGTATCTGCAAGTTTTGCAATAGGAGCTTTTGTATTACTAGCTTCAACTACCAACCTAACTATATCAGATATTGTTGATTCTTTCCCAATCTTTTCAGCTTTATATTCTATATATCCATCATAATTTATACTTCCTGCAATTACTTTTTGTCCAACAGTTTTTAATACTGGTTTACTTTCTCCAGTAATAAGTGATTCATCTATATGAGTTTTCCCTAGAACAATTTCTCCATCTACTGCAATTTTTTCACCAGGTCTACATACTACAAGAGCTCCTTTATGAATCTCATCTAAAGTCACATTTTTTTCGATTCCGTCTACTTTTATAACTGCATTTTTAGGAGTAATTTCAACTAATTTTTGAATAGCTTCTTTAGTTTTATCTTTACTGATTTTATCAATGTATCTACCAAGTTTTATAAAGTATATTACTATTGCTGCTGATTCAAAGTATAAGTTTTGTATATAATCATTATATCCTTTTATAATCATATACATGCTATATAAACTGTAGAAAAAACTACTAACAACTCCTATTGCTACAAGTGTGTCCATATTAGGTGTTTTGTGAATTAAATTCTTATATCCGTTTTTTATAATCTCAAATCCATATACAATAAAAGCTATAGTAAGAATTAATAAAACAATACAGTAATTTATAGGATTTGAATGTGGGTATATTATTTTTAATGTCGGTAAATTAACCATATGTCCCATTGATATGTACATTAGAATAATTGCCAGAAAAGTGAATACAATAAATAAGATTTTCTGTTTTTTATTATTAGAATTAGACTTTATTTCTTTAAATTCACCTAAACTTTTAAAGCCTGCCTCTTGTACAAAACGTTCCAATTTTTCTTGGTTTAATATTTTTTCATCGTATTCTATAAAAGCGTTTGCAAGAACAAGATTTACAGAAGCATTTATGATTCCATTTTGTTTGTTTAAATATTTTTCCAATCCATTAGAACAAGCACTACAAGTCATTCCATCAATTGATAAAATAATTTTTTTCATTATTAATCTTCCTTTACTACTTTAAAACCTAGAACTTCGATTTTTTCAAAAACAGTGTTTTCAGAGATATTATCATCTAGAGAAACACTAACTATTCCTTCAATGTAATTTGCATTTACATTAGATACTCCTTCAATAGTTTCTAGGGCATTTTTTATTCTGTTTTCACATCCTCTACAAGCCATACCTTCAACTTTACTTACAATATTTTTCATATTAATTTTCCTTTCTCAATTAGTATAAATATACAGGAATAATATCATAGAATTGAATGAATATCAAATAAAAATCAGATTAATATGAACAAGGTATTTTGACAATGTTGACATAATTTAGTATAATATGTATATGTTCTTTTTATAAAAAAAGTAAAAAAGGAGAGAAAGACATGACAGAGAACATGAATTCAAAGGCACTTTTTATTCGAAGGGAAGGTGAACAGAACGTATTTAAGGCTCAAAAGCTTGATGAACAGCGTCCGGATTTCATTAAAGAAGAAGATGCATTTCGACTTCGTAATGAATGGTGCTTGAAAAATCAGCATGGTGAGGTTGACAGCAGCGGTGAAATCGGACATGCTTACTGGATTTTATCGAGCACAGGTGAAGCAAAAATCATCAAGGAGATCGTTTATTTTAAATACGTTGTTTGTAACGAGGAAGGCACAGAAGATTATGGACTCCTCAGCGAATTCGATGCAGCGTAATCTCCCCTGACAAAGATTTCATTCGTCTAAGTCAGTAAACAAACACACAGGCTCTTGCCCATTCGCAGGAGCCTGTGTGCTGTTTTGTAGAATATAATTTAAAAGATGTTTTTGACAATATTAACATAATTTAGTATAATAAGGACATGTTCTCTACATAAAAAACTGAAAAGGAGAAGGCTAGACATGAACATATTTGTTAGAACAGAAGCAGAGGAAAAAATTTTTCAGGCAAAAAAAGTTGGTGAAGACTTGCCTGAGGGAGTTAATCTGGAAAATGCTTTTTGCATCGATGACACATGGTTTTATGAAAACGAATCAGGAGACATGAGTTTTGGTAAAATAAATAATGCATATTGGATTATTTATGATTCTGATAATGTATTTATTGTGGACAAGACAGCAGAAAGTTATAAGGATTACATTGTTGTTGACGAGGATGGAAACATTCTTGGATACCTTTGTGAAATCGACCCTGCTTAAGCAACAATCTCCTACCGACAAAGATTTCATTCGTCTAAGTCGGTAAAAAAACACAAAGGCTCTTGCCCATTCGCAAGGGCTTTTGTGCGGTTTGATATTATTGACAGGTTATTGGTATTTTGATAAAATGAAAAAAATTATATAAGAGGGAGATGTTTTTTATGGCAAAAACAGAATATAAATTTGAATGTGATGAAAATATTGCAAAAGAAACTATAATGCAGTTTTTAAAAGCGAATAATTATAAAGAACAAGTTACAAAGGATGGCAGAAAATATTATCAATATTCAGATGCAATGGTTATAGGATTTTTAGAATATGAAATTCAAAATGGAATGACTACATTATATGCATATCTTAGAAGTGAAAAGAAACCAATGCCTTTAGATGATTCATTTGTAGGAGCTTTACCAAAAAGTCATTATAAAGGTATAATTGAACCATTATTGAAATCTTTATCTAATTTAAAATCAGAATCTGTAGAAGTACAAGAACCAGTTATTGAAGAAAAAACAGAAATAAATGAAGAAGTGACTGTAAATCAAGAAAAGGAAGAAATCAAAAATGATGCATATAACCAATTTGCTGATGAAAGTCAAAAAACAAAAGAAAAGTTTGCTGTAGCTGCTTTTGTAATATCACTAATTGGATTAGTTTTATCATGCTTTGGTTTGATATATGGATTAATAATAATCTTTTTAGAGTATTATTTTGCAATTCAAGGATTAAAAACAAAGAAAAAAGGTTTAGCTATTACTGCTATAGTGTTAGCTTCTTTATCGTTATTAATAAATATATTAGCTATTATAATAGGATTATGGATAGGATAATAAAAGTTCAACTATGTTTTATTGACAAATAATAACATTTAGTAATATAATAATATTATAAGGAGACAAATGCCATGAAAGAGTTTAGTAAAAGTAAATTCAATAATAGATGGCAAGTATGGGGAATAAATTACTCATACAAATTTGTCATGTTTTAATATAAAAAAATAAAAAAAGCATGCACATGTATGAGTAAATAATAAACTTATACATGTGCTTTTTTCATATAAAAGGAGGTGGTGCATATGGAAGCTGATTGGCATTGGAAAAATTTAAAAATTAATTATAAGAAAGAAGGTAATTTTATGAATTATGGAGAATTTGGTGGACAATATGTGCCACAAGAATTAAAAAATAAATTAGATGAAATTAAAGAAGAATTTTATAAAGCAATTGAAGATGAAGAATTTATTAAAGAGTATTTAAATTATTTAAAACAATATGTAGGAAGACCAACTGCATTATATTTTGCTAAGAACCTAACAAAATATGCAGATGGTGCAAAGATTTATTTAAAAAGAGAAGATTTAAATCATACAGGAGCACACAAAATTAACAATGCATTAGGTCAAGTGTTATTAGCTAGGAGAATGAATAAAACACACGTTATTGCAGAGACAGGGGCAGGACAACATGGTGTTGCAACAGCTACAGTTTGCACTTTATTTAATATGAAATGTACAATATTTATGGGAAAAGAAGATATAAAAAGACAAAGAGTCAATGTAGAAAAAATGAAATTACTAGGAGCTGAAGTGAAAGAAGTTTTTAGAGGAGAAGGTACATTAAAAGATGCAGTAGATGAAGCTTTTGAATATTTAATACAAAATGAAGATATTTTTTATTTAATAGGTTCGGCTGTTGGACCAGAACCATATCCAGAAATGGTTAAGTATTTTCAAAAAATAATTGGAGAAGAAGCGAAAAAACAAATAATTGAGCAAGAAGGTAATTTGCCTAAAGCTATAATTGCTTGTATTGGTGGAGGAAGTAACAGTATAGGATTATTTACAGATTTTATAAATGAAGAAGTTGAAATATATGGAATAGAAGGCGCAGGTAAAGGAATAAATACAGGTGAACATGCATGTGCAATGTCTAATGATAAGGTTGGAATAATGCATGGAATGAAAACATATATAATGCAAGATGAGAAAGGAAACATAAGGGATGCTTATTCTATTTCAGCAGGGTTGGATTATCCAGGAATTGGCCCAGAACATGCATATTTAAAGTCTATAAATAGAGTAATATATGATAGCATAACAGATGACGAAGCAATAGAGGCATTTAAAATTTTAATAAGAGAAGAAGGGATAATTCCTGCATTAGAAAGTAGTCATGCAATTGCATATGCATTAAAAATAGCTAAAAAATATAAAAAAGATGATTGTATTATTGTTAACTTATCTGGAAGAGGAGATAAAGATATTGATACTATATTAATATAGCTTGAAATAAAATGTCATGGTCAAACTAAAAAAAGTTTGGTATAATATGAAATAATTTAAATAAGGAGTAAGAAAATGTCAATAAAATATATAGAAAAAATACCGACGATAGATGAATTTAATACATTATCAGATGCTGTAGGATGGGGTAGAACAGGTGAAGAGGTATTTAAAGAAGCTATGAAAAACACATTATTTTCTCTTTGTGTTTACGATGATAATAAGTTGATAGGATATGGAAGAATTATAGGAGATAAAACAATTTTTCTTCATATACACAGTGTTAAGGTGCATCCAGAATATCAAGGGAAAAAAATCGGAACAAAAATTATGCAAGAATTACTAAAACAAGTAGATGAATATAAAAAAGTTAATCCAGATATTAGAACATATTTAGGAGCGGCAAAAGACAAAGAAGGATTTTATGAAAAATTTGGATTTGAAAGAAGACCTAATGGAGATGTAGGAGCAGGAATGATATTATATTAAAATTTAAAAAGGAAAAAAATATGCAAACAAATCAAAATAATCAAATGTTGATACCAAAAATTATGGACAAAATAAGGTTTAGTAAAAATAAAATAATAAATACAGAATTTTTAAATGAATATCAAATTAGGATTATAGATAAGGAACTTCAAAGAAATAGGGAAAAGAATTATTTCTTTGAAGGAGGATATCCTGATGCAGAAAGTAAAATACTAATAGCTTATCCAGAAAGGGAAGAGGAAGCTTTTATAAAGCAAAGTATTTATAGTATTATAAAAGCAATAAAAATAGAATTACCAAATGAAGTTCATGGGAAGTTTGAACATAGAGATTATCTAGGAACACTGATGAGTTTTGGATTATCGAGAGACCGAATCGGTGATATTATAGTTTATAAAGATTGCGCATATATTATAGTTTTAGAGGAAAACGTAGAGTATATAAAAAACAGTTTAAATTTTGAAAAGAGATTTAAAAAAGCAAAGATATCAATTATTAATATAGATGAAGTTAAGCCTAAGCAAATAGAATTTGAAAACATAAAGATTTCGGTAAATTCGACAAGATTAGACAGTGTTATTAGCGAACTTCTAAATACTTCTAGAAGATTAGCACAAGAGTTGATTGATTTGGAAAAAGTTTCTATAAATTATTCTGTAGAAACAAAATACACAAAAACAATAAAAGAAAAGGATATATTAATAATTAGAGGAAGAGGTAAATATATTGTTAATCAATTTATAGGTAAAAATAAAAAAGAAAAAGAAGTTATAGAAATAAAAAAATATAAGTAGAAGTAACAATTTATGTTGAATTGTCGAAAAAAATATGATAATATAGAAAAAAGGTGGAGATGTTTTATGGCAAGTGAATTAATGTTAGAAACTATGGGTTCTTTAATGTATGTATTTATGATGATATTATATTATGCTATATGTTTCGGCTCAGCTGTATTTCAATACATATGTTTTTGGAAAATATTTGTAAAAGCAGGACAAGAAGGATGGAAATGTTTAATTCCAGTTTATAATTTAATAGTGTTATTTAAATTTATAGGATTATCACCATTTTTATTGTTAATATATTTACTTCCATTTTTACTTATATTAGGAGGTTTTATTATTGGTTTTCTTATAGCAATAGGAGTAGAGATAGCATATATTATGTTCTTCTTTATAATTATTTATTTTATTGTATTATTGGGAGTATACGCGTTAAATATAGTTTATATGATATATTTAGGAAAAGCTTTCAATAAAAGTACCGCATTTATAGTTGGATTAGTTTTAGTTCCAGTTGTTTTTCAAGCAATATTAGCTTTTGATAAGACCTCAGTATATGGATTAAAAAAAGAAGAAAAAGAATTAACAGTAGAAAATGTTTAAAAAAATAATATAAAAATGTAGGGACAGCCATTAGCTGTCCTTAAAAAATATGAGAAGGAAGTTTTATGGAACAAAAATTGCAAGTTCTTTATGATAAATGTGTTAAAGACTTAAATTTAATAGGAATAAACTTATCAAATATTAGAATTTATTTGTTATTAAATTTCATCTGTTTCCGATAAAAAGTTACAAAATAATACATTTATATATTGAAACGAAAAAATTTATATGGTAACATTAGAAAAAAAAGGAGGGAATTATATGGATTATTCATATTATGATTATGGAGCAACAGCACCTGTAGAAACAATTGGAGATGAAGCTATACTTTTTGGAATGGGTATTTTTATAATAGTTATGATGGGATTTATAACATTAGTGACAATATTTAATATAGTTTGCCAATGGAAAATATTCGTTAAAGCTGGAGAAAAAGGTTGGAAGGCATTAATCCCAATATACAATTCAATAGTATTATTTAAAATTATAGGATTATCACCATACTTATTATTTATATATTTAGCTGGATTTATACCAACAATTGGTTCAATAGCAATTTATGGTTTAGGTATAGTTCAAAATGTATTTTTAGGAAAAGCATTTAAAAAGGACGCTGGGTTTATAGTAGGACTAGTATTACTTCCAATTGTATTTTTACCTATGTTAGCTTTTGGTAAATCAGAATATCAATTAGAAAAATAACAATTAAAGGAGAAAAATATGATGGAAGATATTGAAGTTCTTTATGCAATGATGTCATTTGGAATATATGGAATGTTTATGATTTTTTATTTCATTTTTATTTTTGGAATGCTTACTTTTCAATATATTTGTATATGGAAAATATTTGTAAAGGCTGGTGTAGAAGGATGGAAATCTTTAATTCCAGTATACAACTTAATTGTTGCTTTTAAATTTATAGGATTATCACCATACTGGTTATTCGTATATTTAGGAATGATGATACCATTTATTAATTTTATAGCTATGTTTGGTGCAATAGCGTTAAATGTAATTTACTATATTTATTTAGGAAAAGCATTCAATAAAGATACGGGATTTATAGTAGGATTAGTTTTAGTTCCAGGTGTATTCCAAGCTATATTAGCATTTGACAAAAAATCAGTGTATGCATTAAATAAGGAAGAAAAACAAGTAGCTGTAGAAAATGTTTAAATTAAATATGAAATTTTAGGGACAGCTAATAGCTGTCCTTAAAAAATAAAAGAAGGAAGTTTTATGGAACAAAAATTACAAATTCTTTATGATAGTTGTGTTAAAGAATTGAATTCAATAGGAATAAATTTAGATAATATAGGACAAATAGATATTAAGTTATCTAAAAGAGCAAATAAAAGGTATGGATGCTGTAAACACGAAACTCCAGATGAAAGCTCGAAAAGTAAATATATAAAAGGTTTTAAAAAAATAATTAAGTATGAGAAATTTAATAAACATCACATAGAAATTAGCAAATGGGTAATGGATTTAAATGAAGATATTATTAAGAATACAATAATGCATGAAATTATACATTGTTTTCCTTATTGTAATAATCATGGAAAAGAATTTAAGAATTATGCTAATATTATAAATAAAGAGTTAGGTTATAATATTAGTAGAATAGGAGATAAAGAATCGGATTATAAAAATAGTAATCTTGAATATGCAAAGGAAAATAATTATAAATATAAAATTGAATGTCAAAATTGCTCTCAAGTTTTTTTTAGACAAAGATATAGTAAAAACTTTGTAAATAAATATAGATGTGGAAAATGTGGTGGTGAATTTAAGGTATATATAAAGGAAAATAAGAAAACATATTATGCATATATGGTACGTTGTAATGACAACACTATTTATAGCGGTTTTACAGTAGATATAAATAAAAGACTTGAAACACATAATAGTGGTAAACGGTGCAAAATACACAAGAGCAAGAAGACCAGTGAAATTAGTTTACTGTGAAGAGTTTTGTACAAAAGAAGATGCTATGAAACGAGAATGGGAATTGAAACAATATACGCATAAACAGAAGGAAAAGATAATTGAAATATATAATAAAAAGACAAGTTTTACATAAACTTGTCTTTTATGTAAAATTATGGTATAATAATAAAGTAGACTTTTATTTTCAATTTTACCTATGGAGAAAATATAAATATAAATTACGAGGTGATATATATGATTAAATTTAATAAAAAAATTATTATATCTTTAATAGTATTTTGTTTAAGCATATTAGCCCTGACAAATGGTGTTAATGCGAATAATTTATATGAAGCAGATAGTCTTCATAGGGAAATGGCTATAGCATGTGCAATGTCATATGTTCCATTACAAGAAAATAAAAAGATGTCAGAGTGTTTTAATATTAATGATATAAATGCTATAAGTGAAATAGTTAATTTCTTTAATGCAAAAATTAATCTTCATGATTACGCTTCAATAAATGAAGTAGATGATTGGATGGTTGTTGATTATAGAAATAAAGAAATTTCAGAAAAAAGTATGGCAGCATTTCTTTTAAAGAAAGATAATAATTTAATTATTGTATTTAGAGGAACTGATATAGATTGGCCTACACATATAGTTTATGCAACTCAAAATTATCATAGTCAGGAACAATATGCAAATAAGTATGTTTTAGAAATTTTAGATGAGTATTGTGATGATGGAGTAGAATATAATGTATATGTTACTGGTCATTCATTAGGAGGATATTTAGCACAAATAGCAGGAGCAAAAATTGAACAAACATTAGTGGCTGATACAAAATATAGTAATATTCATTTAAAAGAAATTGTAGATTTTAATGGTATTGGTATAAATTTCCTTACAAAATTAGGAGATACTGAAAACTATGGAAATCAAGCAGAAAACATTGCAACATTAAAAAAATTGGGTGAAGAAGGTAGATTAATAGAGTATTATACATTTGGAGATTGTGTTAGTGCTTTAGGTGTACATTATGGAGAAATGAGAGAGCTTTTACCTTCAATAGATTCTATTACTTATCATAGAGAAAATTTTAAACTACTAGGTGATTTTAATGAAGCTATTCAACTTAGTGAAAATCTGTATAAATTTATGGAATTTGAAGAGGAATATGCAAATATATTTAAAACAGAAGTGCTTAGCGCAAGAGAATTTTATAAACTCAATGATTCAATTTTAGGATTTTTATTAGTAACTCACGAAGCTGATTCTTTTGCTTGTATTGATATTGCAAAAGCAGAAAAATCTCCTGAAATAAAAGTTACAGAAATAAAAGGTTTAATAGCATCATATTTTGCACAATCAAAAGAAGTTTTTGAAACAAGTAAATCAATAACATTAAAAGCATCAACTAATTATGCAAGTAGTAAGAGATATGAATGGTACTCAAGTACAGATAATGGAGCAACATGGAATTTAGAAAAAGTAAGTACAATTTTTGAAGATGATGCAGAATTTGATTTATCAAAAGCGCCGACAAATAAATTAGATATTGACATAAGTAGTATTGAAAAAGGTGCAAGTAAATTGTTTAAAGTTGTAGCTTACTATGATGATGTATATGTAAAGAGTAAATATAACTATAATGAAGAAATTGAGCAGTATGAGTATATCAAAGAAGATATTGAACGTAAATTTGATGGAACACAAAAAGTTGAAAAAATAATTGAAGTAAAACGTAAAGATGGAGGTATAAGTGGTTCAGGTGAAGTTGGTGATGTAATTCCAACTATGCCAACAGGAGGTTTATTAGATAAGATAATATCAATTGTAAAAGACATAATAAATAAAATAATGAGCTTATTTACAGGAATCTTTAATAAGTAAAAATAAAATGGTATCATAAATGATTATGATACCATTTTTATTAAATTTTTCTTAGAATAATTATATTTTTTATATTTCTCATATTCGTTAAATGCATTTTCCAAAGCATTTTTATAATTTGATGAATTTACTTTGTACTTTAATTTACAAAAAGCTTGAAAGATAGAACTGTTTATAACTTCTTTGCTATATTGAACAATGTCAGGATTTATAGTTATTTTATTTTTAGTTGTTTTATAAAAAACATTATCTAATCTTTCTAATTTATAATCTTCTGGAGCAAATTTGAATATATGTCTTGCAAGCTCCATAGAATCTTCAATTTCAGCACTTGCAATTCTATCATATAATTTTTTGATAGATATATTAATTACATCAATGCTTTTATTATTTTTATATTTTTTTGGTAAAAACAGTTCAATTTCATGTTCTTTTTGAATTAAATCAATAGAGGAATTCGAAGTATATTTAATATTTAATTTATAGCTTTTTCCTAAAATACTAACAGCTAAATAAGTTTTATTTATAAATAAATTTTGTTGTTTTAATATACTCATAAAAACACCTCCAAAAACATTCGTTCGCTCAACATGTTTTTATTTTACAGTTTAAAAAAAATAATGTCAAGAGGTTTAAGTAAAAAATTTTCTGATAGATAAAAAAATAAAAGCACTGTATTTTTATACAATGCTTTTGGTGAAGCAGGAGAGATTCGAACTCCCGACCCACGCCTTAGAAG
>SVGD01000035.1 GCA_015056485.1 Clostridiales bacterium
TTTCGCAGATTTCTCTGCTCTGGTTCATTTTTTCGCTTGGTTTTCTTCCAAATTTTTATTGGCGAATATTTATTTAAAAATATTCTCTCTTAAAGGAATTTATTGTTTATTTTTCAATGTACTTTTTGTGTCCGTCTCTTGACGAACGCAAGACATATTTTAGCATAGGTTTATTATCAATGTCAATACTTTTTTTAAAAAAAATAAAAAAAATTTGCAAGGTAATTTTTTCCTTGCAAATTCAGGCGTTTCAGCCATTTTATTTTTTTCGATTTATAGAGGAATAACAAAATTTATTGCTTTATTATTTGTCTTAATCTTTGTCTCTTTATTTCTTCCTCCATATTCTCCATCTAAAGTCCAATTTAAGCTTTGTTTTGATTTAAATTTTATTTCTCTTGTCTGAGTATAATAAAAGTATTTCTTTTTATGTTTTTTTACTAATAATAAAAATGCAGTATTTATCCAGTCGATGATTCTTTTAGGTTTTTTTATTAATAAAACTTCAAATTTACCATCATCTATTTTTACACCTTTTCTTTTAAACCATTCAAATCCACCAATTGATTTAGAATTGCTTACTGAACCATAAATAAATTCACCTTTAAATTTATCATCATCAGTTTCAACTTCTAAATCATATGTTTTTATCTTATTTAAATATTTAAACGCTACTAAAAAATAGGCAAATTTACCAAATTTTTTCTTTAATTTCTGTCCAGTTACATAAGCAACTGGTGTAAAAGCCCCAAATGCTGCTACATAATTAAAATATATATCGTTAAAAGAACCTATATCAGATTCCACTATTTCTGATTCATTTATGTTTTTTGATAAGAAAGTTCTTTTTGTAGACATTTTTATAGTTCTAGCAAAATCATTTACTGTTCCCAATGGTATAAAACTTATTTTAGGTTTATTGTCAAATTTCATTATACCATTTATAAGTTCGTTTAATGTTCCATCTCCGTCCACAACAAATAATAACATCAAATTTTTCATCTTTGTTGTCTTTTAATATATCTTTAGGTTTATAGTCTAGTTTAGTATAACAAGTTTCAATGTCATACCCTTGTTTTGAAAAATTGCCAATTATTTTTGGTAATTTTCTTTTTATAGTACCTTTACCTGCTTTAGGATTAACTATTAATAAAATTTTTTTATCCATACTTCTTCCCTTACTTTATCATCCAAATATTCCTCTTTTTTTGAGCGGTGGTTGTTCATTCATTGTTTTTGCTAGTTGTTGTAATATTTCCCTTTGTTCTGAAGTTAATTTTTTAGGAGTCTGCACAGTTACTGTAAATATAAAATCACCATTCCAATTGCCATTAATCGATTTAAAGCCTTTATTTTTTATAGTGAATTTTGTTCCAGTTTGCGTTCCTTCCGGTATTCTATATACTTCACTTTTTCCATCTACCATTGGAACTTTCAAATCAGCACCTAATGTTGCTTGTGTGAAAGTAATTGGTATTTCACAGAAAATATTATCATTTTGTCTTGTAAAAATACTATGTTTTTTAACTCTTACTACTATATATAAGTCTCCTCTTTCTCCACCTTTTGTTCCGGCTTCCCCTTCTTTTCTTAAAACTACTGTTTGATTATCAGAAATTCCTGCAGGAATTGTAACTTTTATTTTTACTTGTTTTCTTACTTTTCCTCGACCTTTACATTCTGGACATTTTTCTTTTATTATTTCTCCTTCTCCACCACAAGCACTACAAGTTTTTGTAGTTTGCATTTGCCCCAAAATAGTAGATACCGTTTGTCTGACTGTTCCTGTTCCACCACATGTAGTACACCTTTCTGCTTTTGTTCCAGGTTTTGCTTTATTTCCATGACAAGTTTCACAATCTTCTTCTCTATATATAGATATATCTTTTTTTACACCTAAAAATGATTCTTCAAAAGTAATATCCATACTATATTTTAAATCTCTACCTTTTTTAGGCCCAGAATTCCTTTGTCTTGTTGTAGTTCTTCCTCCAAATCCAGAACCACCAAAAAATGAAGAAAATATATCTCCTAAGTCTCCAAAATCTCCAAATCCATCAAAACCTGAACTAGAATATGAATAATATCCTCCGTTTCCTCCTCCAAATCCCTGAGGTCCATCATGTCCAAATTGGTCATACATTCTTCTTTTTTGAGGATCTGATAAATTCTCATACGCTTCAGATACCTCTTTAAATTTTTCTTCAGCTTCCTGTTTATTATCCGGATTAGCATCTGGATGATATTTCTTTGCTAATTTTCTATATGCTTTTTTTAGTTCGTCATCAGTTGCAGATTTACTTACACCTAATACTTCATAATAATCTCTTTTGCTTGCCATGTTTTCTTCCTCCATTATATTTTAATTGTATCTATAATATAGATATAATATTACACATATAATTAAAATAATGTAAGGGTCGGTCGAGACCGACCCAGGGCTGGTCAAGACCAGCCCTTACAATTATCTTTAACTAAATTATTTGTTTTCTCCGTCTTCTTCTACTTTATAATCTGCATCATATACATTTCCATTGTTGTCAGCATTTGCTTCTTCAGCTGTTCCTTCTGCTCCTGGATTAGCTCCATTAGCTGCAGCATTTTGTTTATATAATTGTTCAGATATTTGATAGAATACTTGTGTTAATTTTTCTGTTGCTTCTTTTATTTTATCTGTATTATTTGTTTCTAATGCTTTTTTAGTATTTTCAATTTCAGCCTCAACTTTTGCCTTTTCTTCTCCGCTAATTTTATCTCCTAATTCATCTAATGTTTTTTGACTACTATATACTAAACTTTCAGCATTATTTTTAACTTCAATTTCTTCTTTTTTCTTTTTATCTTCACTAGCATGTGCTTCTGCATCTTTTACAGCTTGTTGAATTTCTTCTTCTGAAAGATTTGAACTTGCTGTAATTGAAACATTTTGTTCATTTCCTGTTGCTGTATCTTTTGCAGATACGTGAACTATACCATTTGCATCAATATCAAATGTTACTTCAATTTGAGGAATTCCTCTTGGTGCTGGTGGTATTCCTGTTAATTGGAATCTTCCTAATGTTTTATTGTATGCAGCCATTTCACGTTCTCCTTGTAATACGTGAACTTCAACACTTGTTTGACCATCAGCTGCTGTAGAGAATATTTGTGATTTTTTTGTTGGTATTGTTGTATTTCTATCTATTAATTTTGTAAATACTCCACCATATGTTTCTATACCTAATGATAATGGTGTAACATCTAATAATACTAAATCTTTTACATCTCCTGAAAGAACCCCTGCTTGAATAGCTGCGCCTATAGCAACACATTCATCTGGGTTAATTCCTTTGTTTGGTTCTTTATTTGTTATTTTTTTAACTGCTTCTTGTACACATGGAACTCTTGTAGAACCACCAACTAATAATACTTGGTCTATTTCATTTGCTGAAAGTCCAGCATCTTTTAATGCTTGGTTAACAGGTATTGTTGTTGCTTCAACTAAGTCAGCAATTAATTCTTCAAATTTTGCTCTTGTTAAAGTTATATCCATATGTTTTGGCCCTGTACTATCAGCAGTAATAAATGGTAAGTTAATATTTGTTTGTCCTACTCCTGATAATTCTATTTTAGCTTTTTCTGCAGCTTCTTTTAATCTTTGCATAGCCATTTTATCTGATTTTAAATCAATTCCTTGTTCTTTTTTGAATTCATCTACTAAGAATTGGATAATTCTTTCATCAAAATCATCTCCTCCTAAGCGAGTATTACCATTTGTAGATAAAACTTCAAAAACTCCATCTCCAATATCTAGAATAGAAACGTCAAATGTTCCTCCTCCTAAATCATAAACCATTATTTTTTGGTCTTGTGTTTCTTTATCCATTCCATAAGCAAGAGCTGCTGCTGTTGGTTCATTTATAATTCTTAATACATTTAATCCAGCTATTCTTCCAGCATCTTTTGTTGCTTGTCTTTGGCTGTCATTAAAATATGCAGGAACTGTAATAACAGCTTCTTTAACTTCTTGACCTAAATAATTTTCTGCGTCAGCTTTTAATTTTTGTAATGTCATAGCAGAAATTTCAGGAGCTGTAAATTCATCTCCTTCTATATTTACTTTTTTGTTTGTACCCATATCTCTTTTTATAGAAATAACTGTATTATCTGGGTTTGTAACGGCTTGACGTTTAGCAATTTGTCCAACTAATCTTTCACCGTTTTTTGAAAATGCAACTACTGATGGTGTTGTTCTATTTCCTTCTTGGTTAGGAATTACAACTGGTTCTCCACCTTCCATAACTGCAACACATGAGTTTGTTGTACCTAAGTCGATACCAATAATTTTTGACATATTCAATGTCCCCTTTCTTTGTTTAAATTTATATATATTTTTAAAATAAAAAACTAATTTATTTTCGGACGACCAATGGTCGCCCCTACATTTCTAATTGGCTACTATTACCATTGCGTGACGTATAACTTTCGAACCAATTTGATAACCTTTTCTAAATTCTTCTTTTACAATTTTTTCGCCTAATGTTTCATCTTGTACCATGCTTACTGCCTCATGTAATTCTGGGTCAAAAGGTTTTCCTACTGTTTCAATTGTTTTTACTCCTAATGATGTAAATACATCTGCAAATTGTTTCATTAGCAATTCTACACCTTTTCTATACTCTTCATCTGTTGTTGGTGCTATAACAGCTTTTTCTAAATTGTCCATAACTGGTAAAAAAGTTCTAATAATATCTGCTAATAAAGATCCATATAAATTTTCTCTTTCTTTAGCAGTTCTTTTTTTATAGTTTTCAAATTCTGCAAATATTCTTTTATATCTGTCTGTTGTTTCTTCTAGTTCTGTTTTAAGTTTTGCAACATCTTCAACTTCTTCCATTTTTTCTTCTAGAATCTCTTCTTTTTCTTCTGACATTTTTTTACCTTCTTTCTTTATTATATATAATTACATGGGCAGCCGTGGGCGACTGCCCCTACACATCTAATCCTCGTTGTTTAATTTTTTGCTTATATATTTCATTATAGAAATTACTTTTGAATAATCCATTCTTTTAGGTCCAATTATTCCTATAGTCCCTAAATCCTTTCCATTTATAGTATGTTTAAATGTTATTATACTTAAATCTTTTAATTCTTCTTGTTCGTTTTCCTCTCCAATGTAAACATTTATATCTTTTGCTAAACCGGAATTTAAAATTTCTAGCATTTGTTGTTTTGTATCTAAAATACTTAGGAAATTCTTTGCAGTATCAATTGTACTGAATTCAGGAAAATCAAAAACATTGCTAGTACCTTCTAAATATAGTTTATCGTTTTTCTCAAGAGTTCTGTTTATTTGATTTATTATTGGTTTTATTACATCTGCTTGGTCTGTCATTGCAGATAAAATATATTCTTCCAT
>SVGD01000016.1 GCA_015056485.1 Clostridiales bacterium
GGTTTCTCTACAAAAACAACTTGTTAAAATCATAGGTGAACCAACTAAAGAATTTAAAATTAAAAGAAGTATAAGTCGGAAGTCTTTGGGAAATATCTCTTGATGAGAAAACTAAAATATCAAGGTTAGTATTAAAAGCAAATATTTTTGAATTATAGGAGTAAGAAATGACATTACAGGATATAAGAAGAAGCATAGATAAAAAAATAGAGCAAAATGAAAAAATAATAAAATATACATATTATGAATTAAGAGTAAAAGAAGATAAAAATGTTGAAGATACAGAATTATTTATTAAATATGCTAAAATGATATTAGAAAATTTAAATTATTCTGTACATACAACAGGACAATTTTATTCTTATCAGGGTGAAAACAAATATATTGATATAAATGAATTGCTAGTTGCTATTAAACAATAAATGGAGGAAAATACAAATGAGTTATAGAATATTTGATGTAGTAGAATTACATAATGGAAAAAAAGGTACTATTGTTAACATTAATAAAGGTGAACTAGCAGTAGATATTGTTGATGAAAGTGGAATTTCTCATGGATTTGCTAATGTTAAGCAAAAAGATGTCAAAAGAATTATATTTACAAACAATTGACAAAACTTTCCAAGAGGAATATAATATTAATATAGTAAAGGAGACATAAATTATGACCAATTTTAATAGTATTAAATTAAATAATTGGTGGAATGTATGGGAGAAAAATCACCCATACAGTTTTGTCGTGCTATAAAATTTATTTAGAATATAAATTAAGCACATGTATGAGTGATTAAAACTTATATATGTGCTTTTTGTTTTAGGAGGTGGTGCATATGGAGGCTGACTGGGATTGGCAAAACTTAAAATTTAATTTAAAGAAAGAAGGAATTTATAATGAATTATGGAGAATTTGGAGGGCAATATGTGCCACAAGACTTGAAAGAAAAATTACAAGAAATTGAGAAAGAATTTAATAAAGCTATTAAAGATGAAGAGTTTAAAAATGAGTATTTATATTATCTAAAACATTATGTAGGAAGACCTACTCCTTTGTATTTTGCTGAAAATTTAACTAAGTTTGTAAATGGAGCTAAAATCTATTTGAAAAGAGAAGATTTAAACCATACAGGGGCTCACAAAATTAATAATGCATTAGGTCAAGTTTTAATAGCTAAAAGAATGAATAAGACACATATAATTGCAGAAACAGGAGCAGGACAACATGGAGTAGCAACAGCAACAATTTGTAGTTTGTTCAACATTAAATGCACAATATTTATGGGAAAAGAAGATATTAGAAGACAAAAAGTTAATGTAGAAAAAATAAGATTACTTGGTGCAACAATTAAAGAAGTAACTAAAGGAGAAGGAACATTAAAGGAAGCGGTTGACGAAGCTTTTGATTATTTATTAAAAAATCAAGATGCATTTTATTTAATAGGTTCGGCAGTAGGGCCTAGTCCATATCCAGAGATGGTAAAATATTTTCAAAAAGTAATAGGAGAAGAAGCAAAAAAACAAATAATAGAACAAGAACAAAAACTTCCTAAAGCAATAGTTGCATGTATTGGTGGAGGAAGTAATAGCATAGGTTTATTTACGGATTTTATAAATGAAAAAGTAGATATTTATGGAGTAGAAGGAGCAGGAAAAGGTCTTGAAACTGGAAAACATGCTAGTGCGATATATAACGATAAAATTGGAATTTTACATGGAATGAAAACATATATAATGCAAGATGAAAAAGGAAATATAAAAGATGCATATTCAATTTCAGCAGGTTTAGATTATCCTGGAGTTGGACCAGAACATGCATATTTAAATCAAATAGGTAGAGTTAAATATGATAGTATAACGGATAAAGAAGCTTTAGAAGCATTTAAACTACTTTGCAAATTAGAAGGAATAATACCAGCTTTAGAGAGTAGCCATGCAATAGCATATGCAATAAAACTAGCGAAAAAATATAAAAGAGATGAGAGTATTATTGTAAATTTATCAGGCCGAGGAGATAAAGATATTCAGACAATATTAAATATAAAATAGATATTATACAAGTAAATCATATAATCTTTTAAAAAATTATGTTATAATAAATAAAATATTAAATAATGGAGAGATATATGGTAGATTTTGATGAATTTGTTGTTATGAAAGAAGGCTTTTTAAAAAAATTAAATATAGCAATAGATAGAATTATAGAAGAAAAACAATCTATGAAATTAGATTATGACTTTATAGAAAAAGTTTTGAAAACTATGATTAAAAATAGAAATGTAAGTAATAGTGCTGTATCAGTTGTTGTACCAATTGACAAAAATCAATTGTTAAGTATAACATTAGATTTTTTCAATTCAATAGATCCTGAATTTTATAAAAAAACAATAGAAATAATACTTCAACAAAACAATGATATAAAAATGAACATGTATAATATTCACGAGGTAAGTGATATTAAAGAAAGAGATAAAAATGGTTTTATAGAACATACTCCTTATGGCGTAGTTCAGACTAGAAATGGACAAGCTTTGGTTAATATACCTACAAGAACTGAATTAAGAGGTGAAGAAGAAAAAATAATAAATAAAAAAGATTGTACTTTAGAAGATTTATATACAGTAGTACATGAAATAGCACATTTATTTGACTTAAACTTAGATATAGGTAAGCCAACAAAAAATGAAATAGCAGGAGAAAAAGAAACTTATGAAGATAATATTGCAAGGGAATTGACAGGGGAAGCAACTACAATTGCTTTTGAAGGATTGCTTTCTGAATATTTACTAAAAAATACATCGTATCCTAAAACAGCTATACAACAAATTAGTAATAATAGAATTAATAGTTGCTTACAAAAAGCAAGAATTGTATATAGTAGATTATTGTTAGCTAGAGAAAAAAAAGAAAGAGGAGAAATTACACTTGATTTTATAGAAAAATTGATGAGAGATTATAATTTATCAATTCAAGATGTAAGATATATGGCAAGTAGTATAATTAATTCTCCAAAAGATATACTTATGCAAAATAGATATGCAATAGGTGGATTGATAGCTCCTACAATAATAAAAACATATAAGACAAAACGGTTCAGAGTCAATAAAAAGATATTTAGAAGAAGCAAAAAAATGCGACTTAAAATCAGCATTAAAACAAATTGGAATACAGCTAAATGATGAAGGAATTAATGAAGTAATTAGAAATTTCCAAGAACATATGCAATTATATGATTTGGACATACAGGGGAGATGATTTGCATAATTTGTATAAATGTGATAGATTTATTAGAAAAATGGGGAATAAATGAAAAGAATAAAAGTATTAATAGCTGATACAGATAGAGAATATTATGAAAAACTTAAAAACGAAATAGAAGAGAATGAAGACATTAAAGTAATATCATATTGTAATGATGGTAAAGAGGCTATTGTAAAAATCTATTTAACAGAACCAGATATTGTTTTAATGGATAATATTCTAAATACATGGGATGGTATAGAAGTTTTAGATTATTTAAAATACAAAAATATAACTAATATAAGCATTATTTTTTTATCGAGTATTTATAATGAAAAAATAAAGGATATGATAATATCACGAGGTGCTAAATGTGTTTTAGGTAAATTATATAATAAAAATGAATTGGTAAATATGATAAGAGAGTATTATAAACAAGACCAAATTAAAAACAAAAAAATAATACAAGAAAATAAATTAATGGAATATATCCAAAAAATTTTCATCGAATTAGGATTTAAAGTAAGTCATAAAGGTTATAAATATTTAAAAGATGTTATAATTATTAAGTTTAATGACGACAAGATAAAAGCAAAGTTTGCATATAAAGAAGTTGCTAAGAAATACAAAACGACACCATCATGTGTAGAAAGAGCAATAAATCATACAATTAAAACTGCGTTTTCTAATCATAGGGAATTGTTTTGGTATAATATATCTTATAATAAAGATGAATGTCCTAAAAATGAAGAGTTTTTTAATATGATTTATGAAGAACTTATGATGTATTTTGATTTTTTTAACAACAATTGCATTAGTAATGAAATAACAAAATGTGATGGAGAGTATTAAATTTACTGAAACAATAAAAAAATAATATTAATTAGTTTAAAGGAGGAAATATGGATTCAAGAAAATTATTAGATACATTATTAATTGCAGAACGATTAAAAGATGCAACTCGTCATTGTTATACATCTAAAGGAAGGCATGAGAGTGTAGCTGAACATAGTTGGATGATGACTTTAATGGCATTTTTTATTAGAGATGAATTTCCAGAAGTAGATATGGATAAGGTAATAAGAATGTGTATAATACATGATTTAGGAGAAGCGTTTACAGGTGATATACCAACATTTATAAAGACTGAAAAAGATGAAGAAAATGAAGAAATCCTATTATCAAATTGGGTAAAAAGTCTACCACCAAATTATTCTAAAGAAATGATTGACTTATATGAAGAAATGAAAGAACTAAAAACATCTGAAGCTAAAATTTATAAGGCTATAGATGGCTTAGAAGCATTGGTTCAACACAATATTTCGGATTTATCAACATGGAATTCTAAGGAATATGAATTAAATAAAACATATGCAGATGATAAAGTTTCTTTTTCTGATTATTTGATAAAGTTAAGACAAGAAATAAGAGAAGATACACTAAAAAAATTAAATAATGAAAATAAATGATTTATAATATTAAAAAAGGTATATGGTTTTCCAATATACCTTTTTATATTATAAGCTTTTTTTAAAATCTTGTAATAAATCTGATTCCGTTGTATCTAAAACTTTTGCTAATGCTGACAATTCAAAATCTTTAACAATTCTCTTATTTTTTTCTATTTTATATATTGAATCATAATTTATATCAATACCAAGCATCATTAGCTTATTTGATAGGTCAGAACGTGACCAATTTTTTGATTTTCTTAATTTTTGAATTTTAGATCCAATAACATTTGCCATTCCATTAAATTTTCTACTAATCATATAATAACCTCATTAATATTTTTAACTATTATATTGATTTTAGTATAAAAAACTGATACAATTTTAGTCGTGTTAGCAATAATGCGAAAAAAAATTGGGGGATTTTAATGAAATATTATGTGAAAAGACATTATTAAATGCTACTATTATAAAAAATGGTAAAATAATATATTCTGGAGATGGCAATAAAATACCAGATTTTTTGTTAAATAAGAAGTGCGATCGCATATTTATAGGTGATATAGAAACAACATATATAATAGATGATAATTATGCTAAAAAAATATATAAAGAGGAAATAATATGGAAATAGAAAACAATTTAAAAAATACAGGAATAATACGTAAAATTGATGAATTGGGAAGATTTGTTATACCTGCAATATTGCGTGGTGAATTTAACATTAAATCAGGTGATAACATTAGAATGTATTTGTTAGATGATTTTATTATAATGAAAAATTTTATAAACAAGAGTAAACAAGATAGAAAAATTTCTATGAAAGTAGATGAATTGGGTAGAGTAGTAATACCTATCGAAATTAGAGAAAGACTTGGATTAGCAATGGCGACACCTATGGAAATATATGTAGAAAAAGAAAATATTATTTTAAAGAAATTTGAGCCATGTTGTGTTTTTTGCAAAAAAAGTAAAAAGCTTATAAAATATAAAAATAAACCAATATGTACAGGGTGTATTAGAGAATTAAAAAAACAAATTTAAAAGGGGTGAAATAATGGTTAAGAATAACAATATATTAAAAAAACTCTATAGAGGAGAAATTTGTCCCGATGCTAGTTTTTTGCAAACAGAAGAATTTTTAGATAAAAGAAGCCAAAAAATTGAATTATATGAAGAAATAAAAAAAGAATTAAGCACTCAAGCATTGGAAAAATTCAAACGATATTCAGAATTAGAAAATGAATTATCTAGTTTGGATTCTGAAAATCAATTTATGATTGGATTTAAGTTGGCAACTAAATTAATATATGAGGGTATGCAAGAATAAAAATATTATTCTTGCATAAAATTTATTAGTTTAAGTATAATTTGTTTTTGGTTTTTATTTAAAGAATAATAACCAATTAAATCTGTATCAATTTTATAATCATCTTTTATATTTAAGTACTCTTGCAAAACAACTGTAGGAGTTACTTCATATAAATTACATAATTTTATTAAAGTTGAAAGACTTCCTATTGTTTTATTTCGTTCTAAATCAGATATATATCTAGTTCCTAAATCTAATTTTTCAGCAACATATTCTTGAGTATAACCTTTTGATTTCCTTATTTTTTTCCATACATCTCCAAGCAAAATTGAATCATTCATTATAATCACCTACAAATAAAATATCAAAAAATGTCGAAAAAACAAACAATGTGATATACGATATATTGTGGATTATAACTTGAAAAATATTCGTCTTTATGATATATATTTGAAAGAACACATAGTTTATCAAATTTCGACATTTTTTTACTAATACAATGTGATACTATAAAAATGAGTAGGTGGTGGAATGAATAAGTATTTAGATTTAACTAATTCACAAGAAAATATTTATGAAGTTGAAAAATCTTTATTAACATCAAATAATGCTTGTAATATTTTATTAGTTAGCATTAAATTTAGTAAAAATTTAAATTTTTATAAATTAGAAAAAACATTAAATAAAATAATAGAACTTAATGATTCTTTTAGAATCAGATTTATTGAAAAAGATGGAACAATTATGCAATATATTACAGACTATGTGTATGAACAAATTGATTTATTAGAATTTAATAAAGAGAGAGAATTTACAAATTATATAAATGCATTAAAGGAAAAATCAATAAATATATACAATAAATTATATGATTTTAAAGTTGTAAAATATAATAAAGAAACTTATGTTATCTATAAAGTTCATCATATTATAAATGATGCATGGGGGATGACACAAGTTGCAGAACAAATAAAAGAGTTATATCCAATAATTGAAAATGTTGAAGTACTTGAAAAAATAAAAAAACAAAGTTATATAGAAGTAATAAAAAATAACGAACAATATAATATTTCTGATAAATATAAAGTTGATAAAGAATTTTGGAACGAATATGTTAAAAATCTTTCGACTGAAAAAATATATAATAAAGACATTTCAGAAAATAAAGCAGCAAGAGTTTCTGTAATTATAAATAAAGATATAACAAGTAAAATAAAGAATTATTGTAAGTTAAATAAAATAACAGAATATACATTCTTTTTAGCTGTAATTTCAATTTATTACTATAAAATACATAGCATAAATAATTTGAATATAGGAACACCTTTTATAAATAGAAACAAGAAAGAATTAAACAATATTGGTTTATTTGTTTCAAATTTACCTTTAAATGTACAAATTAATGAGAATGATTTGTTTTTGGAAGTATGCAATATAATTTATAAAAATAATTTTAAATTGTTTAGACATTCTAAGTTTCCATATACAAAAATACAAAAGCTATATGCAGATATAAACTATGCAACTAATATGTATGAAATAGGTTTTTCTTATCAAATTAATGCTTTAAGTAATAAATTGAATGGTGATTTAGGAAAAACAGAATGGTATTTTACTAATTATCAAAATAATCCTATTACTATACATGTATCACAAATGAATGGGGTACTAGAAATATTTTATGATTATATAATTACGCTTTTTCAAAAAAAAGATATTGAAAATATACATTGCATAATTATGCACATTATAAAGCAAGTTATAAACAGTCAAAAAATTGCTATAAGAGATATAAATGTTATTACTGAACTAGAGAAAAAGAAGTTATTAAAATTTAATAATACTGGCAAAGTAAAACTTAATGAAATGAGTATTTCTGACTTGTTTGATGTTATTTGCAAAAAACACTCAAATAGAATTGCAATGAAACATCAAAATAAAGAAATAACTTATAAAGAGTTTTATAAAAAAGTATGCGATTTAGCATATACTTTAAGAAAAAACGAAGTAAAAAGAAATGCTCCAGTAGTTTTGATTTTTGATAAAAGTATTGAAATGATAATAGCAATGTTTGCTGTTATTAAGGCGGGTGGATATTATATACCTATTTTACCTGAAGAAAATGAAGATAGAATGGAATATATAATAAATGACTCTAATCCATTATGTATATTAACCAGTAAAGTACATAAAGATTTAATAAAAAATAGGAATGTAATAATTGTTGATGAAGAGAAATTAGGAAACTTGCCTAATAAGATTAATAATATAAATTCTTGTAATGATATTATTTATTTGATTTATACATCTGGTTCTACAGGAAATCCGAAAGGAACAAAATTATTGCATAAGAATGTGTATAGTTTATTGTATTCAATTAATGAAGATAATAATATTAAAGCTTCTAAAAATGATATATCAATGTCTTTATTAAAGTACTCATTTGATGCATCAGGTATAGACATATATACATCTATATTAAATGGTGGAAAGTTAATATTAATATCTAAAGATGATGAACTAGATCCTAAAAAAATTATTAAAATTATGCAAAAAGAAAAGGTAACAAGAAGTTTTTTAGTACCAAAATGGATAGAACATATTAATAATATAGATAATGAAATAAATGCAGATTTATCAAACTTGAAAATTTTAGGAACAGGTGGAGAAACGTTAAAACCTAAATTAGTAGAACACTTATTTAATAAGTATAAAGATTTAAAAATATTAAATTTATACGGGCCAACAGAAACTACCATGTTTTCTACATACTCAATTATAGATAAGGATAATATTGAAACAAATTGTGCAACTATAGGAAAACCAATAAAATACAGTAGAGCTTTAATAGTAAATGATTTTGGGGATATAATGCCAACAAATACAAAAGGTGAATTAGTTATTTATGAAGATGCTTTCTCATTAAAAAATATTTCAAACGGATATTTAAATTTAAAGGAGTTAACTGAAACAAAATTTCAAAATATTAGAAATGTTATTAAAAAGAATGAATTTATAGATATATATAAAACAGGTGATATTGCTAAAATAAACAACAAATTACAATTAGAGTATATCGGAAGAACAGACAATATGGTTAAAGTAAATAATGGTTATTTAGTATCTATAAATGAAGTTGAAGCAAAAGTTAATAAGATAATTGGAAATAAATATCAATTTTGTATTATAGATATAAATACTAATACAACGAAATCATTGATATTATTTATAAAGTCAAGTGAAAATGATATAGATGCAACATTAATAAAAAAACATATTAATAACAATTTATCTTTTTTTATGAGAATAAAAGAAGTTATTGCGATACCAGAATTTCCAGTAAATAATTCAGGAAAAATTGATAAGAAGAAATTAAGAGAAAGTGCTAAAGATATCCTAAATTATAAAAAAATAATTTTACCAAAAACCGAAACAGAAAGTAAAATATACAATTTAATAAAAAATCAATTTAATCTTAATAATTTTTCAATTAAAGATGATTTTATGGATGATCTTGGTTTAGATTCATTAAATATGTCTATTTTACATTCACACTTAAACAACTCAAGAGTATTAATGCAAGACTTATATACTTATTCTAATGTAGAAGAACTTTCAAATTTAATAGATCAAAATATTATTAATGTAAATGAACAAAAATTTAATGATTTACCTATTAAAAATAATACAAGTAAATTTAATCTAAAACAAGTTTTATTAACAGGAGCAACTGGTTTTTTAGGAATTCATATTTTATTTGAATTATTAAATAATAAGACTGTAAAAAAAATTTATTGTTTAATTAGAAGTAAAGAGAATATAAGTAGCAAAGATAGGTTATTTAAAAAAATATCATATTATTTTAATTTGACAGAAGAATTAAAAGATAAACTTAATGAAAAATTAATTGTAATTGATGGAGATTTAATAAAAGATAAATTTGGATTAAAAGAAAATGAATATATTAAATTACAAAAAAATATAACAACTGTAATAAATTGTGCTGCTAATGTTAGACATTATGCAAAATATAATCAGTTATATGAAACTAATGTAAATAGTGTAGACAATATTCTGAGATTTTGCAAAAAAGATATATCATTGGCACATATGTCAACATTGTCTATAGCAGGATTTAAAGGTGATAATACAAAAAATATCATTTATGATGAGAATACTTTATATATTAATCAAGAGTTTTACAACAATCCATATTTAATAACAAAGTATTATGCAGAAGAAAAAATATTAAAAAGTAATGTTAACTCTAAAATATTTAGATTAGGAAATATTATGCCACGTTTAAGAGATGGTAAGTTTCAGGAGAATTATTCAGAAAATGCATTTCTAAATGCTATAGCCTTAATGACAGATATAAAAAAAATTGCTAAGGAATATTTAGAATTTAGAGTAGAATTTAGTCCTGTAGATGAATGCTCAAAAAGTATAATTAATATTTTAGAAACAAATGATAACAGTAAAGTTTATCATATTGTAAATGAAAATGAGATAAAAATAAAAGAACTTATAAATATGTTAGATTACATTAAAATTGATATTGTTGATAAACAAGAGTTTTTGATAACTTTAAATAATTATAAACAAGTAGGAAGCCAATATATAAAGGAATATATTTTACAGAATAATCTAAATAAATATTCAATTGAGAATACACTAAAAGTATTGAATATGACAGGATTTAAGTGGGAAAAAACTAATCACAAGTATATAGCAAAAATTAGAAAAATAATTGAAAATAATAGGTGGTAGAATGAATAATAAAATAAACAAACTAAAAAATTCAAGAAAAACTTTTTTCTTTACAATTATATTGATAGATTTAATTACTGTTGCTTTAACTTATTTTATAATGCCTGTTGTACAAAGCTTTCCACCACTATCAGAGGATTTTGGCTTTCAAGAGAAAGTACAACAGTTAACTCACATTCAACAATATTTAATTGTTTTTATATTAGGTATTACAATTCATTTAATATCTTTTAAAGTTATAATGAAGAATATAACAGAATATATAAATAAATACACAAATAAAGAGAAAATATCTGATAATGAAATATTCAAAGTTAGAAAAGAATGTCAGAACATACCATACAAAGTATTAATAATTCAAATGTCATTGTTTGTAAGTATAGGTATTATATTTAATTTGATAATGTTAGTTCAATTTTTTACAATAGTAAAATTTACATTGATGATTGTAGCAATAACATCAATAGTTTCGTTATTAACATTTATTGCAACCCAAAAATACTTAAACAAAGTATTATCTTCAACTTATGAAATAACGAAAGCATATAACAAGGATATTGGATTTAGAGTTAATAATACAAAGAGCTTGATTTTACAAACAATTCCATTGATAGTAGTAGTTCTCGTGATTTTATCATTAATAGGCTACTCAAAAGCTATAGAACAAAAAGGTTATGCAAGTGCAAACTATTATAAAGTATATTTAAAAACAATGGAGTTTGATAAAAAGGAAATTAATAGAGATTACTTAATTAATAAATTAAATGAAATACCACTCAACGATTTAAATGATTCGTATTTTATTGTAAGCCCTTATAATGAAAATACCTATAATTCCAATTTAGAAAAGCCTATTTCAAATTTTGTTATAGAATATAAAAACTATTTCTATCAAAATTTTAAAGAAGGTATGTTATATGAGAATTTTGGAACTGATGAACAAGTATATGCAAAATCTATCCAAGATGCATTGGGAAAAGAATGGCTTATAGGATTTAAGTTTAGTATAGTAGATCAAAATTTATTACTATATTACTTTGCAATTATATTTGTATTAGTAATAATATTTTCAATTATACTTAAGATATGGGCAAAAAACATATCAAAGAATACATCTAAAATATCTAATAATTTAAAAGAAATATTAAACTCAAATGATATAGCAGAAAACAGTATAATTCCAATTATGTCTAATGATGAATTAGGGGATTTGTCTTATTATTATAATAAGATACAAGAGAAATTAATTAATCAACAAGATATCATTAGTATTCAATCAAAGTTTTCTGCAATAGGAGAAGTAGCAGCAGGAATGGCTCATGATATAAATAGTCCAGCATCAGCAATAGAAGGTACAGTAAATTTATTATATGATTTTAAAGTAGATTCAAATGAAGAAGAATACGAATTACTGTTAGATAATATGAAGGTAGCTATACAAAAGATATTAAAAATAGTTAATAATTCAAGGGAACAATTTAGAAATCATGATAGTTTAGAAAAAGAGAAATTTACTTTAAATGATGTTTTAACAAATATTAAAAATGCAGAAGAACATGCAATAATCAAGGAAAGGTGTTCTATTAAAACACAAATTGATAGAGAAATAAATATATATGGAATTAAAAGTAAACTGTATCAAGTTATAGTTAATTTAGTTAGAAATTCGTTAAATGCATATAAAGATAACAATAGGCAAGGTGAAATCAGAATTGAAGCACAAGATAATGAAAAAGAAATAATAATAAAGATTATAGACAATGCAGGAGGAATACCAGAAGAAATAAAACACGATTTATTTAAAAAAATATTAACTACAAGAGGTACAAAAGGTACAGGATTACGGTTTATACCTAGCGGCCAATATTATAGAAGCAGATTTTAATGGAAAAATATCATTTGAAAGTGAACAAAATAAAGGGACTACTTTTTATATAAATATACCAAGAATTAAGGAGGAAAATTAAATGGAAAAAACAAATAAAGTAATGATTATTGATGATGAAAAAACTTTTATTATACCATTGGAGGTTGGATTAAAAAGACATGGGGTTGATGTTGTTTCATTTACAGATCCAGAAGAGGCTATTCAATACTTAAAAAATAACAAGGTTGATGTGTTATTAACAGATTATCACATGGAACCATCAATTAATGGTGATGAAGTTATACGAAGAATTAGGGAATTTAATAAGGATATAATAATTTATTTGCAGACTGGATATGCAGAAATGCTACCTGCCGAAGAAATGCTTGAAAAATATGATATACAAGGTTACATAGATAAAGGAGAAGGACAAGAAAAGAATTACAGATTAATAAAGTCAGCATTGAAACACGCACAAACTTTAGAGTTGGTTAAAGAACAAGAAAAGCAAATTGATGCTCAAACATATAGAAATGATTTTTTTGGTAAATTCTTATACAGATTTATAGGAGAGATAAAAGAAAAAGGTATGGTTATAGGGGGATTGGTTAATAGTATTACAATAGAAAGAGAAACTATATCAGAAGAAGAATTTGAAAAATATTCTAATAACATAAAAATTGCATTAAAAAGTATTATGGAAATGATTGAGTCGTTGGAAATAGAAGAAAAAACTATGATTAGTATAACTGATTTAGAACAACTATTAAATTCATTGTTCAATATAGATTTTAAAATAAAAAATGCAAAACTTGATATAAAAAATGAAAACAACATTTTTGGGTTTACATGTGATATAAAAACGATAGTATATATTTTAACAGATATTATTGAGTATTTGTTAGAACAAGAAGAAAAAGAAATTTGTTTTTCAATTTTAAAAGAAGAAGATTTGTATATTAAAGTTTTAAATGAAATTAAAAACAAAGAAATAATAGAAAAAATTAAAAAATTAGTATTGTTAACCAAAGAAATAGAAATTATGGAAACAAATGGAAATATTAAAATTATAATTAAATAATGGAAAATCGTAAGAAAACCACGAAAGGTCGGAAGAAATGTTGACTTTTCGTGGTTTTTGTTATATAATTAAAGCCGATGATTTTTTCATGGTATTTATTTATGTATAAGCAAAGGTTAATAGAAAACAGAGGAGAAATTCGTATATATTAAAAGATGGTCTGACAATGTAATTATAAATATTACAAGGGGGATTAAAAATGGATAATAACTTAAATAAATATGACGTAATAATGAATGATTTTCTTCAAAAAGAAGGTGAGTTAACAGATTCACAAGAAGAAGAACTAGGTGAATGGCTTAAAAGATGCGAATCAGAGATTAATCAATTACAAAAAAGAAAATTTTTAGTTGCAAGAATATTAGATTATAGGAATTTAATAAAACAAGGGAAAACATTTGAAGAAATTTCAAAATATTTAGAAGAAGATGAAAAAATTGTTGAGTTTGCTGAATTATTTTTAAAATCAAATTTACAATTGAAAAATACTATGTTTGGATATCCAGCAAATTCAAAAGATGATACTGCAACGGTAGAGTATTTAAGATTTTTAGAAGGTAAACTACCATTAATAAATGGTTGTGGTGATCCTAATGAACAAGGCAATTATAAAATGGATAATAAACAAATAGAAAACAAAATAATTGATTTGTTTTGTAAAAATCTTAATTTAGATAGAAAAGATTATTGGGGATATATAACATCTGGTGGAACAGAAGGAAATTTTTGGGGCTTAAGAGAAGGATTTTCAAAATATGAAGATGGAACACTATATTATTCAGAAGAATCACATTATAGTGTTAATAAATTTGCAAATCAAGGGAATAGACAAATATATGAAAATATAGAAATACAAACTAAAGATGGAATAATTGATATAGAAGATTTAATTAATAAATGTAGAACAAATTGGGAAGAAAGAAAAAAACCAGCAATTCTATTATTAACATGGGGAACTACTAAAACTGGAGCAATAGATAATGTGGAGGAAATAAAAAAGAGATTAATGGAACTAAAAATACCACATTATATACATTTAGATGCAGCTTTTTATGGAGGTATACCAAAAAATCAAGAGGAAGCACCAATATTAGATTTATCAGAATTAGGTGTTGACTCTGTATCTGTTAGTTTGCACAAATATTTAGGAAACCCAAAAGTTAATGGAGTTATAATTTCAAACAAATATAAAACTCATAAATTTATCGATTATATAGGGCAAGAAGATTCAACTTATTTGGGATCAAGGGATTTCTTGCCTTTTTCGACATATCAAAGAGTTAAAGAAACATTTGAAAGAAGTGATCCAAAAGAGTATTGCACTAATATAAATTTATTTATAGAACAAGCTAGTAAAGCAGGGATGTGTCCTGAACGTAAAGGAAAGGGAAATATATTTGTTATAAAGAAACCAAGCGATGAACTTTGTATGAAATATCAACTAGCAACGTTTGAAGAAAATAATGAGGAATTTGCACATATTATAATAACTCCTGGACACAAAAAAGAAGACATAGAGAATCTTGTTGCTGATTTACAAAAAGAATTAGGTTTAGATTTAGGAGAAAGATAATAAAAAAATTTAGAAAAGAGGTATTTATTATGAAAAGATATTATTTTACATCAGAGAGCGTAACAGAAGGACATCCAGACAAATTATGCGATTTGATTTCAGATAGTATTTTAGATGAGTGTCTTAAACAAGATAAGAATTCGAGAGTAGCAATTGAAACATTTGCTTCAAAAGACTTAATTAATATTGCAGGACAACTTACAACAAATGCAGTTATTAATGTAGAAGATATAGCAAGAAATATATTAAAAGAGATAGGATATGATGATGAAAATACAGATATAGATTATAGAACATGTAAAATTGAAACAAATATAACAAAGCAAAGTCCAGACATAGCATTAGGTGTTGATATAGGTGGAGCTGGTGATCAAGGGATAATGTTTGGTTATGCATCAGATGAAACGGAAGAATTAATGCCTTATGCAATAGCAATGTCACATAAACTTGCAAAAAGACTGACAGAAGTAAGAAAAAATAATGAAATTGAATATCTTAGACCAGATGGAAAAACTCAAATTACAGTTGAATATGAAGATAACAAACCTAAAAGGATTGAAACAATTTTGATTTCAGCTCAACATAAAGAAAATGTAAGTATGGATGTTTTAAAGAAAGACTTAATAGAAAAAGTTATTAAAAATACAATTCCAAGTGAAATGATAGATGAAAAAACAAAAATTTTAATAAATCCAACTGGAAAATTTGTTATTGGAGGCCCTTTAGGTGATACAGGATTAACAGGAAGAAAAATTATAGTAGATACATATGGTGGATATTCAAGACATGGAGGAGGTGCTTTTTCTGGAAAAGATGCAAGTAAAGTTGATAGATCTGCTGCATATATGCTAAGACATGTGGCAAAAAACATTGTGGCAAATGGATATGCTAAAAAATGTGAAATTCAATTGGCTTATGCAATTGGAAAGAAAGAACCTTTATCTATTAATATTAATACTTTTGGAACAAGCGAAAAAACTGAAAATGAATTAATAGATTTAATTAAAGAAAAATTTGATTTAACACCAGATGGAATTATAAATTACTTAAACTTAAAAGAACCAAACTATACTAAGACAACAAATTATGGGCACTTTGGAGATAAGGATTTAAGTTGGGAAAAGATTATTGTTTTTTAATTAGGTTATAATTTTTAATTTTTATAACATAGCTTTATTAAAAGCTAAAAGATTTTTTAGGAGGTTTAAAATGAAAACAGTATTAATAATTGGAGTAGGTCAAATAGGAAAAGCTATTACTAAAAGAATTATTGACATGAAACCTGAAAGAATCATACTACATAATTTGACTAAAAAGGAATCGGATGATGAAATTGTAAAATTTAAGAAACAAGCAGAAGGGATTGAATTAGTCCCATCTTATGGAAATGTATTTATGCCATATAAATACAATACTTTAAGTCAAGAACAAGAGATGTTAGAGAAAAAAGATTATTTATTGAACTTTTATTATTCTAATCCAACGGAAGAAATTTTAAAAGAATCAACAATATATAAGTTAATTGAGAAATGGAAACCTGAGATAGTAGTAGATTCTATTAATACTGGAACAGTTCTAGGTAGTACATATAAACCAGAACAATTATTGGAAACAGTAAATGATAATTCCTCAGAAAAAGAAAAAACTTTAACAAAAGTTTTGTTGAATGATTTTGTACCAAAAATTATAAATTTTGTAAATTCGCTAAAAATTGCAATGGAAGATTTTAAAGTAAAAAAATATATAAAAGTATCAACAACTGGTTTAGGAGGAATGGGAATAAATATGCCTTATACTCATGGTGATACACCTAAATCAACTTTATCTTATGCTTTAATGGGGAAAATATCATCAGCAGGTGTTTTTCATCAGCTATTATGGAATTTATCTCATGTTGCACATTTAAATATAAGTTTAGTAATTCCATCAACATTTGTAGGATATGATAATGCAAAATTTGAACCAATTGAAACTGATATAGGGCTTATAAAAAAGGTTGAATTAGTAGATAAGGTAATGCTAAAAATTGGAGAAGACCTAAAATATAATGGAAATAAAACAGACGAATATTTAAGATTCCCTGTAGTTAGAGCTGGTGAGAATCATGTTTATTCATTATTTGAAATGAGTGCATTGACAACAATTGGACAAATGGAGGCAGTAACAAAAGAAGAAGTAGCTGATGCTGTTATTTCTGATATAGAAGGAAAGGCATATAAAAATATTTTAGCATATTTGGATTCAGGAATGATATCTCCAACTTATGCTGGAAGAACAATGAGAGATAAAGTAATTAGTGAAATAAAAAGTTTAATGAAGGAAAATAAAACTACAAGTATTGCTACTGGAAATTTAGGAGTAACTATGGCAAAACAGTTGTATGAATTGTTTTTGATAAAAAGTGTTTGCCCTACGTTTACAGAAATAACAAATAACGAGTCTGAGACAATATATAACAAAATAATTGAGTATTTAAATGATAATTCAGATATTATACAAGAAGTTTTATCTTTAGGTATTCCAATATTATTAGAAAATAACGAAGCATATGTAGGTGAATATAGCCTATATCCTAATAAAGAAGAAAAAACAAAAATTACAAATGAAAGTATTGAAAATTGGGCTAAGACAGGTTGGATAGATTTAAGAATAAAGAACATAAATATATGGAAAAAAGATATATTGGAAATACAAAAAGATGCTGAAGAGTTAAAGAAAAAAGATGAATGCTTTACATTAAGTAGAAATCCTTTTGTAATAGAAGATGATTTTGATATAGGAGAATTAATGGGATATTATTACAATTTAAAAGGTAGAGGTAGAAGACTTTTAAATAAATAATAAAGAGGTAGAAATGGCAAAGTTATATATAGATGTAGATAAAATATACAATAATGCAAAAAGAGTAGTTGAAATTTCTAAACAACAAGGTATTGACATAACAGGAGTTGTTAAACAATGTGATGCAGACTGTAAGGTTGCAAAGGCTATGGTTAAAGCAGGTTGTACTAGCCTAGCAGTATCAAGAACAAGACAAGCAAAGAAATTGAAAAATGCAGGAATAGAAGTTCCAATTTGGTTGATAAGAGTACCTGCTATATCAGAATTAGAAGAGGTTATTGAATACACAGATATTGTTTTAATAACTGAACTAAAAACGATAAAAGAAATAAATAAATTATGTATAAAGAAGAATAAGATACTGAAATTAGTGTTAATGCTGGAAATTGGTGATTTAAGGGAAGGATTTTATCCAGATGAAGAATTAATTAATAGTGTAAAAGAAATAATGCAATTAAGTAATGTTGTTATTGAAGGAATTGGAATGAATGCAAGTTGTTATGGCTCTGTTATTCCTTCAATAGAAAACACTTCAAAATTAGTAAGTGTGGGAAAAAAAGTTGAATTGGTTTTAGGAAGAAAATTAAACATATATTCAGGTGGTAATACAACCTCTTTGATATTAGTAAAAGATAAAACTATTCCCAAAGAGATAAATAATCTTAGGGTAGGCGAGAGTATTTTATTAGCGAGAGATTTAACTTATCTTTGGAAAAAACCAATTGAAAATACTTATACTGATACGTTCGTTTTGAAAGCAGAAGTTATTGAGGTAAAGGAAAAACCCTCAAAACCAATCGGAGAAACATTCTATGATGCATTTGGTAAACAACCAAATTTTGAAGATGAAGGCATTAGAAAAAGGGCTTTAGTTTCTGTAGGAAAAGTGGATTTCTTAGATGATCAAGGTTTAATTCCGAAGGATAAAGGAATAAAAGTATTAGGTTCTTCTACAGATTATTTGATTTTAGACATACATAATGCCGATAAAGATATAAATGTTGGTGATTGGTTAGAATTTGAGATTACATTTGCTTGTATGTACTCAGTAAGTACAAGTAAAGATATTAAAATAATATATAAGGAGAGATTGTAATGAAAGATATTAATGATGAAATGATTAATAAAATTATGGAGGATTGTCCAAAAACTACAACAAGATTAAAAAGAAATCAATTTTTAAGTAGAGAGAAAATTGAAAAATTAAAGGAAGAAAAGTTTATTAAATTAGTAAATTATGCATACAACAATGTTCCATTATATAAGAAAAAATATGATGAAGCTGGAATAAAAATAGAAGAAATAAAAACTTTAAAGGATATTGAAAAATTACCTATATTAGAAAAGGAAGAATTAATAGAAGGATTCCCTAATGATACAGTTTCTAAAGAATATAATGTTGATGATTTAACAATTGGAATTACAGGAGGGACAACAGGTAAGACATTAAACATAGCATATTCTGATGAAACTATGCTTATGAGAGTGTTTACTTCTTATAGAATGTTTGACTTAATTGCAGATGGTTATAACAGAGATGATGTACATACTTATGTTTATACAAGTAAGTTCCCTTTAGGAGATAGTTTACCTGATGGAAGTTTTCCAATGCATTTTATTTGTACATTAGATGGTATAGAAAAATCAAAAGAAATATTATTAAAAACAAAACCAAATCTATTAACTATGTATCCATCAAGATTAGAGGATATTTTAAGAGAATTATCAGAAAAAGAAATAAAAGAGATAAGCAAAAATTTAAAAGCAATATGCGTAAAATCAGAAATGTCAACACAAAAACAAAGAGATGAATGGAGTAGAATATTTAATGTGCCAGTTTTAGATGAATATGGTTCAGAAGAATTATGTGGTACAGTAGCAGCTCAATGTCAACATAAGGGATATCATATTTGGGAAGATTTAAACATTATTGAAGCAGTTGATGAAAATGGTATAAATGTTCCAGATGGAGAATTAGGAGAACTTTTAGGAACAAACCTATATAATTATGCAATGCCACTTATTAGATATAGACAAGGAGATTTAGTTTCAATTCTTCCAAAAGAAGTTAAGTGTGAGTGTGGTCGTGAATTTCAAATGATTAAAGAATTGAAAGGAAGAAAAAACTCAACATTTAAACTTAAATCTGGAAAAGTATTATCATCAGGATATTTATTAGATGTAGGCTATGTACAATTAATTAAATATAGAAATACATTGAAATCATGGGTTCTTATTCAAGAAAAAATAGATAAAGTTGTTTTTGAATGTATACCAGGAGAAGGATTAACAGAGGAAATAAAAGCAAATATAAAGAAAGATGTAGAAAAATTATTGTTTAATGAAGCAGAAGTAGAAGTTAGATTGGTTAAGGATTTACCTGTATCTGCTCGTGGAAAAAGAAAACAAATAATTTCAGAAATATAGTAAGGAGAAGTAAAAATGGTTACTTTAGTTGCACCTATTTTTAACCCAAGTGATTATAAAGAAGATGAAAAAATAATATGTATGCCAGATATACCTTTAGGAGTTATGGTATTATCATCACTATTAGATAGGGAAAAAATTGATAATAATATAATAGATTTATCTTGTTTAGCGTTAAGAGATAAAATAACAAATGATAATTATATGGAATATGCATATAAAAAACTAAAAGAACAAAACAGTGATATTTACTCATTTAGTGTAACTATAACTAATTTACCATATGCATTGGAATTAGCAGAAAGATTAAAGAAAGAAAAAAATTGTAAAATATTAATGGGTGGACCAGGCGTAACATCTTTAGAGTATGATATTTTAAGAGAATTTGATTTTATAGATGTAATCTCAACAGGAGAAGGCGATTTAACATATACAGAACTTATAAGAACTTTAGAAAAAGATGGTGATTTGAGTAAAATTGGTGGTTTGACGTATAGGAATAAAAATTCAGAAATTGTTTCTACTCCTGTAGAAGAACCTATAAAAAATCTTGATGAACTTCCTATTCCTGCATATGAAAAGTATTTTCCAATACTTAAGGAAATAAAAGATGAGACGGGATTAGATATAGCCTTTCCTTTAGATATAGGAAGAGGTTGTTATGGTCAATGTACTTTCTGTACTACAGCATGTTATTTTGACAGAAATGTTAGATATAAGAGTGCAGAGAGAATAGTAAAAGAAATAACAGAATTAAGTGAAAAATTCGGTGTAGATAAATTTGATATTCAGCATGATTGTTTTGTATGGAATAAAAATAAAGTTCATGAAGTAGCACAATTATTAAAGCAAAATGGTTGTCAATGTAATTTTAGTGTTTCTGCAAGAGCAGATTTACTAGATGATAAAGTAAAGCAAGATTTAGATGATATGAATGTAAAGACAATAAAAGTAGGAATTGAAACTGGCTCTCAAAGAATGCAGAAAATATTAAAAAAATATTTAAATGTACCTAAATCTGTAAAAACAATTATAGATGGAAAAGATGAATTTGATTTTAGAGTTAATTTTATAATAGGTTTTCCAGAAGAAAAATTGTCAGATGTAGAAGAAACTTTTAGTAGATTTTTGGAATTAAAAAAAGCAGGAGTAAATACAAATATTGGAGTTTTCTCTCCTTTACCAGGGTGTGAAATTGTTAATAATAGAGGAACAGATTCATTAAATTATGATGGAGCTTATTCGGTTGTATTGGATTCTCCTATAAAACAAACAAAAGAATTCCATAAAAAATATAAGAAAATTTCATCACCATATTATTATTATGATAATGAAAATGGAATAGAAAGAGATTTGTTTATGTATTATTCTGTAGTTTCTTCTTTAATCAATTTAGATTCAAAAAACATGTATGATATAGAAACTTATAGGGAGATATATAATAACCTTATAGCAAAAGGAAATTCATTAAACAAGAACTTTTTATATAATTCAGCAGTAGATGGAATAGCTAGAAAAGCAGGTGTTGATAAGAGAGATATAGATGAGTTTGCAGATAGAATAAACAATATTTTAAAAGAAATGCATTCAAAAGGAAGTTTAGATCAATTTTCAAGTTTTGGTTCAGCTGTTAATGCAAAAATAAAGAAAGAGGAGGAACTTGAAAAATAATGAAAGATTTAGATTTAAAAGAAAGATTAAAAAGAGTTATAGATGACATACATATAAAAGCACCACATCTTAATATAAATACTACTGAAATTGCATCATATGAAACAAGAGGCGGAATTCTTAATAAGCAAACTATAAAAAGAATTATAATTTATTTAAGGTCTTCTGGGTGTCAATGGATGATTGATAATGGAGGATGTTCTATGTGTGGACATTTTGTTGGAACTACAAGAGGAAAAAAAATAGATTCAAAAGATTACGTAGAACAATTTAAGAAGATAGTTTCTGAAATCGATTTTACAGAAACTCCAATGCTTTGTGTGTATAATGCAGGTTCATTCTTAAATGACAATGAAATGCCAGATGATGCAAGAGTAGAAATATATAAAATTATAAATACTATTGATAAAGTTAAAAGAGTTATTTTTGAATCTAGACCTGAATATATAACCGAAGAAAAGATAACTGAATTAAAAGAATACATTAAAGATAAAGAGATAGAAATAGGAATGGGAATAGAAACATCAAATGAATTTATAAGAGATATTTGCCTAAATAAGGGATTTAAAGTTGATGAGTTTAAAAGAGCTTTAAAACTATTAAAACAGAATTCTATATTTTCATTAGGATATATATTATTAAAACCACCATTTATAAATGAAAAATTTGCAATAGAAGATTCAGTCAATTCAATCAAATGGGCTTTTGAAAATGGTATAGATATTATATCTTTAGAACCTGTAAGCATACAAGAAAACACTTTAATTAGTATATTACATGAATTAAATCTATATAGAACTCCAAGAATTTGGTCTGTATTTGAAGTATTAAGAAGGACTAGTAATATAGGAACAATTAGAGTTGGAGGTTTTGAATTTTTTCCATCACCTTTCTTGTGTACATCTAATTGTGAAAAATGTGATAGTAAATTTTTAAAATATATAGAGGAATATAATAAAACTAATAGTATAAATGTTGTAAATGAGGCATTAGATACAAAATGTGAATGTAAAAAAGAATGGTTAGAAGATTTAGAAAACGATAAAACAGATATAAAAGAAAATATAAATAAATTTTTAGAAATATATGAGAGGAGGAATAGATGAGTAAAATAACAGATGAACCTGATTTATATGATATCTTATATCAAGATTTGACAGATGATATAGATTTGTATTGCGAAATGCTAAAAGATAAAAAAGAAGTTCTGGAATTAGGTGCTGGTTCAGGCAGAATAACAATTCCATTGGCTAAAAAAGGAATAAAAGTAATAGCTTTAGATAATTCTGATAACATGCTTAAAAAGTTAAGAGATAGATTAAATAATGATTTAATTAATAATATAGAAATAGTTCATGATGATATGATTACATATATTCATCCTAAAAAAGTTTCAACTATATTAATTCCTTTTTCAACATTTAACTATTTACTATCACATGACGAGCAAAAAAGATGCATTGAAACAATTGCTAAAAATCTTGAAGAAAATGGCGAATTAGTTATGGAATTGATTTTAAAGAACGCATTTCATAATATAACGCAAGATGATAAACTATATTTAACTAAATCTATAAATGAAAATAATTATGTATATGAGTATTGGACAAATACAAAATATAATAAAGATACAAAGATTATAGAACAACTAAGAGAATTCAAAATTTATGAAAATGGAAATTTAATAAATACAGTAAGCAATATAGAGTGGAAAAATAGAATAGTAGAATATGAAGATATTATTAAAATGTTAGAGGATAATTTTGAAAAAATAGAAATTTTAGGTATAGATACAAATAGAGAAGAAGCTTTAGGAGAGTATAATCAAAATTGTGAATATCTAATTGTAAAAGCTAGGAGGAAAAAAGATGAAGTTAATAATTGATGAAGAATTAAGAAAAAAGTATCCAGAATTGAGAATGACAATTATAACAGCAAAATTATCTTATAATAATTCAACAAATGAGATTGATAACATAATTACAAATAAATTTAATGATTTTATTAATAAGAATTCAGATTTAGATAATTTATTAAATAATAATAGTATAATCGAATGGAGAGAAACTTATAAATCATTTGGTATAAACCCTAAAAAGAAAAAGCCTTCAGCAGAAGCATTGTTGACTAGAGTAATAAAAAACAATTATATTCCACATATAAATCCAGCAGTAGATGCATATTTAGCTTCTGAAACTATCCATTGTTTACCAATTGGAGGATATGATTTAGAAAAAATTAATGGAAATATATATTTAGGAATTTCTAAAGGAGAAGAACCTTTTATAGCAATAAAAAATGACGATGTAGAATTAACAAAACCAGGTGAAGTAGTATATAGAGATGATGAAAGAATTTTAACAAGATGTTGGAATTATAAAGATTGTATGCATTCTCAAATTAATAATGATACAAGACAAATAGCTTTATTTGTTGAAGCACCAAGTAAAAATATTACTAATGAAATGATTATAGAAACAGCAAAAGATATAGAACAAAATTTGAAAGAATTTTGTCAAGCAAATACACAAATGATGTTTATAGATGAAAATTTAAATGAAATAGAAATTAAATTTTAAGGAGGATTTTTATATGAGTGAAGAGAAAAAAATTATTTTAACAGGAGATAGACCAACAGGAAGATTACATTTAGGACATTATGTTGGTTCATTAAGAAATAGAGTAAAATTACAAGATGACTATAACCAATACATACTAATTGCAGATATGCAAGCATTAACTGATAATGCAGGAAATCCACAAAAAGTTAGAGATAATATATTAGAAGTAGCACTTGATTATTTAGCAGCTGGAATTGATCCAAGAAAAACTAATATATGTATTCAATCAATGATACCAGAATTATCAGAGTTAACAATGTATTATATGAATTTAGTATCAGTTTCAAGATTAGAGAGAAATCCAACAATTAAGGAAGAGTTAAAACTAAGAAAATTTGGAGAAGGAGCAGTTCCAACTGGATTTTTAACTTATCCTATAAGTCAAGCTGCTGATATAACAGCTTTTGGAGCAAGTTTAGTACCTGTAGGTGAAGACCAATTACCTATGTTAGAGCAAACTAGAGAAATTGTTAGAAAATTTAATCAAACATATAAAAGCGATGTGTTAGTAGAACCACAAGCATTAGTACCAGACATATCAAGATTACCAGGTATTGATGGAAAAGCAAAAATGAGTAAATCTTTAGGTAATGCTATTTATTTAGCTGATGAGCCAGAAGAAATAAGAAGAAAAGTAATGAGTATGTATACAGATCCAAATCATTTAAGAGTTGAAGATCCAGGAAATGTTGAAGATAATCCAGTATTTATGTATTTGGATGCATTTGGTACAGATAAAGAAACTATAGCTGAAATGAAAGAACATTATAGAAGAGGTGGACTAGGAGACGTAAAAGTTAAAAGATACTTAAATGATGTATTACAAGAAGTTTTAGAGCCTATAAGAACAAGAAGAAAAGAATTTGAAAAATACAAACCAGAGGTTTATAGAATTTTACAAAAAGGAACAGCAAATGCAAGGGTATTAGCTGGTCAAACATTAGCTAATGTAAAAAGTGCAATGGGAATTAATTATGAACAATCTTTATTTAGAGATGAAGAAACAAAAAGTACTACAGAATCAGGAATAGAAAATAGTGATTCTACTGAAGCTGAAAGGGGATAAAAATAAGAAATAAAAGTTCGAGTTCTTCTTGAACTTTTATTTCTTTTTAATTTCTGTAGGTAAAAAATTAAGTTTCTTTTGGATTAAATAATTCTTCAGCTTTAATATTTAGAACAGTACAGATTCCCCATAGTTCAAAATCTCTTACAGTTCTTTCATTTTTTTCAATTTTAAATATATCTACTTGATATAAAGTGATACCAAGTAAAGCTAATTTATTACTTAAAGTGTCTTGTGAAATATTTGCTTTTTCTCTGTATTCTTTTAATTTTTTACCTATAATATTAAAATCTTTATCATTATATTTATTAAATTTCATAAATTACTCCTATAATTTGAAAAGTATTATTTTACATATTGATTTTAATATGAAATTTGATGTAAAATAATAGGGTACAGACTATTAACATAAAAGAAAGATAAAAGGTATAATTATTATGATAAAAAGAAAAAGCAATTATACATTAAATCATGAAGAAGAAATAAAAGAAATAGAAAAAAGAAAAAAAGAGATTGATGTATTAAATGAAAAAGTATTAATATGGAACGCTAAAGCTGATAAAATAAGAGAGCAATTTGATTTCTTTATACCAAACTATTTAATTGATGAGATAATAGAAAAAGAAATAGAGAAGAACTATAATAATTTACATTGCTTATGTAATATGGCCTATATTTGTGGTAGAATAACAAATGAAGAAAGTCAATTAATTAAAAAGATATATTCATAGTTTATTGAAAAGGAGTGAAAACATTGAAATTATTCGATATTAAATATAAAAAAGATTCTAAAGAATTGGTAGCTACCTGTTCAGAACATTCTTTAAATATGATTAGAAAAGATATTGAGAATATGGGTGGAAGTATTGTTTCAATAAAAATGAAAACTCCTTTAATACCAAATAAGGATAAAGATCCATTAAAGATTGAAAAAAATGAATATTATAGATCAAGATATAATTTCTTCTATAAAAAACATGAAAGTGGAAGAATTAGTACTGAATTGTTTAAGAAAGTCAAAGATAAACTAAGAGAATTGAAAGAAGAAACAAAGGATAAAGCTGAATTTCAAGAAAAATTTGAAGAATATTTAAATGATAATAATATAAAAATTATAAAGAAACAACTTTAAAACCTTTTTTTCGACATTTAAACTAATAATTCTTTGATAAAATTAATTAAAGAAGGTGGTTTTTATGAGAATTAAAATAAAAGAGTTATTAGAAAGAAGTATAAATGTATTAGAACTAACCAAAAAAGAAATGGATAAATATTATGAAGAAAGACAAAATATAAATTATTTTATGACTCATTACAAAGAAGATATTAAAATAGAAGATTGGGAGTTCTGCTTAAATATATTAGAAAATAAAATTAAGGAGAATAAATAATATGAATTTAGAAAATAACTATTTTTTAAGAAAGGTAGATGAACTTGGAAGAGTTGTATTACCACTTGAGATTAGAAGAGAGCTTGATATTAAACAAGCTGAAACAATTAAAGTGTCTATTGAAGATGGAAAAATCATTATAGAAAAAGTATGTAATAAAGGATAAGATTTTAATTTCTTATCTTTTATTTTTTTAAATAAATTTTTTCTCAAATTGTATTAGGCATATTTCATTATTTATACTAAAGCCAAAGGAGGCGAAATATAAATGAAAAAAGAAAAATATGAACTAATGTTAGAAGAATTTTTAGGCACTATAAAATATAAAGAATTAAGAGAATTTACAGTTAAAAGTGTAAAAGAAGTATTTGGAAAGCAGACAGGATATGTCACTAAAAAGTTAATATATGCAAATCATTCAGCAATTTTAATAATTGCTGCACTAAGAGCAAAAGAAGCTGGAGAATGTGAAATATTAAATAATTTACATATTAATGATATGAATAGTAGTAAATATTTTATAGAAAAAGATATAGATAAATTTATAGATGTCTATTCTGAATACATTAATATAATTACTGAAGAAATAAAAAAACGAAGAGATGAATAAGAGGTGAAGTTTATTATGGAAGAAATACTTATGAGATTAATATTAGATAGTGATTATACAGAATTTATAACTGAAGCTGTAAGATATTTTAAGGATGATGAAGAATGCATGGTTTATGATACAACAGATATTATAAAAGGAATGTCAATAGCTACTTTATTAATTGGATTTACAAAGAAACCTGTTAATTTAGATGAATATGAAATAAAACTCAGAAAAAGAAAGAAAAATCTAAAAGTTGAAACAAAAGATTTTTGTAAAGTCTTTAAAAAATATATTGAAAAAGTAGAGAAGATAAAACTAGATATGTTAAAAGAAATTACTTAATTATAAATATATAAAATTCAAGGAGAAATCTTTGAATTTTATTTTTTATTTTTATAAAAAGTTTAATATTTTTTGATAAAATTATTCTTTTAAAAAATAAATATGTTATAATATATTCAAATATGAAAAGAGTATTAAAATAGGAGATTAACAAATGATAGAAGAAACAGAATTGGCTTATTCGGAAGTTAATGCAATTCTTGATTTATTAGAAGAAGATTTTGCAAATAGGATACCAACTAATATAAGAGATTTTTTTAAAAAAGAAATGGATAAAGAATATATTCCTAATATAAGAACTGATATTGGTTTAGATGAACAAGAGCTAAAAAGTGAAACTATTAGCATACTAACACTATTACAGATAAACTATTTATGCAATACAGAAGAAGAGAAGCAAGATATACTAAGGGAATTAAGTGAGAATGACAAAAAAAGAGAAAGCATTTTAAGAGAAAAATATAATCCAGATAACATTTTTAAAAATAAAAATAATTTGGAAAAGAGTGAATCATGTACTGCACTGGTTGAATATAAAGAAGTAAATATTATCAAAAGAATATTAAATAAAATTTTAAGCTTTTTTAAGAAATAGAGATAAAGGAGTAATTTATGGATAAAAAAAGAATAGAGGACTATTTTAGTAATTCAAACAACATCTATCACGGACATGGAATCGGTAATGTAAAAAAAGGTGAAACATTAAGTGAAGAAATAATGAAATCTATTTTTGAAAATGGTTTAAGAACAAACAATGCACAAATGTTTTGGACTACAAAGGGATTGGGAAAAGGTTCTGAAACATTGTTTGATGAACAAATTGAAAATTTTGAAAACTGGGGACATTCTTCTACAAAAATAATAATAGTGAGTTTACCTGAAGAATATTATATATTTAATCGTAATTTAACAAATGAAAGTATAAGTCCTGCTGCTTTTTATAAATTCATGACAGAAGAAGAAGCTACAAAGCTTGGCTTGAGTCAAGGTGCATACGTAATGCCAGAATTTGTAGTTGGTATGTATGATTCTGTGACAAGAAGTTTTATTGAAAATGATATGTATTATGAAAAATTAAGTATAGATAAACAAAAGGAATTATTTAATAAAATAAAAGATAATTATATCCAAGAAATAAGAGCTAGTGGATTAACATTAGAGCAACATAAAGAAATTATGGAAGAAATGGGATATAAAAGTCCATTAACAGAAGAAGAAATAATGGATGCTGCTAAAATACCTCAAATAGAGACCGTTATAGAAAGGGCATTAAGAGACAAGGAGATTGTTGAAAAAAAGATTAAAGAAGTATCGGGAGAAACATCACCTAGTATTTTTGATGAAAATGGTAATATTATAATTCAAAAATATATTAATCCTACCTTGATGGAGAAAAAATTAAGATATCCAAATGGAAGAGAAGTTAGTGCATTACAATATATTCAAGAATATGTAGTTCCACATATTCCAGAAAGTGGAACATTTACTTTAAAAAATGGGCAAGTAATTTCTGCTAGACAGTTTATTGAAGAATATATATTTTTTGATGGACAAGACAAATACAACGGAGATATTGAGGAACTTATGAAAAATGCTCTAGCAACAGATGATAAAGATGGACAAGGTGTAGGTCTTAAACAAGAATATGGAATTGTTACTGATGAAGAAACAATTGAAGTAGATGAAAAAAGTAATTCAAATTCATTTGCTGATAGTTTATTAACTAAACCTAGAGGGAAAATAAGTTCATCTTCATTTAATGAGTCTTTGGCATCATTAAGAAAAAAGGATATGACATCAAGGTCAAGTATGACTAAATCATTTGGTAAAATAAAAGCTAGAACAACAGGAGAAAAATCTAAAGAAAGTAAAAAGCAATATAATGGACAATCATTATAATAAATTTTGTAAAAAAATAAAGGAAAAATAAAATTTTTGAAATTGATAAAAAAGAGGAAGAACCATCAGAAAAAAAGAAAATATAATTTATTTTGAACTTTCAGTAAATCTGGAAGTTCTTTTTTATATTAATTTTTTCTCAGCTTTGTAATAAAACTCTTCTTTAATATAATTAGCATATAAGGAGGTAATTTAAAATGAGTAATAATAATGTAAGAAGATTTAGGCAAGAACAAGGATATACTTTGAAAAAGTTTGCTGATAAAGCAGGAGTATCATTTAGTTATTTATGCCATCTAGAAAAAGGGAGTAGAAAAAATCCTTCAAGAGATGTTATGAAAAAAATCGCATCAGCTTTAAACAAATCAATTGCAGAAACATTTTTTAGTGAAGAATAAAATAAGTTGTTCTCTATATAAAAATATAGAGTAATTTTTAGTCTTTAAAAAAATAATACATAATTACACTTATGTATTATTTTAGGATTATATCTTTTTAATATAGGTAAAAAAATAATACATAAATAACAAAATCCTATATATAAAAATAATACATAAATAACAGAGGTGAAA